>JBIOJT010000034.1:0-21609 GCA_044451055.1 Methylomirabilales bacterium (SeqCode)
CCCCCGCACCCACCAGGAAGAGCGCGCAACCCCCCAACAAGGGGAGCCAGAGCGGGATCACCCACAGCAGAACCGATTGCCAGCCTCGTGATCGCGGGCTCATACTTGCATCCTCCATACTCCTCATAAGAGTCCATTGCCGCTCACACATCTATCCGCCAGTTCTCGGCTTCTTTTGGATGTCGGAATCTGCCAAGGGGAGGCCAGGAGCGCGGCGGCGTTCTTTCCGCCGCCGTTCCTGGGAGGTCCGATGCAGGTCGGCCCGCCGTTCGCCATAGCGCCGATCCAGAATCACCTGGATATCCTTCCGTCCCTGCATGGCGGTGGCCAGCTCCTGCTGCATGTTGGCGCAATGGCGGCTGATGATCACGTAGTACATGCAACCCCCCCCGAGCGCAGCAACTTCTCTCCGCGCCGCTCGTTCTTCTTCAAGCGGATGCCGGATCGTTCGCCCTCCCCCCCATTAACGCTTGTCACCGCTGCGGAGCCCGGTAGACCGTCTCGCCGGCCACGATCGTCTCCAGCACTTCGAGCCGCTCGCCGTCGCGCAGCAGAACAATGTCGGCCGGGGCTCCCGGCGTCAGGCCGTCAGGCCGATCGGGCCACAAGAGGCGAGGATGCTGTGTCGCCATGGCCAGAGCCTGCGCCAGAGACACCCCCGCGAAGTGCTGGACGTTGTCCACGGCCCGGTCCATGGTCAGCGCAGATCCGGCCAGGTACGGCGTGCCGGGCAGCCGGACGGCGCCATCCGGTTGTGCCTCGGCCAGGACCTCGCCCAGGCGGTAAGTCCCGGGCGGTGCGGCCGCCGCCGCCATAGCGTCGGTGATCAGGATCACCCGCTCCTGCCCCTTGCAGCGGATCACGTTCTTGACAAAGTACTCGGTCAGGTGATGGCCGTCCACGATGATGGAGGCGAGCAAACCATCCGTCGCCAACTGCTTCTGAATGTAATTGCGATGGCGGGGGAGGACGGCGTGGGCTCCGTTGCCCAGGTGGGTGGACAGCTGTGCGCCCGCTTCTACGGCGGCGTCGATGTCGGCTTCCGTCGCGTCGGTGTGGCCGATGGCCACCACCACGCCCGCGGCCCGCAGCCGCCGGATGAGTTCCAGCGCCCCGGGTCGCTCCGGCGCCAGGGTGGCCAGGCGGATGAGACCGCCCGCTGCTTCCTGGAGGCGGCAGAACGTCTCCCAGTCGGGATCGCAGACGTGGGCTCTGGGATGCGCCCCGCGCGGCCCATCCTCGGGACAGAGAAATGGACCCTCGAGGTGGATCCCCGGGATGGCGCGAGCCAGAACGGGGGCCTCTTCACGGGCGTGCCGGATGGTCGCCAGCGTCCGCGCCATGGCCTCCACCGAGGCGGTGATCACCGTCGGGAGGAATCGCGTGACCCCGTACGCCCGCATGGCCCGGGCTGCCCGCAGCAATTCCTCACCGGTGAGGCCGGGCCGGTTGAAATCCACCCCGGTGAACCCGTTGACCTGGAGATCGAAGAAGGCCTCGCTGGCAATGCCGGTGACCTCGCCCGTCAGGCCAGCCGCGGGTGGATCCGCCGGAGGCACGATCCCAACAATCCGACCGTCGGCCACCTGGATGTCCCGGACCTGTCCCCCGGGCGCCAGGCGACCCCGGATCACGCGATCTATCGCCACGGCACACCCATCACGAAGGTCGTCTCGGCGAGCGATCTCCGACGAGTTCCCGGCTCGGCCCCTAGACGCCTAGGCGCGTCGCCAACTGCTCCAGGAACACCTTCGATTCCCGCACCTGCGCGTCCAGATCGGGGACGCGACCGACATCCACGGCGACGTATCCCGAGAAGCCGTGCTTCTTCAAGGCCATGAACACGCCGTCCCAGTCCACGGTGCCGCGGCCCACCGCCAGGTGCTGGTTGGTCTGCGCATCGTTGTCCGAGACGTGGAGGTAATGGACGCGATCGCCCAACTTCTCGATGCTGAGGGGCAGGATCTCCTTCTGCGCGTGCTGGTGCCCGGTGTCCAGGATCGCGCCGAAGTTGTCGTTTTCCACGGCGTCCATCAGCCGCAAGAGCGCGTCGGTGTTGCTGACGATCTCGCCCACCCGGGGCTCCAGACAGAACTTCAAGTCTGCCCGCTCCGCCTCGTCGGCGCAGGCGCCGATGCTGTCCGTGAGCCACCCCCACACGTCGTTCCACCGGAATGCCGGGTCAACCTTCACCTGGAACCGCTTGCCGAAGTTGATGGCCTCCCCGTACGGGATGTCGCCCACGAACTCCAGGGGCGGGATATAGCTGTCCGTCTGGATCGTCTCGCAGCCGAAGAAAGTCGCCGTCTCCACGGCCAGCTTGAAGAGATCCAGGGCGTGCACCCGCCGCGCTTTCTCCGGATGAACCAACTCCGGGAGGACCGGGCAGAAATTCACGACGCGAAGGCCCAGGTCCTCGCAGTGCTGTTTGAGTGCTTTCTGCTCGCCGTGCACTGCCTTGAGATTCTCTTCGCGCACTCCTTCCAGTTCCACGCTGGTGAAGCCCAAGGCAGCCATGTCCTCCAGGGCTCGGTGGGTATCAGGCAGGCTGGGTGGGTAGCCGTACTTGGAGATGGCGTACAGCCAGCAGCAACTGATCTTCATGATGACACCTCGTGGGCGAAGGACAGCGGGCTGCCATCGCTCCGGCCTTCTGGTCTCTGGCGGTTATTCAGCGGATGAAATCCCACCGGGCACTCGTCTGTGCGACACGCGGACAGACTATGCCGAATCGCACCTTCGCGTCAAGGCGGTTCTGCGGCGGCAGCGGCCCCCGAGCCTCCGGACGGGTTCCATTGCCGAGGCGGAAGGCCCTCCAGGGGTGAACACGTTTGGCAGACTTGCTCAGTAGTCGGATCGCCCCCCCGATACGTCGTAGACGGCGCCGGTGACGAAACTCGCATCGTCGGAGGCCAGAAAGCAGACGACCGCTGCAATCTCCGAGGGGGCCGCCAGGCGTCCCATGGGGACCTTGCTCGCCAGGAGTGCCCGCTGCTCCGGGGAGTATGCCTTGATCATGTCCGTGTCAGTCAGGGCGGGGGTCACGCAGTTGACGGTGATGCCATTCTGCGCATACTCCTTGGCCAGAGATTTCGTCAGTGCCATGACTCCTGCCTTCGACACCGAGTAGGCCGCCATGTTGGCATTGCCTTCCTTGCCGGCGACCGAGGCCAGGCTGACGATCCGCCCGCACTTCCTCGACAGCATCGCAGGGAGAACAGCCCGGCTGCAGTAGAAGACGCCGTGCAGGTTCACCGCCATCACCCGGTGCCACTCGGCATCCGGCGTCTCGTGGATCGGGATCACGTCGCCCAGGATGCCGGCGTTGTTCACCAGGATGTCAATGCGAGCGAATCGTTGCAGGACCGTCTGAACCATGGCGTTTACCCTGCCAGGGTCAGTGACATCCACAGGGAAAGCCATGACGGTGTAGCCTGCCGCCTCCAGCTCTTTGGCAGTTACTTCGGCAGCTCGTTCCAGGACATCGGCAATAATGACGGTTGCTCCTTCCGAGGCCAGGCGAGTGCCGATGGCCTTCCCGATTCCACGCGCAGCTCCCGTGACGATGGCGACTCGGTTGGCAAAGCGCATGTGTCTCTCCTTTTCCCCAACGAATTCGCCCGGAGGCAGCCGCCCCCGAGGGCTCCGGTTTCTTTGGCGTCGGTATCATACGCAGCGGCCAAAGGGCGGGCAACCGGCTTTCTCGCTTTGCGCATTTCTTGGGACAGGTTCCGAGAATGGTTGCCGGGTGACCGTCGAGGGTGTATCCTCCGCGATGCTATCCGTGCGCTGCGTGACAATTTCGCCGCGCCCTGGAGGATCGCATGCAACCGCCGACGCTTCAGGATGTCTATCGCGCCCGCCAAGTCATCAGCCGGTACCTCCCGCCGACGCCGCTGGTGCGCTCCGCCGCCATGTCCGAGGCGCTGGGATGCGAGCTGTACCTCAAGCTGGAAACCACCCTGCCCATCGGCGCCTTCAAGGTCCGGGGCGGGATCAATCTCCTCTCGCACCTGACGGAGGATGAGCGGGGACGCGGCGTCATCACGGCCTCGACGGGCAACCATGGGCAATCCATCGCCTATGCCGCCAAGATGTTCGGCGTGAAGACCGTCGTGGCTGCGCCCGAGGGGGCGAATCCCGATAAGGTGGCGGCCATGCGCCGCCTGGCGGCCGAGGTCGTCCTGCGGGGACGGGACTTTGACGAGGCGCGCGAATGGGCGGAGGAGCGGGCACGCCTGGACGGCTCCCGGTACGTTCACCCGGCCAACGAGCCGCTCCTCATCGCCGGCGTGGCCACCGTGAGCCTCGAGGTCATGGAGGCGCTCCCGCAGGTGGATGTGATCATCGTACCCATCGGCGGCGGGAGCGGTGCCAGCGGCCATTGCCTGGTGGCCAAGCGCATCAGCCCAACGGTCAAGGTCATCGGGGTCCAAGCGGAGAAGGCGCCCTCGGTCTATCTGTCCTGGAAAGCCGGGCGGAAGGTCGAGACACCCGAGGCTGCGACCTGGGCCGAGGGCCTCATGACGCGGGTTCCCTTCGACCTCAGCCTCGGGATCATCTGCCAGCACATCGACGACATTGTCCTGGTCAGCGAGGAGGAGATGCGCCAGGGCGTGCGCTTCCTTCTCGAGGCGGCGCACCAGCTCGCCGAGGCGGCCGGCGCCGCGCCCGCGGCCGCGGCGCGCAAGCTGAAAGACCGCCTGCGGGGTCAGACCGTGGTGCTGATCGTCAGCGGGTGTAACATCACCCTGGATCAGCTGCGATGGGTCCTCACCGACCCGCAAACGAGGTAGGTGTGTCATGATGGCGAAGACGAGTGGATGGTCTGAGCGGTTGCCGGGCGTCGCCCTCCTGGTGGCCCGGCTGTACGTCGCCCAATTTTTCCTCATATCGGGCACCACCAAGCTCAGTCGCGGCTTTCTCTGGGGCGGTGCGCTCCTGCCGCAGCTGGAGCGATTCCTCGCCGGCACACCGCACGCCTGGTACAAGGCATGGCTGGTCAACGTCGTCATCCCGCACGAACATCTGTTTGCGGTCCTAGTCGTGCTGGGGGAGACGCTGGCCGGCGTGGCGCTCCTCTTGGGAGCGTTGACCCGCTTCTCGGCCGGCGTGGGGATCTTCATGGTCGGGAACTATCTCTTCGCCAAGGGCTGGCCCAACCCCGCCGCGACCCATGACAAGGCCTTCATCGCCCTACTGTTGGTGGTCCTGATCGGAGGCGCCGGACAGTACTGGGGCCTGGATGCCTGGTGGCGCCGACGGCGCCAGTGACCTGGAGTGGGCTATGCCGACACGACCCTCCAAACAGCTCGAGACCTTCCCGAACCCGAACTCCAGGCGGGACTACGAGATCAGCTTCGAATGTCCGGAGTTCACCTGCCTCTGCCCCCGCACGGGACAGCCGGATTTCGCCACGATCCGCATCCGGTACGTCCCGGACCGGCTGTGCGTCGAGTTGAAATCGCTCAAGCTGTACCTGTGGTCGTTCAGAAACGAGGGCCACTTCCACGAGGCCGTGACGAATCGTATCCTGGATGACCTGGTGAAGGCGATCCGGCCTCGCCGCATGACCGTCGCGGGTGACTTCTATGTCCGCGGCGGAATCCACACGGTTGTCACCGCCACCTACGAGAAGCCGAGGCGGCGACGGGGTTGAGGATGTCGCCCCGGTCCCTCTTGGTCTGCCGGGTTGCCCTGCTGGCGCCGGCCCCTTCACTTTCCCCTTGCTCGGCCTCCTTTTCCCTGGCATCTTGGCGGCAGAGCCTAAAGCCGCGAGCCGAGAGTCGCGACAGGAATCTGCGAAATCTGCGGACAGGTCGAGATCTGCCATGCGCATCCTGCTGGTTGAGGACGACCGGAAAGTGGCCAGCTTCATCCGCAAGGGGCTCACGGAGGAAGGCTACGCCGTGGATCTGGCCTACGACGGAGACACGGGCCTCCTCATGGGGCTGGACCGCCTCCACGATGTCATCGTCCTGGACGTGATGCTGCCGCGGAAGCCCGGCTTCCAGGTCCTCCGGGAACTTCGCCAGGCGAAGGTGGTCACGCCGGTCCTCCTCCTCACCGCGCGGGACGCGGTGGAGGACAAGGTCCAGGGGCTGGACGCGGGAGCAGACGACTATCTCACCAAGCCGTTTGCCTTCGCCGAACTCCTGGCGCGGGTGCGGGCCCTGCTGCGCCGTGGGGCGGCCGCGCAGGCCCCGGTGCTGCAGGCGGCCGATCTGATCCTGGAGCCGGCGACGCGCACCGTCAAGCGGGGAGGAGAGGCGATCGCGCTGACCAATCGCGAATTCGCCCTCCTGGAGTACTTCCTGCGGAATCCCGGGCGGGTCCTCACCCGGACCATGATCGCCGAGCACGTGTGGGACTACTCCTTTGACGCCGGGACCAACGTGATCGACGTGTACGTGAACTACCTGCGCAAGAAGATCGACGCGGGGCGGGAGCCGAAGCTCATCCACACGGTGCGCGGCGTGGGCTACGTGCTGAGAGCCGAGCCATGAGACGGCTGTCGATTCGTGCGCGGCTGACCCTGTGGTTCACGGGGATCCTGGCGGCGACGCTCATCCTCCTGGGCGGCGCGTCCTACTTTCTGCTGATGCGCGGGCTCTGGCAGGACGTGGATGCGACCCTGGAGGGCGTCGCCAAGACCGTGGCCCAGGCGGCCGACCACCCACGCGCGGACCTGGTCCCTCCGGATCTGGATGAGGTACTGCGCCGGTTCTTCGGGCCGAGCTTCACGGATCGGTTCTATCAGTTCCTGGACCCCCACGGTCGCCTGGATCCGCGCTGGCCCCAGCTCGGGGGCGAGCCGCTTCACATCAGCCCGAAAGCCCTGAAGGACGCCGAGGAAGGGTACGCCACCTTCGAGACCGTGTCGAGCAACGGCCGGTTCCCTGTCCGCGTGATCACCTTCCCGGTGGCGCAGCACGGCCGGATCGTGAATGTCCTCCAGGTAGGGATGTCGCTGGAGGGCCTCTACATGGCCCGCCAGCGCTTCCTGTGGACCCTGGCGGCGCTGGTGCCCCTGGCGCTGGTCCTGGCGGGTGGCGGGGGGTGGCTCCTGGCGCGACGCGCCCTGCGCCCCGTGGACCAGATGACGACGACGGCCCGGCGGATCGAGGCCGAGCATCTGGCCCAGCGGCTCGAGGGCGCGGAGGTGGACGACGAGCTGGGCCGGCTGGCCCGGACCCTGAACGAGATGCTGGCACGCCTGGAGGCGACGTTCGCCCAGGTGCGCCGATTCTCGGCGGACGCGTCGCACGAGCTGAAGACGCCGCTCACCGTGCTCAGGGGGGAGATCGAGGTCGCCCTGAGGAATCCGCGAGACCCCGCGGAGTACCAGCGCGTCCTGGGGAGCGTCCTGGAAGAGGTCGAATCCATGGCCCGCCTGGTGGATGACCTCCTCCTGCTGTCGCGGGCGGATGCCGGCGCCCTGCGGTGGGATGTGGTGCCGGTCGAGCTGGATCGCCTGGTGGAAGAGGTGGCCAAGGAGGGGGAGATCTTGGGCCGCGGGAAGCAGGTGCAGGTGAAGATCCAGGCACTCGAGCCCCTGGTGATCCAGGGCGACGGGCAGCGCCTCAAGCAGTTGCTCCGGAATCTCGTGGACAACGGCGTGAAGTACACGCCGTCCGGCGGGCAGGTGGCGCTTGCCCTGCGGGCCGTGAGGCGTGAGGCGCCAGGCGGGAGAGGGGCGGGCGACGATCAGCCCGCCGCCAACGGGCTTGCGGACATCGAGGTTCGGGATACCGGCATCGGGATCGCCCCGGAGGTGCTGCCTCGAATCTTCGAGCGATTCTATCGCGTGGACCCGGCGCGCTCGCGCGAGACGGGGGGCGCGGGCCTGGGCCTGTGCATTGCCAAGACCATCGCCGAGGCCCACGGCGGCAGGATCGAGGTCCAGAGCGTCCCCGGCGCCGGCAGCACCTTCACTCTGCTTCTCCCCCTCGCCTCCTGAACCCAGCCACCTCGCCGGCAGGGCGCCGGGATCCTCGGATTCCCGCTATCGGGCACCCCACGGAATGATGGGGCGAGGCGGGGTGACTCGGCTGGTAGAGCTACTTCCCCGCGGGGCGCAAGAGCTCGTAGCGGTCGATGGGGCGGACCGTGATGACCTGGAAGCGGGATTCCCGCAGGATGACCAGACTGACTTCTTGCCCGAGCGCCGTCTGCCAGAGCTTGCGGTAAAAGTCTTCCTGGCTCTCCACCTTTTCCCCGTTGATCCTCACGATCACATCGCCGCGCTGGAACCCCGCCTGCCTTGCCGGGCTGAGAGGGGATGCGCCGGCCACGAGAACGCCCTCGTCGCCGGGAACGACGTAGAGACCCAGCCAGGGCCGGGGCGGGCGGCTCAGCACGCGTCCCTTGCTGATCAACTCGTCCTTGGACGCCGAGAAGTATTCGATCGGAATGGCGAGGTTGACGAACGGGGGCTCGCCGAGCCTGAGGTTCGTGATCCCGATGATCTCTCCCCGGACGCTCACGAGCGGGCTTCCGCCGAAGGCCCGATTGTAGGGCGCCACCACGAAGGCCCGGTCGAGCATGTATTCCCAGTAGCCGGCAAAGCTCCGGATCTCCTGGACGCTCCCCCGCGTGACCACGAGGTCATTGTCGCCGTCCACCCCGATCGTCGCCGCGGTCTCACCCACCGCAACCCTGGACGAGTCCCCCAGTGGCGCAGCCGGCCACGGCCCATCTCCCTCCAGCTTGATCACCCCGAGGCCGCTTTCCAGATCGAGGCCCACCAGCTTTCCAGGGACAACGCGGCCGTCACGGAGGGCGACCTGGATCATCTCCGCGTCCAGCAGGACATAGCTGACGGTGAGCGCGTACCCCGCGGGATCGAAGATCACGCCACTCCCCCAGCGCTCGGGCCCCAGCGTGAGTGCCGAGGGGCGGTCGAGTGGAACCCGGACCCTGATGCCCACCACGGCGGGTTGGACCTGCTGGACGTAGGACGGGTAGTTCGTTGGTTTCGGAGGGTTGATGTTGAGGTCAGACTCTTTCGGGACAGTCGAGGCCGCCTGGGGGAGGGCGAGGGCGACGAGAAGGGAAAACAGGATCGGTGTCATGGCTGATCTCCTCGCTGGAGGAAGTGTACAGCATCAGCGCCGAGCGCGCCAGGTCTTCGAAGTAGCCGGTAATGGCCGTTGTCGTCCATGCCGCCATCCTCCAAGTTGCGCAGAGATTGACAGTCTAACGCGATCCATTGTAGTAGGAGGGAGGGTCCGATAGGTGAGTCTGGCCCTTGCCCAACGCAGGATGGGCGGAATGCGCGATTTCTCCTCCGTGGCTTCTCCGGGCGCCTGATGGAGAATGGTATGGGAGAAACACGTCAACTGGCCGAGTTTGCCACCAGACTGCGGCTGGAGGAATGTCCCCACCTGGTGGCGGCTCAAGCCAAGCGATGCATCCTGGACACCCTTGGGTGCGCCCTCGCCGGGGCGAAGACCTCCCTCGCGCGGGCCGCAGTCCGGTCGGCCAGGCGGCAGGGTGAGGGAGGCTGCGCGACGGTGATCGGCCTGGGCTTCCGCGCCGCCCCCGACCGGGCCGCCTTCATCAATGGGGTCTCCGCCAACGCCCTCGATTACGACGGCGGTATCGTCCGCCAGGGTCATT
Source organism: Methylomirabilales bacterium (SeqCode) (assembly GCA_044451055.1). GTDB lineage: Bacteria > Methylomirabilota > Methylomirabilia > Methylomirabilales > 2-02-FULL-66-22 > 2-02-FULL-66-22. The sequence continues at coordinate 9,622 of JBIOJT010000034.1, forward strand.
ACGGTCCGACGGCCGTTTCCTCGGCCCTCGCCGCGGGAGAGTTGGTGAATGCGAGCGGCCGCCAACTCTTGGAGGCGGTCATCGTGGCGTACGAGGTCGTTTCCCGGATAGGCCAGGCAATACGCGCGTCGGAACGGCAGCGTCGCCTGGTATCAGGCTATGGGCCGCACCAGGGCTTCGCGTCGGTGGCCGCCGTCGGGCGGCTGTTAGGCCTAACCGTCGATCAGATGGTTCACGCCTTTGGGATCTACGGTGCCTTCGCCCCTGTTCCCAGCACGAAGCAATGGAACTGGAACAACCGGCCCCTGTCATGGACCAAAGACATGGTGGCCTGGCCGTCCGTCGCGGGGATCAACGCCGCCCTCCTCGCCGAGTCCAGCTTTCTCGGCCCCCGCACCATCTTCGAGGGGGATACGGGATTCTTCCGGATGGCCGGGTCCGACCAGTATTCTCCGGAGACGTTGGTCGCGGGGCTTGGGGAGCAGTTCAACATCCTGCGCATGTATTTCAAGCCATACCCCTGCTGCCGCTGGAACCACGCAGCACTCGATGGGGTCGGGGAGATTCTTCAACGTCACGGCTGGGGCGAGGCCGAGGTGAAGGGGGTAGAAGTCGGCGTGGCGCGGGAAGTGTTGAGCGACCTGGATGACTACTCCCCGCACAACTTGGTCGATGCCGAGTTCAGTATGCCCTTTGCGGTGGCGCTCGTGCTCCTTGGGCTGAGCCCTGGTCCCCGCTGGCATGATCCGGCCCTCATCGATTCGCCGCGAGTACAGCAGACGATGCGGAAGGTCGCCTTGCGGGTCGACCGGGAAATGGAGCGGTTGTTTATGGAGAAGCGCACCGTCGGGGCCGTGGTGCAGATCGAGAGCCTTGGCGGCACAGTCGAGGCGGTCCGGGTCGAATCTGCCCGGGGGAGCGAAGAGCGGCCTATGAGCGACACCGAACTGGACGCCAAGTTCCGTCTGCAGGCAGCGGAAGCGATCAGCGAGGTGTCCACCGAGAAGGCAATCGAGTTGCTCAACGACCTGGAGCACGTCCCCAACGTGGCGGAGTTGAGCCACCTCCTCATCGGATGACCCTCCCAAATTTTTCAACTCATTGCCGGCCGCACCCCAGCCTCGAAGGCACAGAGGCTGCGCTCCCTGCATCGTAGCTGTGCACGTTGTGCCCCCGAGAATTGCCGCGTCGGATGAGAATCGGCACGGGATGATATCTGGGACTCGGGACTATGGCGTGGCTTTCGCTTGACACGGTTGGGGAAGTGCGCGATGCTCCGGGCGTTTTGGAGGGTCTCGCGTGGCCCCGTTGGTGGCCCTCGAATCTCCCTGCCTAAAGCACTACCCTCGCTGAACCCGCCGGTGCGCGGGCACCATCGCCGCGCGGCCTGCCCGCCGCACGGCCTATTCACGTGCGATGGTTCAGACACACCGGACGCGACGGACGCTGAAAGGAGGAAGCGGAATGTCTCGACTCGGGAAGCTGGTTGCATGTGGTCTGGTGGCCTGCGTGGCCGTCCTGGTCCTGGTCGCCGTCCCGGCCCAGGCGCAGGACAAAGGCGTCGAGGCCATCAAGAAGAAGGGGAAGCTGATCGTGGGCACGGCCAGCGGCTACTACCCCTTTGAGATGGTGGACAAGAAAAACGAACTCGTCGGATTTGACGTCGACATTGCCAAGGCGATCGCGAAAGAACTGGGCGTTCAGGTCGAGTTTCAGAACTACGCGTTCGCGGGACTGATCCCTGCCCTTCAGGCCAACAAAATCGACATGGTCCTGGCGGGGATGACGGCCACGGAGAAGCGCAAGGAAACGGTGGACTTCTCGGATCCCTACTTTATCTCCGGCCTGGGCATCCTTGTCAGCAAGAGCGTCCCGAACGTGAAGAAGCCTGAGGATCTGGACAAGCCTGGATACGTCATTGGGGTGTCCATGGGAACGACGGGTGACCAGGCTGCCACGCGGATCTTCAAGAACGCCACGGTGAAGAAATTCGACGGCTCCGTCCTCGCCGGCCTCGAGGTGATCAACGGAAAGGCGTAGGCAGTCATCCACGACACTCCCTGGGTGGCGATCTATCAGCGCAGGAACAAGGACACGACCTATGCGGTCCTTGAGCCGTTCACGACCGAACCCCTCGGCATCGCCGTCCCCAAGGGCAATCCGGACCTGGTGGCATGGCTCAACGCCTTCTTGAAGAAGTACAAGGAGAGCGGGGAGTACAAGAAGGCGTACGCCTACTGGTACGTGGACATGCCCTGGTGGGAGAGTGTCACGCCGAAGAACTAGCGGGAAACTCGGAGAGGCGGCCGGATCGATTCCTGATCCGGCCGCAGCATTTTGCGGGAGGAGGATTCATGCACAATCTAAATTTCTCCGTCCTGCTTGAGTACTGGCCGTCAATGGTCGCCGGCCTTCGGATGACCGTCAAGATTTCCGCCCTGTCAATTTTGTTTGGGACGCTCATGGGTCTCGCCGGCGCGCTGGCCAAGGTGTCCCGCCTCCGCTTGCTGCGAGCGCTGGCAATCGTCTACGTGGAATGGATTCGGAACACCCCCCTGCTCATCCAGATCATGTTCATATATTTTGGCCTTGGAGTCTTCATCCCGTTCTCGCCTCTGACGGCCTCCGTGTTCGCGCTGTCCTTCTTTTCGGGGGCCTACATCACCGAGATCATCCGTGCAGGCATCCAATCCATTCAGAAGGGACAGCGCGAAGCGGCAGCCTCGCTGGGAATGACAGACCGGCAAGCCATGTTCCTGGTCATTCTGCCTCAAGCCATACGCCGAATTCTGCCCCCATTGGTCGGCCAGTTCATCTCGCTGACCAAGGACTCCTCGCTGGTCTCGGTGATCGCAGTCAGCGAACTCACCTACGTCGCGAAGAACATTGTCACGGTGACATTCCGAGCCTTCGAGGTCTGGCTCGCCATCGCGGGGTTCTACTTCGTCCTGTCGTTCGTCCTGTCGTATTCGGTCCGCAGTCTGGAATACAGGTTGGCCAGAAGTGATTAAGGTCGCAGATGTTCACAAGAGATTCGGCCGCCTCGAGGTTCTGAAGGGCGTCTGGCTGGATGTGGCGAAGGGCGAGGTGGTGGTCATTCTCGGCCCCAGCGGATCCGGGAAGAGCACCCTGCTCCGGAGCATCAACGGTCTGGAGACGATTGAGGGCGGAAGCATCGTGGTGGACGGCGTCAGGGTCCACGACAGCCGGGAGACGCTTCACCGGGTCAGGCAGCTCACGGGGATGGTCTTCCAACAGTTCAATCTCTTCCCGCACCGGACGGTCCTGCAGAACATCACCATGGCGCCGATCCACGTCCAGAAGAAGCCGCGGGCGGAGGCGGGGGAGCTGGCCCGAGGCCTGCTGGCAAAGGTGGGGTTGCCCGACAAGGCCGACGTGTACCCGTCCAAGCTCTCCGGCGGACAGCAGCAGCGGGTGGCGATCGCGCGTGCCCTGGCGATGAATCCGAAGGTCATGCTCTTCGACGAGCCCACCTCCGCGCTCGACCCCGAGCTGATCAAGGAGGTGCTGGACGTGATGAAGGACCTGGCCATGGACGGCATGACCATGATCGTGGTCACTCACGAGATCGGCTTCGCCAAAGAGGTGGCCGACAAAGTGGTCTTCATCGACCAGGGCATGAAGGTCGAGGAGGCGGCGACGGACCAATTCTTCAGCAACCCGACCCACGAGCGGACCAAGCTGTTCCTCAGCAAGATCCTGATTTGATGCAGAGGGGATGGGAAGCGTCCATGGTTGAGAACACACTCAAGCGTCTGCTGAAGTCGGGCGGCACGGCCATCGGCACCATGGTCTGCGACACGCGCACCCTCGATACCGGGGCGCTGGGCGTGATGGACACGGGGCACCCGATGGTGATCGAGTATATCCAGCGGGTGGTGAACGCCGCCAAGCGCCGCGGGCTGCCCTCGGGCACGCACGTGCTCGACGTCCAGACGTTGAGAGCCTGGCGGGACAAGGGCATGCGACTGCTGCTCTCCAGCTACGATTTTGGCCTGATCATGAGCGGAGGTGCGGCGGCCATCCAGGAGTTGCGGGCATAGCGGTCCCGGGTTCGCCCGGGCTCGTTCGTGGCGCCTCACCCGCGCGCGGGAGACTCTCGGCTCGGCATTTTCTGCACGGCTGGGCGATGCTTCTTGCAGTTGGGCGCTGGCCCGGCGGGCCTGACCTTGGTGGGGGGCCCTGGGACACGGAAAACCGAGGGCCGCCGCCGAACCAGAGCCTGATCCCTGTCCTCACGCCCGACCCGGAAATCCCGACCCGGAGGAGGAAGCCCTGTCATGCGACTGAGCCTGCTCCAGATGAACAGCCGGACGGCGGCTCGAGACGAGAACGTGGCGCGGGCATGCGCGTTCGTGGACGAGGCTGCCCGCCAGAACCCTGACATCGTCGTCTTACCGGAGTTCTTCAACAACGAGTACTTTCCGCAGTACCGCGACTATCGCTACATGGACTACGCCGAGACGGAGGACGGATACACGCAAGCGCGCCTGAAAGCGAAGGCGAAGCAGCACGGCATCCACATCGTTTCAACGATCTTCGAGATGGCGCGTCCTGGCCTCTATTACGACACCGCCATGCTGATCAACCCGCAGGGGGAAATCATCGGCAAGTACCGCAAGGTGCACCCGGCCGCCCTCCTGAGCCTGGAGAAAATCTACTTCCGCGGCGGCTCGTCGTTTCCCGTGTTCCGGGTGGGGGGGGTGGACGGTCGGGTTCTCGATCTGCTACGACAACCTGTTTCCAGAATCCTGCCGCTGCCTGACATTGCATGGGGCGGAGATGATCATCGCCCCGTACGCCACGCCGGTCGCCGACCCGTGGGAAAACTTCCTGACCACCCGCGCCCTGGAAAACGGCGTCTTCCTGGCCGCGTGCAACCACGTGGGGAAGGAAGGCGAGTGGACGATGTCCGGGAAGAGCATGATCATCGATCCGCTCGGCAAAATCCTCAGCCAGGCCAGCGCGACCGAGGAGGGGACCATCACCGCCGAGTGTGAGCGCGAGGCCGTCATCCGGGCGCGGCAAAGCTTCCCGCTGGCCCGCGACCGGCGTCCCGATGCCTACGGCGCGATCGTTCGAGTGACCGAAGAGCTCCACTCCTGAGAGTTTTCTCTTCTTTTCCGGAGATCACGCATGAATGCGGTTGCAGCCTACGAGCGCGAGCCTTACCTCCGTACGTTGCAGACCGAGGTCGTCGGCAGCGGGCGCGAGGGGACCCGCCCGTTCGTCGTGCTCGCAGACACGATCCTTTATCCCGAAGGGGGCGGCCAGCCCTCCGACCGCGGCCGGATCGCCGGGGTGGCCGTGGAAGACGTCCGCACGGTGCAGGGGCAGATCAGGCAGTACTTGGCCGGGCCGCCGCCGGCCGGGCGGGTGCAGGTTGAGCTGGATTGGGCCCGCCGGTTCGATCACATGCAGCAGCACACGGGGCAGCACCTTCTGACCGCCGTGGCGCAGGAGCGCTTTGGCTGGCCCACGACGGCCTTTCACCTCGGGGCACACGTGTGTGATATCGAGCTGGACGTCGCCGCCATCACGCCCGATAGGCTCGTGGAACTCGAGGAGGCCGTCGCGGCCGAGATCCGTGCGGCTCGCCCGGTGACCGCGCGACGGGTGAGCCCCCAAACCTTTGCCACGCTGCCCGTGCGAACGCGGGGATTGCCGGAGGGCCACACGGGAGACATCCGCCTGGTCGAGATCGCCGGGATCGACCTCAACACGTGCGGGGGGACCCACGTCCGGAGCACCGCGGAGATCGAGGCTCTCAAGCTCCTGGGCGCTGAGGCGATGCGCGGCGGCACGCGCCTGTTTTACGTTGCGGGGGCGCGACTGCGGCGCCTGCTGGCGGCGCACCACGAGCGCAGCGCGAGGCTCAGGCAGCTCGTGGGAGCGTCAGACGACGAACTCGTGGCGGCGATTGCCGCGCGGCTCGATCAGCTCAAAGAGGCCCAGCGGGCCATCCGGAGCCTGGAGGAGGAGCTGGCGGTGGAGGCCGCGCGGGCCTTGGCGGCAAGCTCCGAGAAGGTCGCGAACGCCCACTGGCCGTCGCGAGACCTCCCGTTCCTTCAGCGCGTGGCCAAGGAGCTCGCACGGCTGGGGCCGGACCGGCTTGCCCTTCTCACGGCCGGCGAAGGCGCGCAGGGCGCGTTCCTGCTCTGTGCCGGAGAGAGCATGACGATTGATTTGCCCGCCGCCGGCCGCACGGTGGCCGAGATCCTCTCCGGCCGTGGCGGCGGCGCCGGCCGCATCTTCCAAGGCAAGGCCGCCAGCCTCTCTCGGCGCGCCGACGCGCTCGCCCATCTCCGTTCCCTCGTCTAGCCGGACGGGTCTGTCGCCGGTACGCGCTATTGATCCTGGTTGGCGTGCGCCGCTTTTGTCCGTCCCCGTTCCCGCTACGCGCCCTTCCCCCACGCTCGTCGGCCAGCGAGCGGCTTGACCTTCCCCCGCCAGTACCGTATCGTCGGCTGCCCCGTGAACCGGACCCAGGTCCACGGCAGTGGGGGAGGCGCCATGAAGCTCGGTCTTGGGCTGTACCGGTCGCTCCTGACGCGCGAAACCCTGCGCTTCGCCCGGCAGGCCAGCGTCACGCACATCGTGGCCCACCTGCCGGGCCAGTTCACCCGGGGAGAGTCCACGATCATCACCTCCGACCAGGCGAATCGCGGCTTCGGGTTCTCGGAGGCCGATGATCCGATCTGGACCTACGAGAACCTACGCGACCTCAAGGCGATGGTCAACGGCGAGGGGCTGGAGCTGGAAGCGCTGGAGAACTTCGCCCCAGCCCACTGGCACGACGTGCTGCTGGACGGACCGCGCCGCGCCGAGCAGATGGAGCACCTCAAGTGCATCCTGCGCGACGTCGGGCGGGTGGGCATCCGGACGATGGGGTACCACTTCAGCGTGGCCGGGGTCTGGGGTCGGGTCGAAGGGCCGTTCGCACGGGGCGGAGCCCGCTCGGTCGCCTTCCAGAATCCCGCCCAGACGCCCATCCCCGCGGGGATGGTGTGGAACATGGTCTACGACCCCGACCGGTTCGACCCCGACAATCCGCGCGGCACGGTGGGCCCGGTTGGCCATGAGGAGATCTGGCGGCGCTTCGCCCTATTCCTCGGCGAGATGGTGCCCGTGGCCGAGGAGGCCGGCGTCAAGCTCGCGCTCCATCCGGACGACCCACCGCTCCCGGAGCTGCGCGGGGCGGCCCGCCTCGTCTACCATCCCGATCACTTCCAGCGCGTCCTCGCCCTCCAGCCGAGCCCGATGAACGCCATAGAGTTCTGCGTGGGAACGGTGTCAGAGATGGCCGGGGCGGACGTCTACGCGGCGGTGGACCGGTACAGCCGCGCGGGGCGTATCGCCTACGTGCACCTGCGGAACGTCCGGGGGAAAGTCCCTCACTACCACGAGGCGTTCGTGGACGAGGGAGACACGGACATGCTTCGCGTGCTCAAGATCCTTCACGGAAACGGCTTCGACGGCGTGATCATCCCCGACCACACCCCGCTCCTCACGTGCGCCGCGCCGTGGCACGCGGGGATGGCCTACGCGCTGGGCTGGATGCGCGCCGCCCTGACGGCCGCCGAGCGCGGCTGACCCCCCCCGACGAAGCGGAACCCACCGAAAGAGAAGTTGCTTCGGAGCCAATGTCTCCCGTTATCGGAGAAGGTCAACTCCGTCAACAACATCCCCCATCATACGGAGCCACCCCTCGTCGCGGAGGCACACCGCGGGACCGGGGACGGAGAAGAATCTGGCGCAGTCCCGGGCGCGCCGCTCACCTCACCGGCATGAGGAGATTGGGCAACCACATTGCCAGGGCGGGAATGTAGGTGACGAGGAAAAGTGCAATTATCAGGGCGATCAGGAACGGCCAGACTTCCCGGGAGAACTCGGAGATGCCGACCTTCCCCAGGGCGCAGACCACATACATGATCATGCCGACCGGCGGCGTGATGGTTCCGATCATGCTGTTCACCGTGTACACCACGCCGAAATGCACCGGGTCGATTCCGGCGTGCTGGATGATCGGCATGACCACGGGGATAGCCATGACCATGACGGCGATCCCCTCCATGAAACAGCCGACGACCAGGAACAGGAGGTTCAGGGCGAGGTACAGTTGCCACTGGCTCAGATTGATGCTCTGGAAGAGGGCAAAGACCGTCTGGGGGGCCTGTTCGAGGGTGAGCACCCATCCGAAGGGCTGGGCTGCGGAGATAATGATCGAGATGGCCGCCGTGCTGAGGGCCGAGTCGACGACAACCTTGCCGAGGTCACGCAACGTGATCTCGCGGTACACAAAGAAGCCCAGGACGAATGCATAGGCGGCGCCGGCCGCGGCCGCCTCGGTGGGCGTCATGACGCCGCCGATGATGCCGCCCAGGATGATCACGGGCATCCCCAAGGGCGGCAGCGCGTGGAGGGCGGCCTTCCCGAGCTCCGCCCAGGAGGCACGCCCTTCCTTCGGATAGTGGCGCCGCTTCGCGATGAAATAGGCGAAGATCATGAGCATGAGCCCCATCAGCACGCCGGGGATGGCGCCCCCCAAGAGAAGCCGGCCGATGGAGGCGTTGGCGATGGAGCCATAAATGACGAAGGGGATGCTCGGAGGGATGATCGGGCCGATGGTGGAGGCCGCCCCGACGATGGCCGCGGAGAACGGCTTCCCGTAGCGCACCTTCTCCATGGCCGGCAGCAGGACGCTCCCGGTCCCGGCGGCGTCCGCCACACCGGAGCCGGACATTCCCGCCATGATCATGTTGGCCACGACCGCCACATGGGCCAGGCCGCCGGTGATATGGCCGACCATGCTCCTGGCCAAGGTGACCAGCCGATCGGTGATTCCTCCCGTGTTCATGAGGTTGCCGGCTAGGATGAAGAAGGGGATGGCCAGGAGGGGGAAGGTGTCGATCCCGCCGATCATCCGCTGGACCATCCCGTGCAAGGGAACCTGTGGGCCGAGCACCATGTAGGCCGCGGCGGCGAAGGCCATGGACCAAGCGATCGGCGCGCCCAGCGCGAAGAGGGCCAGCATGATGACGAACAGCGACGCCATCATGATCGGCTCTCCCCGGTCAACACATCACGAAGGCCGTTCCAGAATCCTCTGAGGGAGTGAAGGAATATTAGCGCGGCGGAGATGGGCACCACGAGGTAGACGGTGTACTGCGGGATCTTGAGCGTCGAGGTGGCCTGGGTCGCCATGGTGCAGAGTACGTACCCGTAATAGGTGATGGCGCCCATCAGGACCAGGACAATTGCCTCCACCAGGAGGGCGCAGAGGGCCTGAGCGCGGCCGGGAAGGTGGGAGGTGACCGCGTCAATGACGATGTGCATCTTGCGCTTGCTGCAGGCGGCCGCGCCCAGGAACACCACCCAGATATACGCGTAGCGCGAGAACTCTTCGGCCCACTGGATTGGGTTGTTGAACACATAGCGCAGGATGACGTTCCCGAAGGTCGCCACGGACATGAGCACCAGAAAGGAGCCGGCGGCGATCTCCTCGAAGTTTTTCAGAAAGAAGCGCACTGGACCCACTGAGGAGCATCCTCCGTTGGGTCGGGGTGGCGCTGCCCGTGGAGCCCCACCCCGAGGCTGGGGAGACTAGTACTTCGCGGCCTCCTGGACGATTCGCTCGTACATCCCCTTGCCGAAGAGCGGCTCGAACTCCTTCCAGGCGTCCTTCGTCGTGCGTGCGAACTCTGCCCGGTTGACCTCGGTGACGACCATGCCCTTGTCCTTGAGATCCTGGAGGTTCTTCTTGTTCACTCTGAAGGTCAGCTCGGTCTGGTAGTCGCCCGCATCCATGGCGGCCTTGGTGAGCACCTGCTGCAATTCGGGCGGCAGCTTCTGGTAGAACTTCTCGTGGATGATGATCACCAGGTTCATGGCCATGTGGCCGGTGAGGGTGAGGTACTTCTGGACCTCGTAGAACTTCCGGTTGTAGATGATGTTGAAGGGATTCTCCTGTCCGTCCACCACTCCCATCTGCAGCGCGGTGTAGAGCTCCGCGACGGCCATGGGCACCGTGGCCGCGCCGAGGGCCGCCATGGCCGATTTGGCGACGGGCGTATCCATCGTGCGGACCTTCAAGCCCTTGACGTCCTCGGGCTTGACGACCTGTTTCTTGCTGGTGGTCAGATGCCGCTCGCCAAACCACCAGCCCATGTCGAGGCACCGGATGCTACTCGCCTTGGCGGCCTTCTCGCCGATCTCCGTCACGAAGAGCGGGCTGCGCGCCAGCCTGACGAGCTTGCGGGCCATCTCTTCCTCGGTGTTCCCCTGGATGATGTAGGGCATGGCGAGCACGCCGGCCGGTCCCCATCCGTCGTAGACGGCAATGTTCATCGGACCGGTCAGGGCCATCTCGATCACGCCCGTTTTCACTTGTTCCACGAAGTCCTTCTCGCTCCCAAGCTGGCTGGCTGGGAAGATCTGCAGGGTCACCGCCCCATCGGTTCGCTCCTTCACCAGTTGGGCAAAACGCTCAACTCCCTCATGGAAGGGGATCCCCGGAACGCCCGTGTGGGCGAACCTGATGGTGGTCTTGGGGAAGGTCGCCGCCGAGGCGATCCCGAAAAAGAGCAAGGTTAACGTGAGGAGCGTGATGAGGGTGAACGCTGGGAGACCGATCGATCGTCTGCGCATGGGACTCCTCCTTGCAGGACGGGGCTACCCGTGGCTCAAGCTCTGGGAGAGATAGCCGTGACTTTCGCCGATTGTCTTCCCCTTCGTCAAGCGTCTTCTCGTGATCGGCTCGAATAAGCGATCGAGCTGTCACCGGCGCCATCGATCCGGGACGTGGCGGCTCCTGTCACTTCGAGAATCGGCATGAGGCGGGGAACCAGTAGCGGGGAAGCGGGGTCAGCTTGAACAGAACGCCCATCGGCCGCGGTGCCCAACAAGTTTCCTGAGTACCCCTCTGACAACCTTTCCGCGCCGGGCGGCACGGCCTACCGGGACCGGGGGGAGGTGGAAGGGTCGTCCGTGCCGGAGTCCGGCGGAGGGCCGACCTCGGCCGGGGTGAGGGGACCGAAGAGGGGGTTGCTCAGACCGTAGGCCTCGATCACTGTACCGGTGACGGCCGAGGATTCCGGCGAGGCCAGGAACAGAATGGTGTTGGCGATCTCCTCCGGACGCATGAGGTTGGTGCGGCCCCCGGCCCGTCCCATCTCATGGAGCAGTTGGGTGTCGGTGCCGCTCGGCGAGACCGCGTTGACGTCGATGCCGTACCGCTTGACCTCGGCCGCCAGGCAGCGCGTGAGAAGGAGGAGGCCCGCTTTGGACGCACCGTAGGCGCTGTTGCCCGCCACTCCGACGTGGCCGCCCAGCGACGCGAGGTTGATGATTTTGCCCGAGCGCTGGCGGATCATCGTGGGCAGGACGGCCTTCGCGCACAGGAAGGGACCCGTCAGGTTGATCTGCAGGATCCGGGTCCACTCCTCCACGTTTAGGTCCACCACATCCCGCAACGGGAGCCCGATGCCCGCGTTGTTGACCAGGATGTCGATCCGTCCGAAGGCGTCCAGCGTCCGCTGGACCAAGCGGGCGACGTCCTCCTCGTGCGTGACGTCGGTGACGACGGGAAGAGCTTGGGCGCCCAGGCTCCGCACCTCGCGGGCCACGGCCTCGATCTCCGCGGCGGTGCGCGCGGCGAGGACGACCGCGGCCCCCTCCCTGGCCAGCGCCAGGGCGGTTGCTCGCCCGATGCCTCGGCCTCCCCCCGTGATGATCGCCACCTTCTCGCCCAACTTCATGACCATCTCCCCGAGAGTGCCCGCCCTATAGGTTGTCGGCGACTAGTCTCCTACGTCTCCTTGCAGCACGCAAGAGCGAAGAGGCGTGATGTGGTAGATCAATAATTCTCTCAGGGTCTAACTGTTCAATGATTTTCTCAGGGTGAGGTCTGGGATGGTAGGTTCTCCCTCTGTGCAAAGCAGGGCCCATGACCCGCGCCTATCCTCTCGG
>JBIOJT010000035.1:0-21447 GCA_044451055.1 Methylomirabilales bacterium (SeqCode)
GTCGGGAGCTCCTCAAGCCTGGCGACGTCCGGTGGCTCGAGCCCTACACGCCTCATGAGGCCCGAAATGAAGGGACGGTTCCGGTGAAAATGTGGGCCCTCACGCTCAAGAGATCAAAGTAAGGGGGGCGGACAATGAAGATTCGAGTGCTCGGGGCGATCGCGATTCTGCTGCTGACAGCCGCGCCCGCATCGGCCCAGTTCGACCAACTCTTCAAGGGGCTGGGCATTGGCCAGCAGAGTGGACTGAGCGATGCGAAGATCGGGTCCGGCTTGAAGGAGGCGCTGAAGGTCGGAACCGAGACCACCGTCAAACTGACGGGGCGGACGGATGGCTACTTCAAGGACCAGGCCATCAAGATCCTGATGCCCGAGAAGCTCCAGACGCTGGAGAAGGGGTTGAGGCTGGTGGGCTACGGCCCGCAGGTGGACGAGTTCGTGCTGAGCATGAACCGGGCCGCCGAGCGGGCCGCCCCGCAGGCCAAGCAGATCTTCTGGGACGCCATCGGAGAGATGACATTCGAGGACGCGCGAAAGATCCTGAGTGGTTCCGACACGGCGGCCACGGAGTATTTCCGGGCCAAGACATCCGACAACCTCACGGCCGCGTTCCGACCGGTGGTCGATCGGACGATGAACGAATTCAACGTGACCCGCCAGTACAAGGACTTGGTCGGACGATATCAGGACATCCCTTTTGCGAAGAGCGAGGCCCTGGACATCGACAGCTATGTGGTGACCAAGGCGCTCGATGGGTTATTTCACGTGCTGGGGGAGGAGGAGCGGAAGATCCGCACGAACCCCACGGCGCGTGTGACTGACCTGCTGAAAGAAGTCTTCGCAAAATAGGGAGAAGGCCTCCCGAGAACCGAGAGACGCCAGGAGGCTCCCACGGGAGGAATCTGCCAGGGGTCGGTCTCACGGAAATCTCTTGTCAACTGAAGGGGCACCGGTCACACCAACACCACTGGAGGTCTCGTATGGCTGAGAACATCGGGTTTCTTGGTCCTGGTCTCATGGGCAAAGGGATCGTGAAGAATCTCCTGGGAAAGGGCTACAAGGTCATGATCCATGCCCACCGGGAGGGGCTGAAGCTGGACGATCTGCTTGGAGCGGGCGCGACGGTGACGAAGTCCTTGACCGAATTGGGCCAGAAGAACACGACGATCGTGCTCTGCGTGCCGTCTTCGAAGGAGGTCGAGGCGGTGATCCTCGGCACCCCGGGCCTCTTGCAGAGCATGCGGGAAGGCTCCGTCCTGATCGACCTGAGCACCAGCCTGCCCGCATCCACGCGGATGCTGGCCGCCCGGCTGCGCGAACGGAAGATCGAGATGTTGGACGCGCCCATGACCGGGACTCCCGTCCATGCCAACGCCGGCGAGTTAAACCTGATGGTCGGCGGGGAGAAGGCCGTCTACGAGAAGTGCCTTCCCGTCTTGCGTGCCATCGCCAAGAACATCATCTACGTGGGCGCCACGAGCCACGGCAACATCGTGAAGCTGATCAATAACTTCCTCGGCCAGCTGAGCAACGCGGGGATCGCGGAGGTCCTGCCTCTGGCCGCGAAGGCGGGCGTGGATCTGAAGGCCCTCTACGACGTCGTCCGGGTGAGCGGGGGAAACAGCCGGGTCTTCGAGGGCTCGGTCCCGGCCATCTGCCGGCGCGACTTCACGGTGACGTTCCATTTGAAGCTGGCCCACAAGGACATGGGCTACATGAGTGCTGTGGGCCGCGAGTACAACGTGCCCCTGCCGATGGTCAACAGTCTGCTCAATGTCCTGGACCTGGCCAAGGCGAGTGGCCTGGGCGACGAGAACACCAATGCCCTCGTGAAGCTGTGGGAGAAGGTGGCCCAGGTCGAGGTCCGGAGGGACGGCGTAGGACAGTAAAGACAGACGAGCAGCCGCGCCATCAGGGGATCGGCGTGTCAGGCATCGGGCAGATGAGGCGTCAGGATGGATTCTGCACCCTGGAGGCCGCACGGTAGGGCGCTCCTTGATTTCTACAGCGGAGACACCTCCGCGGAAGTCGTGACCCACGGGGATGACGGGGAGACCGAGGTGGTCCCGATCCGCGTCTTCTTCCGGGGGCCCTCGGAGTTCTCGGCGCTGGAAGAGGCCGCCCTCGACCTGTGCCGGGGGCGGGTGCTGGACGCCGGGGCCGGCTGCCATAGTCTTGTGCTCCAGGAGCAGGACCTTCCGGTCTGCGCCATCGACATTGCCCCCGAGGCGGTCGAGATCATGCAGCGGCGGGGCGTACGGGACGCGCGGTGCGCCGACATCTTTCACTTCCACGGGGGACCATTCGACACGTTGTTGCTGATGATGAACGGCATCGGGGTGGTGGAGGATCTGGCCGGCTTGGATCGGTTCCTGGCAGATGCGCACCGGCTGCTCGCGCCCGATGGACAGATCCTCCTCGACTCGTACGATCCCACTTGGACCCACGACCCGGACGGGGCGCCGTCGCGGGGAGCGGGCGGTCCCTCGGACCGATACATCGGCGAGATGCGCTTTCGACTCGAGTACAAGGGAAAGAAGGGCCCGACCCTGGCGTGGTTGTTCTTGGACTCAGAACTTCTGGCCGAGCGCGCCATGAAGGCGGGCTGGTCCTGCGAGGTCATCTGGCAGGAGGAGGAGGGCCACTACCTGGCGCGACTGACCCGTGCGGATCCGTAGTGTGGCGAGCCTGAGCTTCGTGCCCCCTCCCGCAGCCCGGGGACTTCCCCGGGGCTTGCCATTTGTAAGGAGCTTCAACCGGGGACACCAGGCGGCGGACGCGGGGATCAGTCGAGGCGGCGCCAGATGGGGCGCTGATCCTGGATCTCGAAGGCCACACGCCCTCCCCGGACATGGGCGGACAGGTGGGCCTTCACGGCGGCCGCGTTGAGGAGATAGGCGGGCGGATCCATGGGGGGGACGCCCAGGGCTTCGGCCGCACTCCGCACCACCTCTTCCGTGCTGGCTGTGGGCCGCAGGGCATCCAGGACGGCTGCCGCGGTGCGCTCGAGGTTGGTCCGATTCGCCT
This sequence comes from Methylomirabilales bacterium (SeqCode), assembly GCA_044451055.1. Lineage (GTDB taxonomy): Bacteria > Methylomirabilota > Methylomirabilia > Methylomirabilales > 2-02-FULL-66-22 > 2-02-FULL-66-22. The sequence continues at coordinate 3,027 of JBIOJT010000035.1, forward strand.
CGAGGAGCGGGCGCAAGTCCTGCGTGGGCGGGAAGTGGGCACCCACATACCAGTCCTTCCGAAGCGTCGTCAACCGCTCCAGCGTCTCCCGGTGTCCCAAGACGTCGTAGCAATACTGGATCGGATACCGCTCCAGGACCTCCGGCGCCATCAGGGCATCCGCCAGGTAGGCAACCTCAGCCGTGGCGAGGGCCACCTGGTTCATGGAATGGCCGGCCGCCGGCAGCACTTCCAGTTCCACTCCGCACACGGTCACGTTCGCATCCAGAATGTGGGCCACCGGCGTGGGGGCGGCATGGAACCATTTGCTGTCGATGGCCTTGAAGGGGGCGGCGCCGAAGAGGAAGAATGGCTCGAACTCGGTGTGCTGAATGAGGGCCGCTTCGACCGGCGGAGCATAGATCGGGGCGCCGGTGCGCTTTCGGACGAAGGCGTTGCCGCCACAGTGGTCGGCATGACTGTGCGTGTTGATCACCGCCGCTAGGCGGAGCCCGGCCTGTTCGACCGCCTGCACGGCCTTCCGCGCGGCGCTCTCGTCCAGGCCGGTATCGATCAGAGCCGCCTGGCCGTCACCCAGGATGACCCCGATGTTCACCCGACCGGGCAGGTAATGCGCGGGGCCTGCAATCTTCACGAGGTCCATTGATCCTTCCTGGGTGAGGATCCTCGAGCGCCTTGCGAGGGCGTCCGCGGATCTACGGAGAGGTTCCCCGCAGGCGATGCCCTTCCGTCACGCGTTTTACGGCGCTCATGCGCGCGGCCGTGCGGAGGTCCGCTGAACGGACCCAGCGTGTTGTTGTGCTGGACGCGGTATCCGGTGAAGACCTTGAGCCCCCCGTCATCCAACATCGTCGGCACGGACACGATGAGGGATCGATCGCCGGCGAAGACCGTCGTCGAGGCCGAGTCGCTCGGCCGCGGCGTCGAACTGGGTCAGGACATTGGGGAGCGAATTGACGGAGGCCATGCGTCAACCCTCTGGTCCGCGGGAAGGCTCACTTGCCTCCACCCCCGCGTCTCCGGATGCCGCCTGCCGCGCCTCGTCGTAGACCACGTGGATCGGGACGCCTGCGGCCTGGGCCAGTCGCCGGCAATCCTCATACTCAGGGGCAAGGATCGTGATACGATCTCCAGACCAGCCGCGCTTCACTCGCACGGATCCATGGGACGTGCTCACGCTGACGATGTCCCGGGGCAGCTTCCACCGCGTGGCGGTGTGCGCCCGGACCCCGAATGTGCTGCTGTGGGTTAGGACCAGGGCGGCGCACCGGTCGGCCACGGCGGCGTCGGCCAGGACCGTGAGGGTAATCCCGGGCCGGGATTTCTTCATGCTCACATGCGAGAGGAAGACGTCCAGGGCGCCGGCCTCGAACAGACGATCCATGAGGGGCTCAAAGAACTGCGGGTTCATGTCGTCAATGGTGGCCTCGAGGACGGTGACCTGGTCGCGGCCGAAATCCCCCGGCGATTCGCCGATCATGAGACGGAGAAGATTCGGTTGCTCACGCAGATCGCGACCTCCTGCTCCGTAGGCCACCCGCCGCACGGCCATGGACGGCATGGGCCCGTAGGCTGCTGCCAGCGTGGTGAGGATCGCGGCCCCTGTCGGCGTGGTGAGTTCCGCCTGGATCTCGCTGCCATAGGCGGGGACGCCGACGAGGAGGGCGGCCGTGCCGGGGGCCGGCACCGGCATCTTCCCGTGGGCCGCCTGGATGAACCCCCCACCAAGGTTCATGGGCGAGACGTGAATGCGTTCGAGGCCGAGGTGACGAATCCCCCAGGCGGCGCCGACCACATCGGCCATGGCATCCAGTGCCCCCACCTCGTGGAAATGGATGCGATCGGGTGTGACGCCGTGAGCTGCTGCCTCGGCCTCGGCCAGGCGGCGGAAAATGCGCTTGGCGTCGGTGCGGACCGGGTCCGGAATGTCGGCCCGGTCGAGGATCGCCTCGACGTCCGGTAGGTGGCGCTGCGGGTGGCCCTGTTCATCGGTTCGGACGTGGACGCGCGTCCCCACGAAGGCGCCGCGCTTCACCCGCTCGGCACTGAGGTGGATGCCCGAGACGCCGAGTCCGGAGATCGCCGCCTGCAACTCTTCCACCTTCAGGCCGGCATCCACCAGGGCGCCGAGGATCATGTCACCGCTGGCGCCGCTGAAGCAGTCGAAATAGCCGATGCGCATTCCCTGCATTCCTATCGTCCGCGCTTTCGTGTTCGCGGCGAAACGGCACGCGAGTGTCGCCGTCCCCACCCAGCGGGTGCCCGGCTCTCGCCGTCCGCTTGGCTGGCCAGCGCGTTGATCCGATGGGCCAGGACGCCCGCGCCAAACCCATTGTCGATATTGACGACCGCCACCCCTGACGCGCAGGAATTCAGCATGGTGAGCAGGGCTGCCAGACCCTGGAAGCTCGCGCCGTAACCGACACTGGTCGGGACCGCAATCACCGGCTTGGACGCCAGGCCCCCCACGACGGAAGGCAGCACGCCATCCATGCCGGCGACCACGACGAGGACGTGGGCCGCATCCAGGGCCGCCTGCTCGTCCAGGATCCGGTGGAGGCCTGCCACCCCGACGTCGTACAGCGTCTCCACGCGACTTCCCAGGATGTCGGCGGTCACCGCGGCCTCCTCGGCCACGGGGATATCGGACGTTCCGGCGGAGAGGACCAGGACGTGGCCGACCGGAGGAGCTGGACGAGGAGGCTTGACCACGATGGCGCGGCTCAGGGGGTGGTATTTCGCCCGAGGCTCGGTTGCCTTGATGGCTTCGAAGATCTCTGGCGCCGCTCGGGTAGCCAAGAGGGTCCCGTGCCGTTCAAGGATCCGCATCCCGATGGCCGCGATCTGCTCAACGGTTTTGCCCTCGCAGAAGATCACCTCGGGGAATCCCTGGCGGAGGGCCCGATGGTTGTCCGTCCGGGCGAAGCCGAGATCCTCGTAGGGCAAATGGCGAAGGTGTTCCACGGCCCCTTCGGGGGTCAGCTTGCCAGTGCGGACTCGTTTCAGCAGCTTCAGCAACTCTTCCCGATTCACGGTGTCCTGTCCGTGTTGGGTGCTGATGGACCCGGATCGCTGCCAGAGAAACTACCATGAAAGTCACCGCGGGCCAATGTCTTTTGAGGAGTTCCGTTGAGCATCGTCCAACAGCCTCAGGGGTATCCGCACGGCCAGCGTACTCGGAAGGAAGGATCTCCACCGAGTTTCTGCTTGACACCAAACGAGTCGGTGATACGGTTCGAAACGGAGCGATCGCTCGAACGACCACACAGCGTCAGTCAGGGGAATGGTCACCACGCCGATGACGCCGCCGAGACCCTCCTCATGAACATCATCCAGAGCAAGAAGCTGGGCAGCTTCTCGCCCAAGGCTATGGTCGAGAGGGGCCCCGTGACCATCGTTCGGCCAATGATCTACCTGAACGAGGAGACCATCACGGCGGTGCACCGCCACGCGGACCTGCCACTTCTCGATTTCACCTGTCCGTATGCTCGCCACAACATCCGCGAACGCTTCAAAGGGACGCATCATCTCCTGGAGGAATCCCTCGGCGTCCGTTGGCTGTCCCGCCGAGTCGTGCACGCACTAGAAAATGTCGACGAGACCAATCTCTGGCGGAACGTGTGGGAAGAGCTTTAGGGGGAGTGGGTAGGCTGCAGAATTGACGCCGGACGTCTGTTGTGATGGACGTGGCTGACTCGCAGGGGCGTGCGGTGGAGTGCTTTCTGGGAGGAATTATCACGGGAGCGGATTGATGCCGTCCTGCACTCCGCGCCCCTTTCGAAACAGGAGTCGTTCATGAAGCCCAAGGCGATCGTGGACCCGCATCCGAGGACGCTAGAGTTGCTCTTCAACAAGGAAGACCTGAAGCGCCTGGAGTCCCTGGTGACCATGCGCGTCTGGGAGGGGAGCCGGATGCCGTCCGACATGCTGGAGAAGCACTTGCGGGAGGCCTCCGTCATCATCGGGCAGCCGGATCTTCCGAGAGAACGCCTGGAGCGCGCGAAGAGCTTGAAGGCCATCATCAATGTGGAGGGCAATTTCCAACCCGAGATTGATTACGCCTACTGCTTCGAGCGAGGGATCCACGTGTTGGGCGTGGGCGTGGCCTTCGGCCAAGCAGTCGCCGAGATGGCCTTGGGCTTTGCCATTGCGCTTGCCCGTGGGATTTCAGAGGGCGACCGGTTGTTTCGGGAAGGGAAGGAGATCTATGGCAGATTTTCCAATCAGACCTCGTTCCTCCTCTCAGGCGCAGAGGTGGGGTTCATTGGTTTCGGAAACCTGGGTCGCACGTTGCTCACGCTGCTCCAACCGTTCAACTGCGAGATCCGGGTTTACGACCCTTGGCTCCCAGACCGCTGGCTGGCGGAGTTCGGCATGGTCCCCTCCTCCCTAGAAGAGCTCCTGGCGTCTTCACGAATCGTATTCGTCCTGGCCGGTGCCACGGCAGAGAACCGTGCGATGCTTGACAGACGCAAGTTGAACCTGATGCAGAAGGGCGCCTGCCTGGTACTGGTGAGCAGAGCATCGCTGGTGGATTTCGAGGCCTTGACTCACAAATTGGCGAACGGAGATCTCCGGGCGGCGGTGGACGTGTTCCCTGAGGAGCCCTTCGCCAAGGATCATCCCATCCGCACACTGGACAACGTCATCCTCTCAGCTCATCGAGCGGGCAGCCTCTCGGCGGCGTATCGCCTCATGGGGGAGATGATCGTGGACGATCTGGAGCTGATCCTCAAAGGCCTGCCGCCGGTGCGCCTGCAAAGGGCAGAGCGGCAGACCGCGGCCCGCTTCCGGAGCATGCCGGTGAAAAAATAGGGGTGGGCACTGCTCGCCATGCCGGACATCATGCAGCGCCGAGCCCGCGCTCTCGCCCGTTGAGATTGAGATCTGAGAGGCGGCAGCAGAGTTCCGACGGCCCACGAGATCATATCCGCTGCCGAACTGAGGACAGATGACAAGTCGGGGCTTTGTCGGGTATTCTCCTTCTCATGACCCGGTGGAGAGACTAACAGGATGCTGAAAAACCCGTTTTCCCCCAGGCTGCTCAAAAAGGTCCAGATGCAAGGCGGCACGTGAGGCGAGGTGCGAGGCGTACTTAGTCCGTACGTCGCAGCGCCGCGCGAGCGCGCCAACGCCGCAGATGGGCCTTTTTCAGCAGCCTGCTAGGCGACAGAGGCTACATCGGTTCACAGGGAGTCGGGTAGCATGGGAGAGGACATGGAGATTTCGAGGGTGACCACAGGGGGTGAGGCCCGGACGATGGTTCGTGAGGGGAAGTGGCGGAAGCCGACGGCCGGGTTAGCGCCGGGGTTCGTGCAGGCGAACCTGGTGGTCCTGCCGCGCGAACTCGCCTACGATTTCCTCCTCTTCGCCCAGCGGAACCCGAAGCCTTGCCCGGTGATCGAGGTGACAGATACCGGATCGCCCGAGCCCAAGCTTTCGGCAGCAGGTGCAGACCTTCGGACCGACATCCCCAGGTATCGGATCTACCGGAACGGGATGCTCGACCAGGAGGTGATGGACCTCCGGGATGTGTGGACGCCGGGCCTCGTCGCGTTTCTCCTCGGATGCAGCTTCTCGTTCGAGACGGCGCTGCTCAAGGCCGGGGTCCCCGTCCGCCACATCGAGGAAGAGAAGAATGTCTCCATGTTCATCAGCTCGATCGCCTGCGCGCCTGCGGGAGCCTTCGCCGGCCCCCTGGTCGTCAGCATGCGTCCGATCCCGGCGCCCCTCGTGGCCAGGGCCGTCCAGATCAGCGGGCGGTTCCCAGCCGTGCATGGAGCGCCAGTGCATGTGGGAGATCCGGCCGCCATTGGAATCCGCGATCTCGGGAAGCCCGATTTCGGCGATCCCGTGACCATCCGCACCGGGGAGATTCCGGTCTTCTGGGCGTGCGGCGTCACGCCGCAGGCCGTGGCCATGCAGACCAAGCCGCCCCTCATGATCACCCATGCCCCCGGCCACATGTTTGTCACAGATCTCCGGGACGAGGCGCTGGCCGCCTTCTGAGCCCGCTTCGGTCTGCCTGGGGGTGTCATGGATATCCGCCAGCCGTCGTCGCGAACCATGCCTTGACTGGCATGAACGGCCCCAGGTAGAATCCCGAAACTTTCAGGTCTCAGCGTGACCGGGAGGACCGGAAGGCTGGCCGGATGGTACGCGGTGTCGTGGGATGAACCCGAGAGCGGGTGAAGGGAGGGACCATGGGGAGTCGAATGGGCATGCGATGGCTCGGGCTTCTGCTCGTGGTGATGGTGATGGCCCTCGCCCTGGCGCCAGCGGCCTTCGCGCAGACCAAGGAAGTGGTCATCGGCGTGCTCTACGCCATGACGGGGCCTACGGCGCAGATCGGGATCGACGCGGTCAACGCCATCAAGGTGGTGCAGGACATCGTCAACACCCAGCACAGCCCCATCAACGTGCCGCTGGGCAAGGGGGGAGGTCTCCCCAACCTTGGCGGGGCCAAGGTCCGGATCGTGGTCGTGGATCACCAGGGGAAACCGGACCTCGGGCTCTCCGAGGCGGAGCGGTTGATCACCCAGGAGAAGGTCAACGCCCTCTTCGGGGCCTACTTCTCCAGCGTGACCAACACGGCGAGCCAGGTGGCTGAGCGGATGGGGATTCCCCTCATGAATGCGGACTCGTCCTCGCCCGCCCTCACGGAGCGGGGCTTCAAGTGGTTCTTCCGGACGACCCCGCACGACGGCGACTTCAGCCTGGTGATGTTCGAGTTCATGCGCGACTTCGAGAAGAAGCGGGGGGTGAAGTTCAAGAGCGTGACCATCTTGAACGAGGACACCCAGTTCGGCTCCGATAGCGCCAAGGTGCAGGAGGAGTTGGCGAAGAAATTCGGCTACGAGGTCGCCGCCCGGGTTCCCTTCCGGACGGGCACGACTAGCCTGGACGCCGAGGTGGGGCGGCTGAAGGCGGCCAACGCCGACGTGCTCCTCCCCAGCCTCTATACGTCGGATGCCATCCTCCTCACGCGGACGATGCGAAACCTGGACTACAACCCGAAGCTGATCATCGCCCAGGACGCGGGATACACCGATCCCAAGTTCATCGCCGAGATGGGGAAGGACGCGGTGGGGGCCATCACCCGGGCGCCCTTCTCGCTGGACCTGGCGGCCAGGAAGCCGCTCATCCCCGTGATCAACGACATGTTCAAGAAGCTGGGCGGCCGGGATCTGAGCGACGTCTCGGCGCGGGCCTTCACGGGCTTTATCACCCTGGTGGATGCCATCAACCGAGCTGGCTCCACGGATCCCGCGGCCATCCAGAAGGCCCTGCAGACGACCAACATCCCGCCCGACCAACTCATTATGCCGTGGACCGGGGTGAAGTTCGACCCGAAGGGGCAAAACAGCGGGGCGCGGGCCATCCTCCAGCAGATGCAGGAGGGCGCCTACGTCACAATCTACCCGTTCGATCTGGCCACGAAGGACGTGTCCTACCCGACCCCGGCCTGGTCCCAGCGCAAGTAGCCGGGATGAACCTGGCGGACACAGAAGGAGCGACCGGAGCCTGAGGCGGCTCCGAAAGGACAGGAGGGGCGGGTCGCCCTCGCGCGCCCCGCCCCAGTTTACACTCATGTTCAGCGTGCCGCCGCCCGATGTCCTGGCCCAGGGAATCCTCAGCGGGATTCTCATGGGATTCGTGTACGCGCTCATCGCGGTCGGCCTGAGCCTGATCTTCGGGCTGATGGAGATCGTGAACTTCGCCCACGGCGAGTTCCTGATGCTCAGCATGTACACGGCCTTCTGGGCGTGGGCCCTCTTCGGCCTGGATCCTTTGCTGAGCGTTCCCCTCTGCGCGGCGGCGCTTTTCCTCCTGGGCTGGCTGACCTACGCCGGGATCATCCGGCGGGGTCCTGGGCGGGCCCATGCTGGCCCAGATCTTCGCCACCTTCGGCCTCGGGATCTTCCTGCGGGCTGCGGCCCAGTTCTTGTGGACCCCCGATTTCCGCCAGGTGGGCCGGGCGTGGGTGCAGGGACCGGTGAAGATCCTGGGGATCTCGGTCGGCCTGCCGCAGGTGGTGGCCAGCGGGGCGTGCCTGGTCGCCTTCGGCCTCCTGTACTGGTTCATCACCAGGACGGAGACGGGCATGGCCCTGGAAGCGACGGCGGAGGACCGGCAGGCGGCAGCCCTCATGGGCATCAACACGGAGCGGATGTTTGCCCTGGGCTGGGGAATCGGGTCCGCTTGCGTGGGGGTCGCGGGGGCCTTCCTGGCCAGCTTCTTCTACATCTTCCCCCAAGTCGGGTTCCTCTTCGCCCTCATTGCCTACGTGATCGTGGCCCTGGGCGGGTTCGGGAGCATCCTGGGGTCGCTGGTGGCAGGCCTGATCATCGGAATGGTCGAGGTCCTGGGGGGCCTGTTCATTGCCCCGGCCTTCAAGTACGTGGCGGTGTACCTCATCTACCTGCTGATCGTCCTGGTGCGACCCCAAGGTCTCCTCGGGAAGTTCTGATGGCGACCGGCGAGCAACTCGAGGCCGAGAAGACGGAGGCGAGACGCAGGGCCCCGACGGCTGCTCGCGCGGGTGTGGGGGCCATCCTCTTCGGGCTCCTGCTCCTCCTGGCCCTGGCGTTCCCGATCGTCTATCGGCTCCCGCATCCCCGTGACCTGGCGATCCGAGTCCTGCTGTATGCCATGCTGGCCCAGGCCTGGAACATCCTGGCCGGCTACTGCGGGCAGATCTCCCTGGGTCATGCCGTGTTCTTCGGCGCCGGCGCCTACACCTCCAGCATCCTCCAGACCAGCCTCGGCTGGAACCCGTGGATCGGCCTCCTGGCAGGGGCAGCCGTCGCCGTGGCGTTGTCGCTTCTGATCGGGTACCCGTGCTTCCGCTTGCGGGGACACTACTTCGCCATTGCCACCATCGCCATCGGGGAGATCGTGCAAACGCTGGCGATCAACTGGGACTTCATCGGCGGGGCCCGGGGCCTCTCCCTCCCCTTCCGGAAGGACTCGCTCCTAATCTTCCAGTTTCAGACCAGCAAGTACCCCTACTACTACATCATCCTGACCCTGTTCGCCCTGTGCATGCTGGTGAGCTGGCGCATCGAGCGGACGCGGCTGGGGTATTACTTCCGGGCGATCCGCGACGACCCCGAGGCGGCCCAGAGCGTCGGGATTTCCATCACCAGGTACAAGCTCGTCGCCATGGCCATCTCCGCCGCCTTCGTGGCGGCGGGGGGAAGCTTCTACGCGCAATACATCCTCTACCTCGATCCGGACAGCGTCTTCCCCCTCTCCCTGTCCATCCTCATCTGCGTCCTGGCGGTGGTGGGAGGCACGGGGACGCTGTGGGGCCCGTTGGTGGGTGCGGCCCTCATGGTGCCGCTGTCGGAGTACACGCGGATCCGCTTCGGCGGAACGGGGGGCGCGGTGGATCTGCTCATCTACGGCGGCCTGCTCACGGCCGTGGCGGTATTTCAGCCGGCAGGGTTGGTGGGGCTCGTGCGGCGCTTCTGGAGACGCGGATGGCGCTTCTGACCCTGGAGGGCGTGACCAAGCGGTTCGGCGGAGTGGTGGCGAACCACGACGTCCGCTTCAGCGTGGAAGAGGGGGAGATCCTCGGGCTCATCGGGCCCAACGGGGCGGGCAAGAGCACGCTCTTCGACGTGATCACAGGCTACTACCGACCCGATGCGGGGGACATCCGCTTCGGCCACACCCGGATCGTGGGGCGCCGCCCGGATCAGATCAATCGGCTAGGCATCGGGCGCACCTTCCAAAAGCTCCGGCCGTTCCACGCCATGACGCTGGCCGAGAACGTCATGGTCGCCGCCATGCAACACGAGTCGGATCCAGTGGCGGCGCGGCGGGAGGCCCTGCGGTATCTGGCCTTCGTCGAGCTGGCGGACAAGGCCGACAGCTACGCCAACACCCTCAGCACCGGGGAGCGCAAGCGACTGGAGATGGCGCGGGCCATGGCGACCCGCCCGCGCCTCTTGCTCCTGGACGAGATCACGGGCGGTGTGGACCATCGGACGATCCCCACGCTGATGCAGCTCATCGCTCGCCTGCGGGGGGAGGGCCTGACGCTGGTGGTGATCGAGCACAACATGCGGGTGATCATGTCCATCTCCGACCGGATCGTGGCCCTGCATTTGGGCGCGGTCATCGCCGACGGGTCTCCATCCCAGGTGGGACAGGATCCCCGGGTGATCGAAGCCTATCTGGGAGAGGCATTCACCGCGCCCTCGGGAGGGCCCAGATCGTCGGATGCGGGGGAGCACGGGGAGAGAAGGACCTAGCATGCTGCGGGTCCAGGATCTCGAGGTGAGGTACGGCGACTACCAGGCCCTCTGGGGGGTTTCGCTGGAGGTCCGCGAGGGCGAGGTGGTATGCCTGCTGGGGCCAAACGGCGCCGGCAAGAGCACGCTCATCAGCGCCGTCTCGGGACTGGTTCGCCCGCTGGCCGGGGATATCACCTTCTGCGGCGAGCGGCTGAATGGGCTGCCGACGCATCAGATCGTCACGCGGGGCCTGTCGCACGTCATGGAGCAGCGACGCCTCTTCCCCTACCTCACGACGGAGAAGAATCTGCTGCTGGGGAGCTACCAGGACCGGGCCCGGGCGCAGCGGGATGAGACGCTCCACTGGGTCTTCAGTCTGTTCCCCATCCTGAAGGAGCGCCGCCAGCAACTCGCCCATAGCTTGAGCGGGGGCGAGCAACAGATGCTGGCCATCGGCCGGGGCCTCATGTCGCGGCCGAGATTCCTGATGATCGACGAGCCCCTCTTGGGTCTGGCGCCCCTGGTGGTCGCCAAGATTCTGGAGATCATCAAGCAGGTCAACGCCGCCGGCGTGACCGTCCTGTTCATCGAGCAGAACGTCCAGCTGGCGCTGGGCGTCTCGCATCGCGCTTATCTCATGGAGAGCGGGCGGATGGTCCTCTCGGGCACGGCCAAGGAGGTGCTGGAGTCGGACCTGGTCAGGAAGGTCTATCTGGGGATCTAGGAGGAACGCAGAGGGGCTGTGCCATGCATATCGACCTGAACTCGGACATGGGCGAATCGTACGGAGCCTACACCATCGGCGCGGATGACGAGGTGTTGCGCTGGGTGACCTCGGCCAACGTGGCCTGTGGCTGGCACGGAGGGGATCCTGCGGTCATGCGGCGGACGATCCAGCGGGCCAAGGAGCTAAGGGTCCGCGTGGGGGCGCATCCCAGCTATCCGGACCTTCTGGGCTTCGGCCGCCGCGTGATGCAGATCACGCGGCAGGAGGCACGGGATTACATCCTGTATCAGATCGGGGCCCTGCGCGCCTTCGCGGAGGCCCTGGGGGCGCCGCTCCAGCACGTGAAGCCGCACGGGGCCATCTACAACGCTGCGGTCAAGGACCGAGAGCTGAGCCTGGGGATCGCCGAGGGCGTGGCCGATGCGGGCGGGGATCTCATCCTCGTCGGGCTACCCGGATCGGAGCTGGTCAGGGCCGGGCAGGAGGTGGGCCTGCGTGTGGCGCGCGAGGCTTTCGGCGATCGGGCCTACAACGAGGATGGGACACTGGTCTCGAGGAAGACCGCCGGCTCGCTCATCACCGATCCCGATGCGGTGGCCGAGCGGGTTCTCGGTTTCACCCGGGGGACGGTGTGGGCCATCACCGGGAAAGAGATCCGGATCGAGGCGGATACGATCTGCCTGCACGGGGACACCCCCGGGGCGGGTACCATCGCCCGGCGCGTTCGGGAGCGCCTAGACGCGGCCGGGATCACTCCCAAGCCGCTCGGAGAGTTCGTGAGATAAGGGCGGAGCAGAGAGCCCCTGGAAGGAGCCCGGGGGCCTCTCGCTTCACGGGACATGCGCCGGCATCGCCCCCGGGCCAATCCCGGAGGGCACCCAGCGCACATCGTCGGGGACCCAGCCGACCATGGACCATCAGCCCGTCGGCTGGGTCTCCCCTGCGCTGCGGCGGGTTCCGGCTCCACCACGGGCGCTCCGGCAGGATAAAGCGACCGGTTTCAGGGGAGAAAGGGTTCATGAGTGTGAGGTACCTTCCGGCGGGAGAGCGGGGGCTCGTGGTTGAGTTCGGAAATACGGTGAGCATCGAGATCAACAACCAGGTGCGCACGCTGGCCCTCGCCCTGGAGGCCGCGAGGATTCCCGGTCTGGTCGAGGTCGTTCCCACCTATCGGTCCCTGGGGATCGAGTACGACCCGCTGGCCCTGTCCTTCCAGGAGGCGGAACGACAGGTTCGGGAGGTCGCGGCAAACCTTGATCCCGGGACCTTGCCGGCACCCAAGCGGGTCGAGATCCCGACGGTGTATGGAGGGGTCTACGGGCCGGACCTCCCCTTCGTGGCGGAGCACGCCGGCCTCAGCCAAGCCGAAGTGATTCGCTTGCACAGCCAGGCGGTGTATCATGTGTACATGATTGGGTTCAGCGCCGGCTTCGCCTATCTCGGCGGCCTGCCCGAGCAATTACACACGCCGCGGCTGCCCTCGCCGCGGATCAAGGTGCCCAAGGGATCGGTGGCCATCGGTGGGAGCCAGACCGGCGCCTACCCGGCCGAAACGCCTGGGGGCTGGCGGATCATCGGGCGAACGTCCGTCGATCTCTTCGATCCCCTGCAGGCGATTCCGACGCCCATGCAGCCCGGGGACACGGTCCGGTTCGTACCCATCACGGAAGAAGAGTACCTGAGGGCGGAGCGCCGAGCGCCGAGCACCGAGAGATGATCGCCGAGCAGGGTGAGCCGGGCGCCGAGTGGCGCGAGATGCAGTCCATCACTGCAGGTGGTGCCAGGGGCTCGAAGCTCGGCGCTCAAGACTCGATCGAGGTCCTACGTCCGGGGCTCCTGACCACCGTGCAGGACCGTGGGCGATTCGGGTATCAGAGGTTCGGCGTCCCCGTGAGCGGCGGCGTGGACGAGATTGCTCTGCGGGCTGCAAACGTCCTGGTGGGGAATCCCCACGGCGCCGCGGCGCTGGAAGTGACGGCGCTGGGGCCGCAGCTCCGATTTCTGGCCGACGCGGTCGTGGCGCTCACCGGGGCCGAGGTCGAGGGGGTCCTCGGCGGGAGGCCCGTCCCCTGGTACAGATCCTTCCGGGTTCGCGCCGGGCAGGTCCTGGACATCCGGGCCTGCACCCGTGGCCTTCGGGCGTATCTGGCGATCGCGGGCGGCATCGATGTGCCGATCCTTCTTGGCAGCCGATCCACCTGCCTGGTGGCGAACTTCGGCGGTTTCCGAGGGCGGGCGCTCATGGCCGGGGACGTGCTGGCCGTGGGTCCTCCACCGGCGTTACTCTCGGAGATCGCGGAGCGGGCGATCCCGGAGGCGTGGCGACCCCGGCATGGAGCGCCGGTCACGCTTCGGGTGGTACTCGGGCCGCAGGACGACGCCTTCACCGAGGAGGGGCGTCGCACTTTCCTCGAATCCACGTACCGGGTCACGCCGGACTCGGATCGGATGGGCTGCCGGCTGGACGGACCGGTGATCGCGCACAAGGGGTCGGCCGACATCATCTCGGACTGGGTGCCGCTGGGTGGGGTCCAGGTTCCGGGCGACGGCAAGCCAATCGTCCTGCTGGCGGATCGTCAGACGACCGGTGGGTATCCGAAGATCGCCACGGCCATCCATCCGGACATCAGCCTGGTGGCTCAGTTGCGGCCGGGAGACGCGCTGGCCTTTCGGGCGGTGTCCGTGGCGGAGGCGCAAGGAGTCGCGCGCAACCTCGAGGAGGATCTCTCGGCGCTGCCCGCGCGTCTCGTCCGGGCCGAGAGCTGGAGCTATGCTGCCGAGTTGGGAGAGGTGCCCGGGGGGATCTCGCTCGACAGTGAGGGCGAGGCTGGCAGAGCGGTCCCGACCGCGGCGGAGCCGGGCAGCGGGGCGGTCCGCAGCCCGATGCCCGCGAAGGTGATGAAGGTCCTGGTGGGCTCCGGAGAGACGGTGTGTGCCGGGCAGCCTCTCTTTCTCCTGCAGGCGATGAAGATGGAATTCGAGGTCGCGGCGCCACGGGCGGGGCGCCTGGTCGAGATGAGCGTGCGCGCGGGGGACGCAGTGGGAGCGGACGACGTGATGGCGAGAGTGGATGCCACCGCATGAACCGAGGCCCCGGTTCGTAGGAACACCGGATGAGCATTCTGGCGACGACGCTCAGCCAATTTGACGAGGTCGTGGGACGGCTCGACCTGGAGCCGCAGATCACCCAGCACCTGCGCGATCCACGGCGATCCCTCATCGTCTCGGTCCCGATCCGGACCGATGCGGATCACCTCCTGCGGGATCGGGGCATCTTCATCATCCCCGATGTCCTGGCCAATGCCGGGGGAGTCATCGTCTCCTACTTCGAGTGGGTGCAGGACCTCCAGTTCTTCTTCTGGAAAGAGGACGAGGTAAATTCGCGGTTGCGTGATATACTACTGGGCGCGTTCCAGCGGACGCTCCGCTTGGCGCAGCAGGAAGGCGTGGACCTCCGGACGGCGGCCCTGATGGAGGCAGTGACCCGCGTGGGCCGCGCAACCAAACTGCGAGGGATTTATCCCAAACCCGCCAACCGCGCTCCTGGCCTGGGCGGATGCCGCGGTCGCCGGCTGCGGCGTCCCCAGGAGAGGATCACCGTGAGAATCACTGGCATTCGCAACGCATGCGCCCTCGCTTCGGTCCTGGGCTTGCTGACCGCCTGTACCTTCTTCGGGCTGCGGCCCGAGACGCCGCCCGGCCCGGGGGTGCCCCGGATCGCCAATCTGCGTTTCGATCCGGACGTCATCAAGGTCGGGGAGACCACCCAGATGAGCTTTTACTTCGAGGTGGGCTCGGCCGACATCCAGCAAGGATTCATCATCGAACGGGGAATCAGCCAATTCCAGTTCTACCAGGCCCTCCAATTCATCCCCGTGGACCTGCGGGAGTACGACGGGCAGGTGGCCGGGACGGCGGAGGTGCCGTTGCGCTGGTCCGCCGAAGGGCTCCGCCTGCTCGAGTTGTACGTCGTCACGGAGCGGGGCAATACCAGCAACCACCTCACGGGTACCCTCACGGTCCGGTGAGTAGGGGGGTGTGATCAATCACGCCCCTGCATTGTCTCGATGCAACGCGAAGACGACGGACGCGACCCGTTCCCCGACCTTGACTTTCGCGAGGTGCTCCTCTAAGGTTCGGCCCGTTACGGGCCATGAGAGATTTGGGAGGATCGGCGGATGCCTGAACTGCGAAAAGACCCGGTGACCTCGCGCTGGGTGATCATCTCCACCGAGCGGGGCAAGCGGCCCTCGGACTTCGGCGCCGAGCCGGAGCGGAAGCGCACCGGCTTCTGTCCCTTCTGTCCGGGGAACGAGGACAAGACGCCGCCCGAGGTCCTAGCCTACCGGGTGAACGGTGGCCAAACCAACGGGCCGGGCTGGCACGTCCGCGTCGTGCCGAACAAGTTCCCGGCGCTCCAGATCGAGGGCGATTTGAACCGCCAGGGCGACGGCATGTATGACAAGATGACCGGGATCGGCGCCCACGAGGTCGTCATCGAGACACCGGAGCACGGCGACACCCTCGCCAGCATGTCCCAGCGAGGTGTGGAGGACATCCTCTGGGCATTCCGCGACAGGATCCTGGACCTGAAAAAGGACCAGCGCTTCCGCTATATCCTGGTGTTCAAGAATCACGGCGAGGCGGCCGGCGCGTCGCTGGAGCATCCCCATTCCCAGCTCATCGCCACGCCCATCATTCCGAAGCGGGTGCAGGAGGAGTTGCAGGGGGCCAAGGAGTATTATAACTACAAGGAGCGCTGCGTCTTCTGCGACATCGTCCGGCAAGAGGTGAACCAGGGCGTCCGGCTCGTCAGCGAGAACGAGGACTTCGTGGCCATCGCGCCCTTTGCCGCTCGCTTCCCGTTCGAGACCTGGATCCTTCCCAAGGCTCACGATCCGTTTTTCGAGGACGCGCAGAAGCACGAGTACGTGAGCCTCTCCAAGATCCTGCGGGAGTTGCTGCTCCGCCAAGAGAAGGTCCTGACGAATCCCCCGTACAACCTCATGATCCATAACTCCGCCCTGCGCGAGACGGACGGGCGCCACTACCATTGGCACATTGAGGTGTTGCCGAAGCTCACCCGGGTCGCCGGCTTCGAGTGGGGGAGCGGGTTCTATATCAATCCTACGCCGCCGGAAGAGGCCGCGAAGTTCCTTCGCGAGGCCAAGGTCTAACCTCGTCTTCCGTCGGGTGGCCCACCTCGGCGGAAGACGCTGCGAAGCTCCTCCGGGAAGCGAAGCGCTGACGGCCCATTCCGTCGGGCGGCCGACCCCGCCGGAAGGAGCTGCATAGTTGCTGCGGCAGGCCAAGGTCTGATCTCGCCTGCCGGAGCTTCGCGTGCCTCGGTTCCAGGTTTCTCAGTCTCGAAGTGCGCATCCCTTGGCCCTCTGGCTCGAAGCGGTCCCCCACGACACCGGGCGGATGTCCAGCGAGCCCCAGACTGATTCCAGGCGAACTCATGACTCCCCGCGAGCAGGCAATTCGACTCCTGGAGGAATACGGGAGGTGGACTGATCCCGCAACGCCCTTCTGGGTCTGGCTGCAGCATGTGACCGCGAGATTGCGCGACCTCTTTCAAGCGAGCGAGTGTGCAATCTACCTCCGCCAGAAGAGCGGGCCGACACTCACGCTGTGGGCCTACCAGGGTGAGGACGTCCCCGGGCCCGGAAAGACCTCCCGTCACACGGACGAGGTGATCGGCGGTTCCGGGGTGATCCGAGCTTCGGGACTGCTGTCTGCCCCTATCCGGCTCGGGGACGCCTGCCTGGGCATCGTGGAGGTGCGCCGGGACCCCGAGGCGAGTTTCCGCCAGGAAGAAGCCGAGGCGCTGGAGATGGTGGCCTCCAGCCTGGCGCAACCCAGCCGGGCTACCCTCCTCACGGGGTGCCCCCTGCTGCACGGGTGCGAGGTCTACGACCAGGCTCGGCATCGCCTGGCGGAGGTGTCGGCCCTGTACGAGGTGGGGCGCACCCTCAGTTCCACCCTGGATTTTCACCAGGTGTTACAGTCGGTCACTCTCCTGGCCGCCACGGCCCTCAGGGCTCGGACGGCCATCCTCCGCCTGATGGACAGTGAGACCGGGGAGCTTCGACTCGTCTCCCGCTTCGATTCCGAAGGAGGAGCAGCCTGCGCCGCCGCCGATGGGCCATTGGCGGAGGTGGTCCGCCAGGGCAAAGCGCCGGTCTTGATTCCGGACCTTCGACAGAGCCCGCCGTTTGCCGAGCACGCGGGCGGTGAGCCGGCACCGGCCGTGTGCGCGCCGCTGTTTCGCCAGGAGGTCGTGATCGGATCCCTGGGACTGTACGGCCGGGTGGGCGGCGGGTCGGCCGGTCCGGCGGAATTCGGGGAGACCGATCTGCAGCTCCTCGTGACGCTTTGTGTGCAGGTGGCCGTCGCGATCGAGAACGCGCGCCTCTTCCGCGCGGCCGACCGTCGGGCCTCCGAGCTGGCGGCCCTCCGTGAGATCGGGCAGGCCATCACGGCCCGGCTGGAACTCTCGGCGGTGCTGGAGGCCGTGGCCGCGGGCGCGATGCGCCTCCTCGGAAACCAGTTTGCCCAGATCATCCTCTGGGACGAGGCGAGTCAGCGGCTCCGCTTCGGTGCGGCCATCGGCCCGGAGGCGGAGCGGGTCCGGAGTCAGACATGGGAATTGGGACGAGGCATCAACGGAACCGTGGCCATCACCCGCAAGCCCATGATCCTCTATGATTACCAGGCCTCCCCATATGCCCTGCCGGAGTTCCCCGACGTCGTGGCGACCATCACGACCCCCGTCCTCTTCGGGGAGCGATTGCTGGGCGTCTTGCACTCCCACAGCACGCAGACCGGCAAGCGATTTACGCCCGACGATCTTCGCCTGCTCCAGATGCTCGCCGACCAGGCGGCCATCGCCATCGAGAATGCGCGACTCTTCGAGGAGGCGCGGATGCGGAGCGCCCGGCTGAATGCCCTGAGCCAGCTCAGCCGGACGGTGACCAGCTCCCTGGACCTCCAGCGGGTCTTCGATTACGTGGTGCGGGCGGCCGTGGACCTTCTGGATCTGGCCCTGGCCCGGGTGTACGTGTGGCAAGAGACCCCCGACCTCCTGCGACTGCAGGCGAGCGCGGGGGCTCCCGATCTTCTCCCCTATCCACGGGACGCGTTCCAGCCGGGGGAGGGCGTGGTGGGAGACGCATTCCGCTCGCAGGGGGTCATCACGCTCGCCGATGCCAGCAATGATCCCCGTTACGCCGAGCAAGAGTGGGCCCGGCAAGTCGGTGTGAAGAGCGTGGCGGTCATCCCGCTGCTGCTGGGCGAGCGGGCGCTGGGCGTGCTCAGCGTCTCCCGGCGTGCCTACCCCACATTCGATGCGGAGGAGATCGGCCTGCTGAAGTCGTTCGCCCAGCACGCCGCCATCGCCATCGAGAACGCCCGCCTGTTCCACGAGACCGAGCGCCTGGCCCACGAC
>JBIOJT010000036.1:0-21223 GCA_044451055.1 Methylomirabilales bacterium (SeqCode)
CGGGCTCGCCGATGCGGGGGCACCCACCGCGCGGGCATCTGCCCCGCGCGGTTCCGCCGGCGGAACGAACTCGGGCAGCGTCTCCGGGAGGAAGTCCAGGACATACGGAGGCAACTCCTCCTGCAGGCGCGCCACCGTTTCATCCATGAGCCCTGCAAAAGGCGCCGCCTCCTCCGGTCCGGGCGTGGCCGGTTCGGGTGCCCCGACGGCAGTGGAGGGTTCGATCCGCTTCCCCAGCCGCGCCACGGCCGGATGTTTCTCATCCCGCGCGCGCATGCGCTGGTGAACGGTCCGAGCCTCCTCCAGCATGCCCTGGGAGAGGTAGAACTCTGCCTCGGCCAAATCGTCCGCCATCGCCTGATCCACGCTGGCTTCGTCCCTCTCGACGATGAGGGCAGGCTCTTCGCCCGGTTCCTCCAGGAGCGATCGAAGCTCGGCGGGAAGTTCCTCCTCAAGCGGGGTCGCCTCCCCGCCGAAGTCCGACAGCTCGAAGGCCGATACCACCTCGGATGGTGCGGTCTCGGCAACCCCGATGTCTTCCGACAAGACGGGGCCCACCTCGAAATCCCGGGCGACTTCGCCCTGAGCAACGAGGCTATCGGGGGTCTGGAGGGGTTCCTGGATTTCGACTCCCAGGTCCTCGGGCAGTTGGACAGGAGCGGTCTCCGCTACGGGGGCAGCCTTGGCTGGCCGGGAGGCCCCGGAGCCCTTGGCCAGCATTCTTTGCAGTACCACGTTCTCTGGAGCGAGCTTCAGCCCCTCCTGCAGTTCGCGTTGCGCCGCCTCCAGCTGGCCGCGTCCCATCAGGATCCGGGCGATGGCCTGGACCTCACCGGAGGCCTCCTCGGCCTGGGGCCGCTCGAGGTATAGCGCCTTCAGCTGTCGGTGGGCCGTCAGATTGTCCGGCGCGTGCCGCGTCACCTCGAGGAGCCGTTCGCGCGCTTTCTCGGTCAGCCCATACTTCAGGTAGACCTCCGCCTCGGCGAGCAACTCGGCTACCTCGCCCGACACCTCCTCCTCTTCCCCGAGGGCCTCCAAGTCCGAGACGTCCTGCCCCGGGCTCTCCCCGGGGAAGGCGATCCCGGGACCCTCCAACCCCGCTAGGTCGTCCAGGGCGGCGCCATGTGACTCCTGGAATGGGATCCCTGCGAGTTCTCCGGTCTCATCCAGCTCGAAGACCTGGGCGGGGCGTGCCTCCCCCCCGAGTCCTTCTTCCAAATCGAGCGCCGTCGAGTCCCCGAGCGTCAAGGCGTCATCCAGCGACAACTCAAGGGCCAGCGGCTCTTCCGGTGCCAGCCCTGCTGGCGCCAGCTCCGCCGGTACCGGCCCTGCTGCGGCCAACTCTGTTGGCACCGGCTCTGCTGCGGCCGGTTCTGCCGTAGCTGGCTCTGCTTGCACCAGTTCTACCGATGCCAATTCCGTCGGTGCCAGCTCTGCTGGTGCCGGCTCTGTTGGCACCGGTCCCTCCGGTGCCTTCTCTGCCGGTGCCAGCTTCGCGGGTGTCAGTTCTTCCAAGACGAGCCGCTCCGCCTCTGCCGCCGGACTCGCCTCCGGCGCCGGGACGGAGAGTCCCTCCTGCTCTACGGAGGGCGCCGGTGGGCCCTCCAGCACCTCGAGCCGCGCCTTCGCCTCCGCATCCGACGGATCGCGCTCCAGCAGTAGGTGATAGACGTGGATGGCTTCCTCGGCCTCGCCGCAGGCCTCGTGCGCCGCGGCCAGTGCCCAGGTCGCGGCTCGCGCCTCTTCGTCCCGTCCAAGGTCCTGCAGCAGCCTGACCAAGTGGGCGTGGATGGGCGCCAGGTTCGGCGCCAGAGCTACGATCTCCCGGCAGATGGCGATGGCCTCGTCGGGCCTCCTCCGCGCCAGCGCGTTCTGGGTGAGCTTCTGGCAGAGGGTGATCCCCTCGTCCGTGCGGCCCTCCAAGACCAGGGCCTTGGCCAGGGGACGCCGCACCTGCTCCTCCGGCAGCCCCAAACCCACGGCCTGCTCCAGGGCGGTAATGGCCTCGGGAGCCTGCCCCAATCCGATATAGGCCTCCCCCAGCAGGCGCCATGCCTGGGCGTTCGTGTGATCGCCGGCCGTGGCCCTGAGGAGTGCATCCACCGCCTCGGCGTGTCTTCCCTCATGCAGGAGCTGTTCCGCCGGATCCAGGCTTGCCTGGGGGGATGCGGGGGTGAGTTCGCGCACCTTCGCCAGGAGGCGCTTGCTCTCGGTTGCCTGCCCCGCCGCCTCGGCCGCCTGCGCGGCTAGCTCGTACTGGGTTGCTGCTTCCTGCCGCTTCCCCTCCTTGAGCAAGAGATCGGCAAGCTTCTTCAGCAGCACGTGATTCGTCTGGTCGAGCGCCGCCAGGCGTTGATAGACCTCGATGACCTTGGGAATATCGCCCGCCTTGGTGTAATGCTCCGCCACGGTGGCGAGCTGAATCTTGGCCTCCCCCGTGAGACCCTGCTCCTCGTACAGGTCCGCACAGGCCAGGAGCGCCTGGGGCCGGTTGGGATCCAGCTTGATGATCTTCTTGTAGACCGCAATGGCCTTGACCGACAACCCGTCGGCCCGATACAGCTCACCCAGTTTGAGGTACTGCTCGATGGCCTCGGCCGCTTTGCCGACCCGGGCATACAGGTCGCCGAGATTGTTGCAGACGGTCAGATCGTGGGAGTCGGCCTTGAGGATCGCCTGGTATTCAGCGATGGCCTTG
This sequence comes from Methylomirabilales bacterium (SeqCode), assembly GCA_044451055.1. Lineage (GTDB taxonomy): Bacteria > Methylomirabilota > Methylomirabilia > Methylomirabilales > 2-02-FULL-66-22 > 2-02-FULL-66-22. The sequence continues at coordinate 2,699 of JBIOJT010000036.1, forward strand.
TCCCACTTGCCTTGTTGAGAGTATGTGAGAGCGCTTTGCAGGGCTTTCCGCTTGTCGAAGGCCATTCGCAGAGGACCCCGTTCTCCGAAGGAAATTGACGGCTTACAGTAACAAACCCCCCGGGGGGTGTCAAGCAGGTTTGCCCTCGTGCGAAGCGGTCCGCGGCCCCCAATCCCATCATCACGACGCGAGCGCGACCGGCCCGGCAATGGGATCCACGGGAGGTCATCCGTCGGGCGACGCTCCGCCAGGTTCGAAGCGCTCCGCAGCCTACCGCCGGAACGTCCAGGCGTCGCTTGCGTACCGCCCGCGGGAGCCGTCCCCTGCCGCCGTGCGCTCGACCGGGAGAAGCTCCCCTGCGACCCACGCGGCCCCCAGGGCCTCGCGCCACCCCTCCCGCAGGGCAGACAGCAGATCGCCGATGGGCGGGCGTGTCCCCAGCAGGGCGCGCAGGGACGTCACGCCCGCCTCAGGGTTATCACGCGGCCAGGCCGGGAAAATCCTCTGGTGCAGGCACGGGTCGAAGTCGAGGAGGAGCGAGCCGTGCTGCAGCAGGTACCGATCCCACCGCCGCTGGGCGGAGCCGACGAGCTTCCGTCCACTGACGAGGATTGCAGGCATCCGGCGGAGGAGGAAGCAGGCACCGCTCTCCGGCCTGTCCGCGGTCAGGGTCCGGGACTCACCCAGGGTTGCCCCCACCCCCAGATGCCTGAGGCCGGCGATGAGACCGCTGGAGATTCGGGCGAAGACCTCGGCAACGGACAGGGATCGCCACGGCCCCTGGAGCGGCACGGCGACGCTGTAGGTGAGTTCGTCGGCGTGGAGGACGGCACGGCCTCCGGTGATCCTCCGCACGAGGCCGATCCCGTGCCGGCGGCACGCCAGCAGATCCACACCGCCCCGCGCGCGCTGGAGATAGCCGAGGGAGACGGTGGGCGCGCTCCACGTGTAGAAGCGCACTGTGGCGGGCGCCAGGCCGTCCCCTACCGCCCGGGCAATGGCCTCGTCCAGGGCCATGTTCCACGGGCCATCGGCCGGGCCATCCTGAAGGAGGCGCCACGGCGACTCGTGCATGCGACTTCGGCCACCCTCACGTTTGGCGCAGGCGCGGGTCCAGCACGTCGCGCAGCGCGTCGCCCAGCAGATTGGTCCCGAAGACCGCCAGGCTGATGGCTGCCCCCGGAAAGAGAACGAGCCACGGCGCCTTCTGCGCGTACTCGGCCGCCGAGACCGACAGCATCCGGCCCCAGGAGGGATACGGCTCCGGCACGCCCAGGCCGAGGAAGGACAGGGCCGCCTCCACCAGAATGGCGCTGCCCAGTTGCGCGGTGGTGAGGATCATGAAGGGCCCGATCGTGTTCGGCAGGATGTGCCGGAAGGCCACGCGGAGATGGCTGACTCCCAGGGCCCGGGCCGCCTCCACGTAGGGCGTCTCGCGGATGGCCAGGACGCTCGACCGGATGACCCGGGCCGCGCGCGGGATGATCGGAACCGAGATGGCGATGATGACGTTGCCCAGCGAGGGTCCCAGCGCGGCCGACATCACCAGGGCCAGGACCAGGAGAGGCAGACCTTGCAGGATGTCCATGACCCGCTGGGTGACGAGGTCCGTCAGGCCGCCCACGTAGCCGCTCAGCAGGCCGGCCACCCCACCGACGACCGACCCGAGGAGCGTGGAGGCGATCCCCACGATCAGCGAGACCCGCGCCCCGTGGATGATCCGGCTGTAGATATCCCGCCCCAGGTAATCGGTCCCGAGCCAGTGCAGGCTCGACGGACGGCTCAGGGTTTGCGCGGCATTGGTGCGCACCGGATCATAGGTCGCCAGGACGTCCGCGAACACCGCCATGACGACCATGGCCAGCACGAGGACGGCCCCGGCCGTCCCCAGCGGCTTCCGCCGCACGAACCGCCAGAGCGTTCGCCCCCGGCGGGCCGGTCGGGCGCTCGGGCCGGTCTCGACCGTTCCCACCTCGAGGACGACCTCCGTCTTCCGCCAATCACCCATAGCGCACCCTCGGGTCCAGCCAGCCGTACAGTACGTCCACGGCGAGGTTAGCCAGGATGACGACCACGGCGATGAACATGACGAGGTTCTGGACCACGGGATAATCCCGCCAGAGGATGGCCTCGACCAGGAAGCGGGCCACACCGGGGAGATTGAAGACGGTCTCGGTCACCACGAGGCCGCCGAAGAGGAACGCGAACTCGATGCCGAGCACCGTGATGACGGGGAGGAACGCGTTCTTCAGCGCGTGGCGCCAGATCACCACCCGCTCCCGCTGCCCCTTGGCGTACGCGGTGCGGATGTAATCCTCGCGCATCACCTCCAGAAGGGAGGAGCGGGTGATGCGCATGATGAGCGCCGAGCTGCGGTACCCCACGGCCAAGGCCGGGAAGAGAAACTGCAGCAGGTGCGCCTTCAAATCCTGGAAGGGAGACACATACGTCATGGCGGGGATCCACCCCAGGCTCCACACCAGAAGCAGGATGATCACCATCCCGAGCCAGAAGGAGGGCATGGACAGGCCCGCCAGGCTGAACACCCGCATCACGTAGTCGATCCAACGGTCCTGGCGGACGGCGCTGATCACCCCCGTGGGCACGCCGATGAGGCTGGCCACCAGCATGGCCAGGATGGCCAGTTCCACCGTGACGGGGATGCGGGGCCGGACGACCTGCCAGGCGGGGATATCGTAGCGGTACGACTTGCCCAGATCGCCCCGCAGAATCTCGCCGAGCCAGCGGACGTACTGGGTCGTGATGGGCTGGTCCAAACCCATCTCCTGCCTGATCTCGGCTTTGGCCGCCGGGTCCACGTAGCCAGCAGAGGCGAAGATGATGTCCACGACGTCCCCCGGCGCAATCCGCATCAGGACGAAGATCACGATCGACATCCCGAGAAGCGTCAGGATGGCGATCATCAGCCGGGTGAGGATGTACGTGCGCATCTCATTTCGTCTTCAGCCAGGGCGGCCCCCAGCGCGACAAGGGATTTCCCCCGTGGCGGCCTGCCGAGGAAGCCTGGGGTTACCTGTCCAGCCACACCTCCTGCATCCGGCCGTAATTGTACGCCGACTGGTGCGGAATCAGGTTCTTCACGTAGGGCCACATGAGATAGTATTCCTTGGCCCAGCCCAGGATGACCCGCGCCCCTTCGTGCTGCAATCGCATGTCGAGTTCCTGGACCAAGCGCAGCCGCCTGGCAGGATCCAGCGTCTGGGACTGTTCGTCGATCAGCCGGTCCACCTCGGGATTGCAGTAGTCGGAGTAATTGCGGGGAGAACCGCACTTGAAATTCTCGTAGAGGTTGGCGTCGGGATCGTCGGGGCCCATGCCGGTGTTGTTGACCGCCATCTCGTAGTCCCGCCGGGTCAGCTTGGCGTGCCAGATTCCCATCTCCACCTGCTCTAGGCTGGCGTCGATGCCCACCTGCTTGAGCTGATCAATGACGAAGCTGGCGAGGTCCACGTAAAAGGAACTGGCCCGGGTCGAGACCGACAACTTGAGCGGCTTGCCCGGGCCGTACCCTGCCTGGGCGAGAAGCTGCTGGGCCTCCGCCTTGTTCTTCACCGGATCGCCCATGCCCGGCAGCTTGGCCAGCTCCTTCTCCGTGAGCCCCCAGACCCCGTCGGGCTTGGGGAGCATGACGCCTCCCAGGACCGCCGCGCCCTGGCGACCCGCCTGGACATAGCCCTTGCGGTCGATGGCGAGATTGATGGCTCGCCGGATGCGTGGATCCTGGAAGATGGGTCGCTTGAAGTTGAGCAGCAGATTGTCGTTCAGATTCGTGCTGGCCTCGACCAAGACCATGCTGGGGACGGCCTGCTTCACGCTCTCCGCGATGGTCTTGGCGATCTCCAGAGGATAGGCGACGTCCTGCCGGCCCGCCTGGATCGCGGCGTAGCGCGTGCCCCGCTCCCGGATGATCACATAGCGGATGCCGTCCAGGTAGGGGCGACCCTTGACGAAGTAGTCGGGATTCTTGACCAAATCGACGTACTCGCCCGGCCGGTACTCTTTCAGTTTGAAGGGGCCGGTCCCCATGCATTTCGTCCGCAACTCCGCGGGCGGCACATGCGCGGGATAGATGGGGGAATATCCGGCGGCGAGCATCAGGATGAGCGAGGGCTGCGGCCGCTTCAGCCGAAAGACCACCGTGTCGGGAGTCGGCGTCTCGATGTCGGCAACGTTCTCGTACCAGAGCTTGCGGGGATTGACGCGAAGCTTGGCCGGCGCCCCAGGGGCCTCCCGGACGACATCGAAGGTGTACTTCACGTCCTTGGAACTGAAGGGGTGCCCATCGTGCCACTTCACCCCCTTCCGCAGGCTGAAGACCAGGGCCTTCCCCCCATCCTGCCACTCCCACTTCTCCGCCAGCTCTCCGACGATCGTGCGCACATTCTCCTGCCTCTTGAGCGGATCGAACAGGATGAGATTGTTGTAGCAGGGCATCATCGGCCAGACGGCTGCAACCGTGGCCTCCTCGTGGATGCTCAGGCTGGGTGGAAGGTCGCTCTGAGTGGCGTTGAGGACGCCGCCGTACTTGGGTTCGGATGCCGCCCAAGCCGTGGCGCTGAGTAGCGCCAGGATCACGATTGCCAGCGCCCCGAGACTGCCCCCCAGGACCGCCAGGGATGACCGCTTGGCCCCATCATCTCCCCGTCCCCATCTGCGCATGGGCATGGTCCTCCCCTTTCGACTGGTGAAAACGACTGGGTCACCTGTCCAGCCAGACCTCCTGCATCCGCCCGTAGTTGTACGCGGACTGGTGCGGCACCAGATTTTTCACGTAGGGCCACATCAGGAAATACTCCGTGCCCCACCCCAGCATCAGCCGGGCCGTTTCGTGCTGCAACCGCGCGTCCAAGTCCTGGACCAATCGCAAGCGCTTGGCAAAATCCAGGGTCTGGGACTGCTCGTCGATCAACCGGTCCACCTCCGGGTTGCAGTAGTCGGAGTAATTGCGGGGGGACCCGCACTTGAAGTTCTCGTAGAGGTTGGCATCCGGATCGTCGGGGCCGATGCCGGTCAGGTTGACGGCCATCTCGTAGTCCCGGCGGGTCAGCTTGGGATGCCAGACGCCAGTCTCGATCTGCTCCAGCGTCGCCTCGATGGCCACCTGCTTGAGCTGGTCGATGACGAAGCTGGCGATGTCCACATACCGCGCGACTGCGCGGGTGGAGACGGTCACCTTGAGCGGCTTGTCGGGGCCATATCCCGCCTCGACCAGGAGCTGCTTGGCTTCCGCCCCGTTCCTGGCGGGATCCCCGAAGCCGGGGAGTTTCGCCTGCGCATTTTCCGGGAGGCCCCAGACCCCGTAAGGTTTGGGGAGCATCACGCCGCCGGGAATCGCCGCGCCCTGGCGGCCGGCCTGGATATAGCTCTTGCGGTCAACGGCCAGGCTCACGGCCTGCCGCACCCTGGAATCCTGAAACACCGGCTTCCGGAAATTGAGCAGGATGTTGTCATTCACGTTGTTGCTGGTCTCGACCAGGACGACGCGGGGGGTGGCCTGCTTCACCTCCTCGGCGATCGTCTTGGCGCTTTCCAGGGGATAAGCGATATCCTGCCGTCCCGCCTGGATGGCGGCATACCGCGTGCCCCGCTCCTTGATGATCAGGTACCGGATCGCGTCCAGATAGGGGCGGCCCTTGACGAAGTAGTCGGGATTCCTGACCAGGTCGATGTACTCGCCCGGCCGGTACTCCTTCAGCTTGAAGGGACCCGTCCCCACGCACTTCGTGCGGAGCTCGGCCGGAGGCACGTGGGCGGGATAGACGGGCGAGTAACCCGAGGCGAGCATCAGGATGAGCGAGGGCTGCGGCCGCTTGAGGTGAAAGATCACCGTCTCGGCATCAGGGGCCTCGATGCTGGCGACGTTCTCGTACCACAGCTTCCGCGGGTTGACGCGGAGCTTGGCCGGAGCACCGGGGGCATCGCGGACGACGTCGAAGGTGTACTTGACGTCCTTGGAGCTGACGGGCTGGCCGTCGTGCCACTTCACCCCGCTCCGCAGGTGGAAGACCAGGGCCTTCCCTCCGCCCTGCCAGGCCCACTTCTCCGCCAGCTCCCCGATGATGGTCCCCGCGCTTTCCTGCTTCTTCAGAGGATCGAAGAGCACCAGGTTGTTGTAGCAGGGCATCACCGGCCAGACGGCTGCGGCCGTGGCCTCCTCGTGAATGCTGAAGCTGGGCGGGGCTTCCTCAAGCGTCGCATTGAGCATGCCGCCGTACTTGGCCTCGGCAGCCGCGCAGATCCCCTGCCCAGCCAGCGCCAGAGTCAGGACCACCGCCAGCCCTAGCCACATCCGCCCCTGCCCCAGGCCGATTCTCCCCAGACCACCGCCCCACCGACACCATCGTCGCGTGACCATCGTCCCCCCTCCTTCGCGGTGTTCACGCGCAACCGCCCTATTCTCGTTCGCCGAACTTCGCCTCGACCAGGTCCGCCAATGCTTGCAGCGCGGACGACCCGTCCTCCCCGATGGCCCGCAGCGTGAGGATCGTCCCCTGCGCCGCCGCGAGCAGGAGGAGTCCCATGATACTCTTGCCGTTCACCTTCTGCCGGCCGGTCTCGACCGTGATCTCGGCTTGGAAGCGTCCCGCCGTCTTCACGAATTGCGCGGCCGCCCGGGCGTGAAGACCCAGGCGGTTCCGGATGACGATCGCGCGCGTGACCGCCGTCCCTTTCACTCGCCGGCTGCCTCCCAGCTCTCGATGCAGAGGCTGAGCGTGAGCTCGCGCACCCCCTCGGCGCCGCCCAGGGGCCAGCAGGCGAGGAGGGCGACCTGCTGCGCCACCCGTTCGTACCCCGCCTCGGATTGCGAGATGGTCTGGACCGGGCAGCGCCACAGGGTTCCCGGCGGATCCAGCGTGAGACGGGCGGCCAGCCCCAACCAAGCATCCACGACCCGCACCTCGCGCACTCCCGGCGTCTCGGCCACGGCGAAGAGGGAGGGGTCGGCCGCCCGTTGCCCGTTGATCTCGACGACCCGGTCGGGGGGCGGGCCCATGTAGAAGGCCAGGTTCAGCTCCACGCCAAACCGCCCGGACGCAGCCATCCCCTCGGACTCCAGCCGGTACTCCACCGCGAGGCGCGGCGCGGCGGAGGCAAGACGGAATCGCTTGCGGACGCGGAGCGAGGCCCCTCCCTGCTGCGTCCGGCCCTCCAGGTCCAGGACGGGGGCCCGTCCTTCCCGCGTGATGCCCGTATCGTAGGCAGTCAGCGCCAGCCCCGCGCCCAGCCCCTGCCGGCTGAAATCGAGGACTGTCACCGCCGGCGACAGCCAGTGATCGAGGAAGCTTCCACGGCGGTAGGCGTCGTAGTGGAGGAGGTCGACCAGCCCTTCCTCCTTCGCGCCGAGCTCTTCGTGGATCGTGGCCGCCCCTTCCTCCCGTCGCCGGACCGATGTGGCCAGCTTCCGGTGATAGGCCTCGGGCCGCCGTGTGAACGTGTTGCCCAGGTTGAAGGCCTTGGCGCGGGCGTCCAGCTCGACGACCCCGCCGCCCCGCGCCGGTTCCACCACCAGCGCCAGATGAGGACTCGAGACCAGGACCTCCACGAATCCGTCCGCATCGTAATCCCGCGTCTCGATCCGGACGGTCTCCTTGCCCCGCGTGCTCTCTTCCATCAGCTGTTCCGCACGGATCAAGTGATGGAACACGGCGTGCCGCAGGTGCGGCAGGTACAACCCCCCGAAGACCCCGTGCCAGTACGCGTCGTTGCACTGGCCCCGCCAGAGGGCCTGGAGGGCGGCGACCCGCTTCCGGCCCCGCGTCGGGAGGGCGTGCACCTGCTGACTCACCTGGAGCATCTTCTTGTGCAGGGTGTTGGCCTCCGGGTATTTGGCCAGGAAGTTCCGCCAGAATCCGCCGCGGAGAAAGGGCCGCAGGTCCTCGGCGAAGGGAAGGCCATCCACCCGTGCCCGCGCCTCTTCGAAGTTGATGCCCGCTTCCGCCGGGAGGGCCCACTCCGTCATCTCGGTGTAGGACGCCGTGGGCAAGTAGATCCGTCCCTTCGGCGGGTCCGTCAGGGCCTGGCTGAAGGTGCCGAGGTCCAACCAATCGGCATTCTCCTGGAGCGCCTTCAGGAAGCGCTTGAGCCAGCCCCGCTGATAGACCCAGTCGTGGGTTCCGGGCCATCCGCCGAACTTCTCGGCGTCGTCGGCCATCACCGCCACGCCGCCGGGGGCGAGGTCGGCGCGCTCGCGGAGGTAGGCGACCGTCTCGGCCGGCTCGCGGAAGGGGATCAGGTACCGCAGCCGCTGGCTGATGGGGAAGAGCGCCAGCGGGACTCCCTGCTCCTCCGTGAGAAAGTACCCGGTGAGTGCAGCGTCGGGCAGCCCGGCCGCCTTGAAGTGATTGTCGTCCAGGATGACGTACTCCACCCCGGCCTCGGCGATGGGCTTGGCCAGGTGCGGCTCCCACACCCGCTCCGCCAGCCACATGCCTCTGGGGCGCACCCCGAAGCGAGAGGAGAGATACGACATCATTCGCTGGATCTGCCCGATCTTGTCGGCGTCCGGAATGGACGCCAGGATCGGCTCGTAATACCCCCCGGTGAGCAATTCCACTTGCCGCCGGGCGACAAAGCCGGCCAACCGGTCCAAAAACTCGGGATGGGTGGCCTCGAGCCAGTCGAACAGGACGCCGGAGTAGTGGAGGGCGAAGGGAATCTGCGGGAACTCGCTCAGGACTTCGAGGAAGGGAAGGTAGGAGCGGCGGTACGCCTCCGCGAAGACCTCGGGGAGGTTTCCCACGGGTTGGTGCGCGTGGATGCCCAGGATGAATCGAATCCTGCCCATGCGTGTCGGCCCCGCCAGCGGTGCATGGCCCTGGTCCCGGACCGTGGATTATCCCTCGGGTGCAGCCGGTTTTCCCTGTTTGGCCAGGAACTCGCTGGCGACGAGGATGTTGCGCTGGCCATACTTGGCCAGCTTGTCTGCCAGGGCGCGCAGGTCCCGCTCCTCCCGGAGCGAGGGAACTTTCATCAACATCGGGAGGTTCACGCCCGTCACGACCTCCAGGCGGCCCGCTTCGAGGTACGAGAGGACCAGATTGGACGGGGTCCCGCCGAAGAGGTCGGTGAGGATCAGCACGCCACTGCCGTCATTGACGCGCTGGAGAACGGCCTCGATCTTCTTCCGTGCCTTCTCGATCTGCTCCGAGGCATGAATGGAGACGGCCTCCACCCGAGGCAGCTTCCCCACGATCTCTTGCGCGGTCCGCAAGAGCTCGGCCCCCAGATCGCCATGAGTCACAATGACGATCCCAACCATGGCCTCCCTCGATCGGGGGGCCCTCCCCCCGCCACGTGCCGCCCTCGCCAGGCGCGGTCAATGTCGGTTTTCAATTTGAAATTCCTCGCAGTTCTTCGCCTAGGGGACCCGGTCCACGTCGCGATGGCGCACGGAGACCTCGTGACCCGTCTCCCGGAGCAGCCGCGCCAGCTCCTCGGTCAGCACCACCGATCGGTGACGCCCGCCGGTGCACCCCACCGCGATGGTCAGATACGCCTTGCCCTCCTGCACGTACAGGGGGAGCGTGAAGCGCAGGAACTCCTGGATACGCGCCACGAATTCTCGCGCCTGGGCGAATCCCAGGACGTACTCGACCACCTGTGGCTCCCGGCCCGTGAGCGGCCGCAGGGTATCGACGAAGTGGGGGTTCGGCAGACACCGGGCGTCGAATATCAGGTCCGCATCCACCGGGAGCCCGTACTTGTAGCCGAAGGAGACCAAGGACAGCGACGTCCGCTGTGGAGCCGGCAGATCCAGAAAGGAGGTGGCCAGGAGCTTCCGAAACTCATGAACCGTGAAGCTGGAGGTATCAATCACCAGATCCGCCTCGGCCTTGAGGCGCGCCAGGCGGTCGCGCTCCGCCCGGATGCCCTCCAGGGCCGATCCGCCGGGCGCCAGCGGATGCGGGCGCCGACTCTCGCTGAAACGGCGCACGAGGGCCTCGTCGCTGGCATCCAGAAAAACGATGCGGACCAGATGGCCCTCCCGGCGAAGATCCACCAGGATGTCGAAGAGGCCTTCCAGGAACCGTCCCTCCCGGGCGTCCACCACCAGGGCCACGCGCTCGATCCGCTTCTCGGACTGGGCGCAGAGCTCAGCCACCTTGGGGATCAGGGTGACCGGCAGGTTGTCGATGCAGAAAAATCCCAAGTCCTCCAGGCAGCGGCTGGCGGCGCTCTTGCCTGCTCCGGACATCCCGGTGACCACGATGAAATCACTGCCGGGCATCGTCAAACCGTTCGGCCCCGGTCGCCGTCCGCGACCGGCGCCATGTCGGGGCGGCCCCGTGCCCCCGAGGGAGGCCCGTCACTCCGTGTCGTCCCGACTCAACTGGGGGAGGTCGGCGTCCGTGGCGTCCCCCGCATCCTCGGCCCCGCCCCCCGAGAGATGCGCCGCGAAGTTACGCGCCGCGTGGACCCCCATCAATTTGAGGAGGTGATTGCGTGCCGCCACCTCCACCAGGATGGCGATGTTCCTCCCGGCCGACACGGGGATGCGCAGCGTGGGGATCTGGATGCCCAGGACCGGATAGGTCTGTTCCTCCACCCCGAGCCGGTCGTACTCCTCTTCGGGACGCCAGGCCTCCAGCAGGATCACCAGCTCGATGCGCTTGCGGGAGCGGATGGCCGCCACCCCGAACAGGTCCCGGATATTGATGATGCCCAGGCCCCGGACCTCCATGTGGTGGCGAATCCGGCCGGGGCCCCGCCCGATGACGATCCCGTCGCTCTCCCGGATCACCTCCACCACGTCATCTGCCACCAGACGGTGGCCCCGGGTCACCAAGTCCAGGGCGCACTCGCTCTTGCCAGTCCCGCTTTCCCCCAGGAGCAGCACCCCGATCCCGTACACGTCCACCAGGACCCCGTGGAGCGTGGTCTCCGATGCGCCCTCCTGGCTCGCCATGCGCCAACCTCCCTCAGGCCTCGGGCTCGATCAGCCCGTAGTGGCCATCCCGGCGGCGGTAGACGACATTCACCTCCTCGGTGGCGGCGTTGCGGAACACGTAGAAGTTATGGCCCAGGAGGTTCATCTGCAGAATAGCTTCATCCACCGCGGCGGGTTTGACCGCGAAGCGCTTGGTCTTGACCACGCGGGGCTCCTCCTCGCCCACCGGGGCCACGGCGCCGACGCGACCGCCGCGGTTCCCGCCCCGGGCGGCGTGCGCCATGATCCGCTCCTTGTAGCGCAGGATCTGTCGCTCCAGCTTCTCCACCACCAGGTCAATGGAGGAGTACAGGTCGTCGCCCTCCTCCTCTGCCCGGATGGTCAGGTCCCGTACGCGCAGGGTGACCTCGGCGATCTGCCGGTGCTTGTTCACCGACAAGACCACGTGCATGGTGACGATGTTCTCCAGATACCGGGTGAGTCGGCTCAGCTTCTCCTCGGCGTAGCCGCGGATGGCAGGGGTGATCTCCAGGTTCCGTCCCTTCACAGAGAGTTGCATCGTTGGGCTCCTTCCGAAACCTGCAGGCGCTCCGGATTGAACGGCCCGTCCCATCGACGGGGCAGCCGGTCGCCAGCGTGCCGGAGCTGCGGCGTTGAAAATCCGACCTCTGCGTGTGTCTCTCGCGCATCCCCCGGTGCGGGGCGAAGGCCAGCGGAACTCAGTAGCGCTTGCGCCGGCTGGAGGACGGAATCCTGAGCTGGCTCCGGTACTTGGCCACGGTCCGGCGGGCGATCTCGACCCCGTGCTTCTCGCGCAGGATCTCCACGATCTTCTGGTCCGAGAGGGGCCGCCCGCTGTCCTCGACAGTGAGCAGCTTGTGGATGAGGTCCTTGACCTTGAGGGAGGAAACGGCATCGCCGCTGGTGGCGGGAACACCCCGGTGGAAGAAATACTTCAGCTCGAAGAGCCCCTGCGAGGTGTGGATGTACTTGTTGGTAGTCACCCGGCTGACCGTAGATTCGTGCATGCCGATGTCCTCGGCCACTTCCTTCAGGGTCAGGGGTCGCAGGGCCGTGATGCCCTCCTCCAGGAACTTCCGCTGGAACTTCACCAGGCTTTCCGCCACCTTGAACAGGGTCCGCTGCCGTTGCTCGATACTCCGGATCAGCCAGAGGGCGGAGCGCATCCGGCCCTCGAGATACTCCCGCACCTCGCGCCCGTTGCCCGTCTTGTTGGCCAGAATCGATCGATAGTAGGGGCTCACGCGGAGGCGTGGCAGCCCGTCGTCGTTCAACACCACGACGAACCGGTCATCCACCCTGACGATGTAGACATCCGGGGTGATGTAGCGCGGGTCCTCGGTGCCGAAGGTGCGGCCGGGCTTCGGCTCCAGGGTGGTGATGTACCCCACGGCCTCCTGGATCTCCTTGACCGGCACGCCCAGCTTCCCGGCCAGCTTCTCCCACTGCCGCCCCTCCAACTCCTGCAGGTGGGCCGAGATCAACTCCTTGGCCAACGGATGCACATCCGGGCGGCCCTCCAATTGCAGCAGAAGGCACTCCCGGAGGTCGCGCGCGCCCACCCCGGTGGGTTCGAAGCTCTGCACCAGGCGCAACACCTCATCCATGCGGGCGAGGTCCACGCCAGCCGCCGCGGCCACGGCGTCGAGCGGCTCCTTCAGGTACCCGGACTCGTCCAGGTTGCCGATGAGCAGCGTGGCCAGCCGCAAGAATCCGGGGTCCGAGGTACTGAGGTGGAGCTGGAACAGCAGGTGGTCCATGAGGGAACGGGGCTTGGTCAGCTGGAGCTCCGCGTCGAATCGTTCCAGCTCCTCCCGCGGGATCTTGGGACGGTAGTCCGAGGCGTCTTGCAGGTAGCTCTCCCAATCGAAGTCGTCGATCCGATCCGCCCGGTCGTCCTCCGCCTTCTCCGCCTCCGTCTTCTCCGGCTCCGGCGTCTCCTGCTCCTGGGAGAGCTGGGGATCTGCCACCTCCTCCAGGGCCTCCTCCAGCACCGGGTTCTGCTCCAGGTGCTGCCGGAGCTCCTGCACCAGCTCCAGGCGCGACAGCTGCAGCAGGCTGATCGCCTGTTGCAGCATCGGCGTCATGATCATCCGCTGCGTCTGGAGCATGCGGAGCCTGGTGTCGAAGGCCATGGATCCTCGTCCCGCTCCCGTCAGAGGGAGAACCGCTCTCCCAGGTAGATCTCTCGGGCCACCTCGTCCGCGGCCAGCTGGGCGGCCGTGCCGGACAACAGGATACGGCCCTCATGAATGATATAGGCCCGATCCACGATCTGCAAGGTTTCTCGTACGTTATGATCGGTAATGAGTACGCCGATCCCCCGGTCTTTGAGCTGGCCGATGATGCCCTGGATGTCGTAGACCGCGATCGGGTCTATGCCGGCGAAAGGTTCGTCCAGGAGCATGAAGCGGGGCTCCGTGGCGAGCGCTCGGGTGATCTCGGCCCGCCGCCGCTCCCCCCCGGAGAGCGTATAGGCCGGGCTCCTCGACAGATGGGCGATGTTGAGCTCGCGCAGCAGCGCCTGGGCTCGTTCGGCGCGTTCCCCGGAGGGAAGGCCCAGGGCCTCCAGGATCGCCAGGATGTTCTCTTCGACGGTGAGCTTCCGGAAGATAGACGGCTCCTGCGACAGGAACCCCATCCCCCGGCGCGCCCGCTGGTGGACGGGCAGGAAGGTGATGTCCTCCTCATCCAGAAGGACCTTGCCCGAGTCCGGGCGCGTGAGGCCCAGGATCATGTAGAAGGCTGTGGTCTTTCCGGCCCCGTTAGGTCCCAGGAGCCCCACCACCTCGCCCGCATCCAGCGAGAGGCTGAGGTCCGAGACCACCACCCGCTGCTTGAAGGCCTTGATCAGCTTCTCGGTCCGCAGGCAGTGCCCCGTCACGCCGATCGTCATCCGTCCTTCGCTGTCGCCGGAGAGGCCTTACCGACGAGTGCCACCTCGCACCGGCTCCTCGTCCCGCTTCGGATAGAGCACCGCGTTGACGCGTTCCCCGTCGCAGCCCTCCACCTGGCTCCGGTCTTCCCGCAGGAGCAGCGTGATCCGACACCCGCTGACCATGTCGTTCTCCTGCCACACCTTGGGATGACCGAGGAGGACGGCTCGGTCTTCCCCTGGGAAGTATTCGGCCCGCTCCGCCACGCCGCGTCGCTCGCCGTACGAGAGGCGGACGTTGCCCGCGGCGGTCGCGTGCTGGACCTCCTCCATGTTTTCGTCGAAGTAGAACTCGATCCGGTCCGCCAGGATGCTGAGGCCGCGCCCCCGGTCGTTGGCCGCCACGTTCCCCTGATAGATCGCCACCCGGGCCTTGCGATTCACCTCCAGGCTGTCGGCCGAGATGGTGATGGGCGCGCGCTGTTCCGCAGCCAGGAGACGGCCCGGCGCCCCCGCGACGAGCAGGAGGAGCACGAGCAACCAGCGGGCACGTTGCATGAAGCCAGTCTCCTTCGCGTCTACCGTGGCGCCGGCGTCGGACTCGCGGTCGTCGGGACGCTGTCCGGGGACCGCAATTGCGAGGTGATATTCTGGAAAATTCGAACCTGCTCCAGATCAGTTTCCGCTTCCAAGCCGCGACCGTGGCTCACCAGGCCCCCCCGGCTCAGCATGACGGGCCGGTCGGTCTGGACGCGCCGCGACGCTGCCAGCCAGCGGAGTTCTTCCGTGCGGAGCTCCGTGCCCTGATCCGAGCGCGCGATGACCCCGCCCTCCAGCCGCACATCCTTGGTCTGCGTGTCCACCGTCGCCCGATTGGCCGTACAGGTGAGCTGCCCCTGGCTGGAATAGAGCACGATCTCCACGGGGCGATGCTCCCGGAACAGGACCGTGTACCCCTCGCGTTCGTGCACCTCGGCACGGTCTGCCCAGAGCTCCCACAGCTTGGCCCCCTGGCGGGTCTCGATCATGTGGATCTTGCGGAGTGTCACCTCGGGCGCCGTCTGGGCGGGCGGTGATGGGCCGGCCCCCGAGGCGCCGCGCTCCTGCCCGAGGGCGAGTCCGACCAGGAACACAACGCTCAGGACCACGAGTGCCCAACATATGATCCGTCGCATCGGCGTTATGCTATAACATGTCGGCGCGGAATGTAAAGGAATTCTCCGCCCGAGAGCGCGTTACTCCAGGGCTGAGATGCCGGTGATGTCCCGCCCCAGGATCAGGGTGTGGATGTCGTGCGTCCCCTCGTAGGTGAACACCGACTCCAGGTTCAACATGTGCCGGATCACAGGATACTCGTCCACGATGCCATTCGCCCCGTGGATATCCCGGGCCAACCGCGCGATCTCCAGGGCAGCCGCGACGTTGTTTCGCTTGGCCAACGACACGTGGGTGTGCCGGAGACGGCCGGCATCCTTCAGCCGGCCCAGTTGCAGGCACAGCAGTTGCGCCTTCGTGATCTCGGTTAGCATGTGGACGAGCTTTTGCTGCACGAGCTGAAAGGAGGCGATGGGCTTTCCGAACTGCACGCGCTGCCGGCTGTAGTCCAGGGCCGCCTGATAGCAGGCCATCGCCGCGCCGACAGCGCCCCAGGCGATGCCGTAGCGCGCCTGGTTCAGGCAGGAAAGCGGTGAGCGCAATCCATCGGTTTTTGCCAGCAGATTATCGGCCGGGATACGGCAATCCTGGAAGGAAAGTTCCGAGGTCACGGAGGCCCGCATGGAATGCTTCCCGTGGATGTCCCGGGCGGCGAAGCCGGCTGTCCCCCGCTCCACCAGGAACCCGCGCACCACGCCGTCCAGCTTGGCCCAAACCACGGCGATGTCGGCAATGCTCCCGTTCGTGATCCAGAGCTTGGTGCCGTTCAGGACGAACTCCGCACCCTTCCTCACGGCTTTGGTTGCCATGCCGCCCGGGTCCGAGCCGAAATCGGGTTCGGTCAGGCCGAAGCACCCGATGGCCTCGCCCGCCGCCAGCCTTGGAAGCCAGCGTTCGTTCTGCGCCTCGGAGCCGAAGGCGTGGATCGGGTACATCACCAGGGAGCCCTGGACCGACGCGAAGCTCCGCACGCCGGAATCGCCCCGCTCCAGCTCCTGCATGATCAGGCCGTAAGCCACGTTATTGATCCCCGCGCAGCCGTAGCCTTGGAGGTTCGCCCCCAGGAATCCCAACTCCCCCATCTTCCGGATGAGGCCCCTCGGGAAGGACCCTTCCCGAAAGTGTTGGGTGATGACGGAAAGGATCTGCTCGTCGGTAAAGACCCGGGCCACATCCCGGGTCATCCGCTCCTCCTCCGAGAGGAGCCCTTCGACCTCGTAGTAATCCACACCTGCAAACACGCTCATCGGTCCGTCCCCTCCGGCAACGAAATCAATGGGAGACCAACCTTCTCCACGTCCGCCCGCGACAGGGAGAGCAACTCTTGGGTCAAGGGCACCCCCTACCGTTCCGGCTTATGTCATCCAGAGGTCGTTTCATAGCGCTGCCATGAGCCATGAGCTATCCGCCAAGATCGATCTACGCCCGCTGGAGTCTCCCGCTGTAGTCAATATACACCGCTTTCCATTCCGTGAAGACGTCCAGCACCTGCCGCCCACCCTCGCGATGGCCGTTCCCGGTCTGGCCGATCCCTCCGAAGGGCAGGTGGACCTCTGCACCGATGGTCGAGGCATTCACGCACGTGATCCCGGCCCCCAACGATTCAATGGCACGGAACGCTTTATTGATGTCCCGGGTGTAGATCGAAGAGGACAGCCCGTACCGAGTTGAGTTGGCCGCCTCGATGGCCTCTTCGAGACCAGCCACGGGCAGGAGGCTCACGGTGGGCCCAAAGATCTCTTCTTGCGCAATGCGCATCTTGGAAGAGACGTCCCCGAAAACAGTCGGCGTGTAGAAGAATCCTTTCTTGCACTCGCCTTCCCGGTAGATCTCTCCCCCACAGAGCAGTTTGGCCCCTTCCTTGAGACCGATCCTGGTGTAACCATGCACCCGCTTGAGCTGCGCGTCGTTGATGATCGGCCCGACATCCGTGCTGGGAGAGAGGCCGTCCCCCAGGCGAAGCGCCTGGGCCTTCGTCACCAGGCGATCGGCGAACTCCCGCATCACTTTTTTGTGCACCAGGATCCGCGAGGCGGCCGTGCAGCGTTGGCCGGAGGTCCCGAATCCCCCCCAGATCGTTCCATCGACGGCCAGATCCAGGTCGGCGTCCTCCATCACCAGGATCGGGTTCTTCCCACCCATCTCCAGCGAGACCCGCTTGTGCTCGGCGGCGCAGGCGATGGCCACCTCGCGACCGACCTCGGAGGATCCCGTGAAGGAGACCAGCGCCACATCCGGATGCCGGACCAACGGCGCCCCAGCCTCTTCACCGTAGCCGTGGACGAGGTTCACGACTCCGGGCGGCAGCCCCGCCTCGAGCAGGATCTCCACGAATCGGACAGCCATCAACGGGGTATCTTCCGCCGGCTTGAAGACCACGGTGTTTCCCGCGACCAGCGCCGGCGCCAACTTCCAGCTTGGAATCGCCAGAGGGAAGTTCCACGGAGTGATGGCGGCTACTACTCCCAGGGGGACCCGGACCGTCATGGCAAACTTGTCTGGGAGTTCCGAGGGCGTGGTCTCCCCATAGAGGCGCCGCCCCTCGCCGGCGATGTAGTAGAGCATGTCGATGGCCTCTTGCACATCGCCCTGCGATTCCATCAGCACTTTGCCCATTTCCCGGGTTATGAGGTGGGCCAACTCCTCCTTGCGGCGCACCAGGATCTCCGCGGCGCGAAAGAGGACCTCCGCCCGTCGAGGCGCGGGTACCCGGCGCCACTTGGGGAAATGCGCCTTGGCGGCCTCCACCGCCCGATCCGTGTCTCGATGGTCCGAGCGCTGGAACGTGCCCAGCACGTCCGTTTTGTTTGCAGGATTGATATCATCGAAGGTCGTGCCATTTGCGGCGTCCACCCACTTCCCGTCAATAAGGTTCTGGAATCGCTCTGCCATCGTCGCGTCCTCCGCAGAGGAGACATACCGTTCGCGATTGGGCCACTCGGGGGGACTCCACCTTACCTTCCCCGAGACTGGCGGGCGCCGGGTGCCCGCGGTCCGGGCGCGTCCTTAGGTAACTTCCACCCTCCGGGACGAAAATGAAAGGCCCACGGGAGGCCCCATGGGCCAGAGGCGAGTGAGATTGAAATCCGAAGGATTTGACGCGAGGACACTACCACATCAGGCAAGCCACCAGCAAGTCAGATTCGACGCTGCCGGCTTGTCAGATTTGCTCGAAATTCCTTGACAAATTACCTTATATTTTCTCCGGAACCTCTATGAAAAACAGCAGAAAAAAATTATCGAATCTCACCTTGACGAAAGCTCAACAGAATAATAGTATGAGTGCCGCTGGGGGGTGCCGCCCCCAGCGTTGGGATTGCCGAGACTACTTCTTCTTCTTGGCAGCCTTCTTCGTCGCCTTCTTCTTCGTCGCCACTGATATCACCTCCTCTCGCGGTCACGTTCGCGGTAACGGTCTGAGTCTGCAAACTCAGACATGGGCGAACCCGCTTACTTCTTCTTCTTGGCAGCCTTCTTCGTCGCCTTCTTCTTCGTCGCCACTGACATCACCTCCTCTCGCGGTCACGGTGTGAGCCAACACCCGTCTTCTACACCACCCCAATAG
>JBIOJT010000037.1:0-21098 GCA_044451055.1 Methylomirabilales bacterium (SeqCode)
GTCATGAGAACTCTGTTCCTGAATCCGCCCTCGTTCGCTGGCTTCGACGGTGGAGCCGGCTCGAGATACCAGGCCAAACGCGAGATCCGCTCCTTCTGGTACCCGACCTGGCTGGCCCAGCCTGCCGCCCTGGTGGCCGACAGTCGATTGATCGACGCCCCGCCGCGCGACCTTTCGCTGGAGGACATCCTGCCTCTGGCCACGGACTACGAACTCGCCATCCTCCACACCAGCACGCCCTCCTTCGCGTCGGACATCAAGGTCGCCGGGGCGCTCAAGCTTGCCAACCCGAAGCTCGTGATCGGTCTCATCGGCGCCCACGTCGCGGTCCTGCCCGAGCCGTCGCTGGCCGCCTCCACCGCCATCGATTTCGTCGCGCGCAACGAGTTCGATTACACCATCCAAGAGGTGGCCGAGGGCCGGCCGTGGGAGACGATCGACGGCATCAGCTATCGCCGTGATGGGCGGGTCGTGCATAACCCTGACCGCGCTGTGCTGGAGGACATGGACCGCCTGCCGTCGGTGGTAGACGTCTACAAGCGCGATCTCCGCATCGAGGACTACTTCATCGGGTACCTCTTGCACCCGTATCTCTCCTTTTACACCGGCCGCGGGTGCAAGTCCCGCTGCACCTTCTGTCTCTGGCCGCAGACCATCGGCGGTCATCGCTACCGCACTCGCAGCCCCGAGGTCGTGGCCCAGGAGATCGCCACGGCCAAGAGCTATTTCCCCCAGGTCAAGGAATTCTTCTTTGACGATGACACCTTCACGGATGACGCAGGCCGCGCAGAGGCCATTGCACGCTTGCTGGGGAAGCTCGGCGTCGCCTGGTCGTGCAACGCCAAGGCCAATGTCCGGTATGAAACCCTCAAGGTCTTGAGGGACAACGGCCTTCGGCTCCTGCTCGTCGGGTACGAGACGGGCAGCCAGAAGATCCTCGTGAATATCAAGAAGGGAGTGCGGATCGAGGTCGCGCGGCGATTCACCGCGGACTGCCACAAGCTCGGCATCAGGATACACGGGACCTTCGTCCTCGGCCTGCCCGGCGAAACGCACGAGACGATCGCAGAGACTGTCCGCTTTGCCCAGGAGATCAATCCGCATACCGTCCAGGTCTCGCTGGCCGCGGCCTATCCCGGAACGGCGCTCTACCGCCAGGCGTCCGAGAACGGCTGGTTGCGCCAGGTTCCGGATTCCCTCGTCACGGGAGACGGGATTCAGGTCAGCTCCTTGGAGTATCCGCACCTGAGCCACCGCGAGATCTTCGAGGCGCTGGAGACCTTTTACCGGCGTTTCTACTTCCGTCCACGGAAGATCGCACAGATCACCTGGGAAATGGCGAAGAGCTGGGAGATGACCAAGCGACGCCTCCGAGAGGGCATAGAGTTCCTGCGGTTTCTCAATGCGCGAGAAACCGGGACGTGAAGCGGCTCATCCTCACCGGCGACGACTTCGGACTGTCCGTCCCGGTCAATACCGCCATCGAACGGGCCTACCAGAACGGGATCCTGACCACGGCAAGCCTCATGGTGAGCGGCGCCGCTCTTGCCGACGCGATCGAGCGGGCCCGGCGCCATCCCGGTCTGAAGATTGGCTTGCACATCACGCTGGTCTGCGGGCGCCCGGTTCTTCCCTCGGCAGACGTTCCCGGTCTCGCAGACGGAAACGGCGCCCTGCCTTCCCACCTGTTCCGAGCGGGGGTCAGGTTCTTCTTCCGACCCGCGGTGCGCCGGCAATTGGAAGCGGAGATTCGCGCCCAGTTCGCGGCCTTCCGGGCCACCGGGCTGCACCTGGATCACGTGAACGCGCACAACCACATGCATCTCCATCCGACGGTGTGTGCGCTCATCCTCAAGGTCGGACGGGAGTTCGGGATGTCGGCCGTGCGGGTTCCCTACGAGCCCCTGCTTCCCTCCTGGCGGGCCTCGCGGGAGGGATTCACGCGCCGCCTGGGGACGTGGGTCTTGCTGGGCCCCTGGATCCAGATGATGGTCAGGGCCCTGCGGCAGGCGAACCTGCGGCACAACGATTTTGTATTCGGGATGCAAGACACCGGGCGAATGAGCGCGGACCGAGTCCTCGCGCTGGTCTCCCAGTTGCCGGAGGGAGTCTCGGAGATGTTTTTCCACCCCGCCGTACGGAAGTCACCCGAGACTCCCTGGCCGACGCATTACGCCTGCGAAGAGGAGCTTGAGGCCCTGACCAGTCCCGTGGTCGCGGCTGCCCTCGAGGCCTCCGGCGTTCACCGGATCAGCTTCAGCGAGCTCGCTGCTGCGCGCACTTGACGGGGGGGGTCTCTCCGCACCGGCGGCGCCCAGGGCAACCGAGACGAAACATGACTGGACCTACAACGTGTCCTGAGGCCACCGCGCGCCCCGCCCGCAGCCCGCGAGAGCGCCGCAGCCTGATCAGGCAGGTGCTGGCCGAGGGCGGACCGGGCTTCTGCCAGTTCGCGATCAACAACGCCTGCAACGCCGGCTGCGATTTCTGCAGCTTCAACCTGGATGCCCTGCCGAGGAAAGACTGGGTCTTCGCCCCGCTGGCGAAGGCCAATGCCGCCATCGATATCCTCGTGAACCACGGCGTTCGCTACCTGGTCGTCACGGGTGGCGAACCCATGCTGCACCCGGATCTGTACGGGATCCTCGACCACGCGCGGGGACGCCGCATGGTCGTTATTCTCGTCACCAACGGCTCCCGACTCGACGTCAAGAATATCCACCATCTGAAGGAGTGCGGAGTCTCCAGCGTCATCATCTCGATCGATGCGCCATCGGCGGCCCGTCACGAGGAGCATCGAAAGCTCCCCAATGTCTGCGAACGGATCAAGAGAGCAAACGCGCTGCTCAGGGAACTCAAGATCCAGAGCACTGCCTCGGTCACCATGAGTCGCCTGATCGGTGATTACGACGCGCTGCCGGGCTTCCTCAGAGACCTGGGGTTCCACGCGGTGACCTTTTCCTACCCGTTGACCACTCTCAACTCCAGCTTCCTGGGCCATGCGGATTCTCCGCTCGTCACCTACGACCCGGAGGAACTGCTCCGGGCGTTCGAGGAAGTCAAGCGCCTTAAACGGCAGATGCGTGTCGTCAATCCTACGGCGTCTCTCGAGGAGATGCAGCGCTTCCTGCGCAAAGAGCCTCAGCGGTTTCCGTGCCTCGGTGGCTTCAAGTATTTTTACCTGGACTGGAATTTTCTCCTCTGGCGTTGCCACTTCTGGGAAGAGCCTCTGTGCTCGATCTTCGAGTTCGACGACTCCCGCCGCATTCGCGATGGCTGCACGCGTTGCATGATCGACTGCTATCGAGACGCCTCGGTGATGCAGCACGCTGGGGTGGCGCTGGCCGATTCAGTCACCCACCTGCAGCACGGTCGTTGGCGCGCCGCCGCCACGGTGCTGTTCAACAGGAATGTGCTGGACTCCCTGAAGTCAGTCGTTGAGGGGCTCGGCTGGATCAACCGGCTCTGAGACATGAGTGACCCAAGCCGCTGCAGGGGAGTGGCGGTGTCTCGGAGCGAGGGGGCCTCTTTGTGCCGTACTGCCACTCCGGATGAGGGATCGAAGTCCGTACGCGTGCTCCTCCCGAGGACGATGAGCACTGGATTCTGCCTCGCCGCGGCCGCCGGTGTTCTCGTGACCGTCGGCCTCGTCGTGCATCAGGGCCTGGCCCTGGTGGTGAATACGCTGGGAACGGCCGGCTGGGGACTTCTGCTGGTCTGTCTCGTTCACCTGCCTCCACTGGTATGTTCCGCCCTGGCATGGCGGGCGATACTGGGCCGCATCTGGCCGATGCCAGCCTGGACCTTCATCGGAGCGCGCTCGATACGCGAAGCGGCGAACAGCTTGTTGCCCGTGGCGCAGGTCGGGGGCGAAATGGTTGGCGTCCGCGTGCTGGCACTGTACGGCGCCGGCGCCAGGCTGGCCGCTGCCAGCGTGGTGGTTGATCTGACGCTGGAGGTCTTGACCCAGCTCGTCTTCACGGTTCTCGGCCTGGCCCTGCTGGTGGGGTCGGGTCACTACAACGGGACCGTGCGGGTGCTCGCCATCGGTCTCGTGATCGTCGTGCCCATGCTGCTGGGGTTTGTCCTGGTTCAACGCTGGGGTCTGTTCAGCCTGCTCGAACGCCTGATCGGGAGAATCGCGGTCAGATGGCCTGCACTCGGAGTTGCTGGAATCGCGGGACTGCACGGCGCGATCCAGGAGCTGTATCGAGACGTTCGCCGCGTGGCTTGGAGTAGTGCGCTGCACTTCCTCTCCTGGGTCTTGACGTCTGGAGAGGTATGGCTGGCGCTCGCGCTGATGGGGCATCCGGTGACCTTCGGCCAAGCGCTTGTGCTCCTCAGTCTCGGTCACGCCGTACGAAGCGCGGCGTTTCTGATCCCCAGCGGATTGGGTGCGCAGGAGGCCGGCTTCATCGTGCTGGGATCGATGTACGGCTTGCCCCCGGAGGTAGGCCTGGCCGTGTCCCTTGCGATTCGCCTGCGCGAGGTGGTGCTCGGTGTGCCGGCCTTGCTGTTCTGGCCGTTCCTGGAGGGCAGGCGGGCCCTGGCGGACCGCTAGCAGGATCGGAGGGCCGAAGGGCAGATGCTTGCAGCGGCCGTCTGAATGCAGAGACCGCGTAGAAGATAGTCAAGGTCTTGCGGAAATCGCAAGAGAGCTCGCCCGAGTGGTGAGGAAACAATTCCACTCGGTCAACAACGCATTACAGCCCTGCCACAAAAGGGCTACCGTGCTGCCATCCAATCCTTGAGATTCATCCTGCCGGAGCAGAAGAGTGCCGCAGAGCGGGAATCGGGCAGCGGGAATTCTGGTCACGCTGGGGATCACGGCGACCATCCTTGGGGCCGCGCTGACTCTCGGCGCGCCTCCGATGGCAAGTCGGGCTCAAGCGGCGGCTGGCGGGTCCCCTCGCCGTCTCTTTGACCGGGTCTTCATCATCGTGCTCGAGAACACGAACTACGACGCGGCACTCCAGCAGCCCTTCCTCCGACACCTGACGACTCTCGGCGCACTCCTCACCGATTTCCATGCCATCACCCATCCCTCGTACCCCAACTATCTGGCCATGGTGGCGGGGAGCCCCCTGGGGATCAATCACAATCGCCAGACGGATCTCGACGCGACGAGCCTGGTCGATCTCTTCGACCCCGCGGGCGTCGCCTGGAAGGTCTATGCCGAGAACCTCCCCTCCCCCTGCTTCACCGGGATCACCTCCCCGGACGGCCTGTACGTCCGCCACCACGAGCCGTACATCTCCTTCCGGAACATCCAGGCAAACCCGGCCCGCTGCGAGCGGATCGTGAGCGCCGATCAACTCTCCACGGATCTCGCCCGAGATGCGCTCCCCCGGTATAGCCTCTACGTGCCCAATATACGGAACGACGGCCACGACACGGGGGTGGCGTACGCCGCCACCTGGCTACAGGCCTTCCTGTCGCCCCTGCTCCAGCGGCCCCCCTTCACGCGGGACACGCTCGTCATCGTCACCTTCGACGAGAACGCCGGGGCCAGGGGGAATCAGATCTACACCGCCTTCGTCGGGCCGACGGTCCGACCCGGGGCCACCAACGGGATCCGGTACGACCACTACAGCCTCTTGCGGACGCTCGAAGACAACTACGGGGTCGGTACCCTGGGCCGCGAAGACGCCAAGGCCACGGCCATCTGTTGCGTTTGGAAAGAGTGATGGCGGCGGCTGGGGCCCGGGGGCCTTTCCGCGGGGCGAAGGTATAGATTCCGACAACGAGTACGCCTGAACCACTCCGCCGGGCTTGGCCTGCCCTACCAGCACCAGGGCGGCAACCCCCGCGCCACCACCGCACCCATCCGTTTTGGGCGCCGGCCCTCTCTGCTGGCTGGCCAACCGGCGAGCCAGCCTGTCCAGTGTCGGCGGATTCCTGGGAGTCCCCTTTCCCCCCGTTCCATCTGGTAGCCTTTCGCCTCCATGCCCGGTGCAAGGAAATCGGCCCCACAAGCCCCGCATGACTGCAGTGGGTGGATAATCCCGACGGGGGCTCGCGCGTCGATTGTCTCTTTGGCGCTTGAATGCGACAGCGTCTGGTCTCAGGGCCTCGTGCCCCCATCCGGCGGGGCCAGGGTCCGTGCCGTGCCTCCCGGATCTGCTGCCCGTCACAGGTCCCAGTTCCGGGGCCAGCTCGGAGTCCGAGGCCGGCGCAGTCCGTTTCACAGAGACACTTGTGACGGTCAGGCTAAGTATGGTAGTTTGAGATGTTTCCCGAGATCCGGCGCACTCCGTCGCTCTCCGGCGCAGTCTGGTCGGAGGGCGCTCTCAAGCCGGGTGTTTTGGGTTCGACTCCCAGCCGGGTCGCCACATGTTCCAACAACCTCCGGGCCGCCTTCGGCTGGCCTTTTCCTCGCGCACGGCGGTCCCACCGGTGGGCTTCCATGCGGAACAGGCATGGGAGGATGTCGGAAGTACGTCGTCTGATCCAATTACGGAGGGGGGATTCGACATGACGAAAGCAAGGTGTCGAGGTCCGTGGCTGTCGGTGTCGCGGTGTCTGATCTTGTTCGTCGTACTGGGGCTGCCCCTGACTGGCCCAGGGCGGACCGGCATCGCGGCCGCCCAGGGTAGGGCCTGCCCGGATGCGATCCGGGTCGGCTTGGTCTTCCCCATGACCGGCCGGGAGGGCCGCCCGGGCACCTACCAGGTCGAAGGGATCAAGCTGGCGATGGAGCTGATCAATGCCAACGGGGGCGTGAACGTCAAGGCGTGTGGCAAGCGTCTGCCCTTCAAGGAGATCGTGTACGACGACCAGTCCGACCAGGGGCGGTCGGTCCAGCTCACGGAACGGACGATGTCCTCGGACAACGTGGTCGCCGTCATCGGCGGGTATTCGACCGTCCTTGGCGAGGCCCAGTCGGTCATGGCCGACCGGTACCAGGTGCCCTGGATCACGCCCGGCGCCGCGGCCAGCGCGATCTTCACCCAGGGGCGGCAGTGGATCTTCGGAACGCTCACGCCGGTGGACGTCCTGGGCTACACCACCATGAAGTTCCTGGGCTCCCTGGTGGATCAGGGGAAGCTGGAGAAGGGATTGAAGATCGCCCTCGCGGTGGAGAACACGGACCATGGCAAGGATTACGTGGAGGGCGTGACTGGCTGGATCAAGGAGCGCGCGGGCTACTTCACCGTGGTCTTCAACGAGTCCTTTCAACTCGGCGGAACGGATTTCTCGGGACTCCTGCAGCGGGTGAAGGCCGCCAACGCGGACATCTTCCTCTCCGACGCGCACCTGCAGGACTACATCACCATGCACCGGCAGTACACGCAAATGGGGCTCTCTCATCGGATGGTCAGCTACGGGGCCCGCGGGCCGGAGGAGCCCGCCCGGAAGGCCCTCGGGGCCGCTGCCGACTACATCTTCGCGGGGACCTGGTGGGAGAAAGGGCTTCCCTACAAGCAGGTGAGCGCCTTCGATCAGGCCTATAAGAAGAAGTACGGCCGGGACCCGGACTCGTTCTACCCTGCGACAGCCTATGACAGCGTGCGGGCCCTCGCGGCCGCGATCGAGGCGGCCGGGTCGCTCGACCGCACGGCTGTCCGCGACGCCCTGCGCAAGGTTCGGCTGACCGATTCGCTGTTGCCAGGGCAGGTGCTGGAGTTCCAGAAGAACGGTCAGGCCATGAGCCCCTTCGTGATCGTCCAGAACAAGCCGGGCGACAAGGTGGACTTCGTTTATCCCGAGGACACCAAGACCGGCGAGGTGGTCACGAAGATCCCGCGCTGATCCGATCCGGTGACGACACCACCACCCGCCCCCGCCGCCCCGCACACGGGGCGGCGGTACCCGCGTGAGAGGGCTCCGTTGGGTCTTGCCGATCTGCTCAACCTGCTGGCCTCGGCCGTCCTCCTGGCGGGCATCTATACCGCGATGTCCATCGGGATGACGGTGATCTATGGCGTGATGAAGATGGTGAACCTCGCCCACGCGGGGTTCATGATGCTGGGCGCCTACTTCGCCTATGAGGTGTCCCAGCGGACGCCGATCGACCCACTCCTGGCTGCGGTCCTCGCGGCCCCGCTGTTCTTCCTGCTGGGCATCGCAACCTACTGGAGCATGGTTCGCCGGGTGCCGGTCGCGGATGTGCCAACCCTTCCCTCGCTCCTCTTGCTGTTTGGCCTCTGGCTGGTCCTGCAAAACATCGGCTATGCCATCTGGGGTGCGGACGACCGATCCATCCTCACGCCGCTCACCATGGCGACGTTTCGGTTCGCGGGCATCACGATTCCCATCATTCGTCTGATCGTCTTCGGGATTGCCCTGCTTTCCCTGGTGAGCCTGCACGTCTTCTTGACTCGCACCTGGTTCGGCCGGGCGGTCCGGGCCCTCACCCAGAATCGCGAGGCAGGCCAGCTCGTGGGCATCGACACCCGGCAGATGGCGATGCTGACCTTCGGCCTGGGCATCGCCTTCACCGGGCTGGCCGGTGCCCTCCTGGCCACGCTGTACTCGTTCACGCCGGACTTCGGCGGATCCTTCATGCTCCGATCCTTCGTCATCATCGTCCTGGGCGGGCTCGAGTCCTTCTCGGGCGTGGCCATCGGGGCGGTCATCGTGGCCCTCATCGAGACCTTCAGCATCCTCGTGGTTCCGGCGAGCTACCAACTGGCCATAAGCTTCATCCTGCTGGTCGTGGCCCTGCTGGTCTTGCCCGGCGGCATCGAGGGCCTGCTGCAGCGGCGGCGGCGCCTCCAATGAACGACGTCGCCTCGCCCTCCCCAGCCACGAACCGGCTGCCGGCCGGGGTGGCCGCGCTGGTGCTGGTGGCGCTCCTCCTCGTCCCCTCCGTCGGCCTTCCCAGCAACGTGATCCGCCTGCTCCTCGTCACGCTTCTGTGGGTGGCGATGAGCCTGGCCTGGAACCTCCTCGGTGGTGTCGCGGGTCAGGTTTCTTTCGGCTTTGCGGTGTTCTACGGGCTGGGCGCCTACACGGCCGCCTTCGCCATCAACGGAGGGATCAACCCCTACGTGGCCTTCGCGGTGGGAGGCTTGGTCGCATCGTTGGGCTCCGTCCTGATCGGCATCCCGACCTTCCGCCTCCGGGGACCGTACTTTGCCATCGCGACCATCGGCGTGAACGAGGCGGTCCGGATCGTCATGTCGAACCTGGAGATCACCGGGGGGGCCAGCGGCTACCGGCTTCTGATGACCGGGCGGTTCAACCAGGGAGAGCACTACTACACGGCCCTGGGGATGGCCGCGCTGACGTTCCTCGCGTCGTGGTATGTCATGCGCTCGCCCTTCGGCCTGGCCTTGCGAGCCGTCCGCGAGGATCAGGACGCGGCAGCCGACCTGGGGGTGAACCCCTTTCGGTGCAAGCTGACCGTCCACGCTCTCTCGGCCTTCCTCACCGGGATGGCGGGTGGAGCCTTTGCGCGTTATACGGCCTATATCCACCCCGACGGGGTGTTCTCCTTCGCCACCAGCATTTCAATTCTGCTCATGTCGGTGATCGGAGGCCTGGGGACGCTCCTGGGCCCAGTCATCGGTGCGGTCGTCTATAGCATCGTCCAGGAGGAGATGGTCGTCAATTTTCCCCAATTCCACCTCCTCCTCTATGGCGCGCTCTTGATTCTGATCGTGCTGTTCGAGCCGGGGGGACTGGTCGGCCTAGCCAGGCGGATCGCCCGCGGGGTGCGCGTCCGGCTGACGGGCAGGCCGGGGGGGCCGACGGTCGCGCGGGCCCCGCTGGGTAAGGTGGGGTCATGACGGCTCTCCTCGTCGTGAAGGGCCTCACGCGCTACTTCGGCGGGCTCGCCGCCGTGACGGACCTCCAGTTTGAGGTGAACGAGGGGGAAATCTTCGGGATCATCGGCCCCAACGGCGCCGGCAAGACCACGGCCTTCAGCATGATCGCGGGATCGCTGCCACCGAGCGCCGGCTCCATCCTCTTCCGCGGGAAGGAGATCGCCGCCTGGCCGAGCCATCGGGTGGTTCACCTGGGCATCTGCCGGACCCATCAGATCCCGCGGCCCTTCACGGGCATGACGGTGTACGAGAACGTCGAGGTCGGCTTCCGCTATGGCGGCCGAGGGTCCACATCGCGCGGCCCGGTCGCGGCAGAGATCGAGAGGCTGCTCGAATACACGGATCTGTCATCGTGGGTGCATACACCCGCTGGCGCCCTGCCGACCGGAAACCGCAAACGCCTGGAGCTGGCACGGGCACTGGCAACCGATCCCGTCTTGCTCTTGTGCGACGAGATCTGTGGCGGTTTGAATCCGGCCGAGACGCAGGCCATGCTGGCGCTCTTGCGCCGCTTGCGGGATGCGGGCATCACGATCCTGTACATCGAGCACGACATGCGCGCGGTCATGGGCACCTGCGACCGGATCATGGTATTGAACTACGGCGAGAAGTTGGCCGAGGGGTCCCCGTACGAGATCCAGCACGACGAAGCGGTGATCGAGGCCTATCTGGGGCGGCGCGCCTCGGCACGGCCGGCGGGCGGCCTCGAGGAGCGGGCATGAGCGGGGAGCCCCTCCTGGAAGTGGATGATCTCGAGGTCGCTTACGGGGAGGTCCAGGTGATCTGGGCGATCTCCTTCACGGTGGCCCGCGGGGAGATCGTGACGCTCATCGGCCCGAACGGGGCCGGGAAGACCACGACCCTTCGCGCCGTCTCCGGCCTGCTCACGCCTCTGGCGGGGCGGATCCGGTTCCGCGACACCGTTCTGACCGGCCTGCCGGCTCACGAGATCGTCCGTCGCGGGGTGATCCAGGTCCCGGAGGGACGCAAGCTGTGGCCCCGCATGACCGTCGAGGAGAACCTGCTGCTCGGCGCCTTTGCGCCCCGGGCACGGGGCATGGCCCGGCAGCGGCTCGAACGGGTGTACGCGCTGTTCCCCCGCTTGAAAGCACGGCGCCGCCAGCTCGCCGGAACCATGTCCGGCGGGGAGCAGCAGATGTGCGCGATCGGGCGCGGCCTCATGTCCGAACCCGAGCTGTTGATGTTCGACGAACCCTCGCTGGGCCTGGCCCCCTTGCTGGTGGACGAGCTGTTCGCCCGGATCGCCGACATCGCGCGGGAAGGAATTACGATCCTGCTGGTGGAACAGAAGGTGGCCCATGCACTCGAGATCGCCGACCGTGGGTACATCCTCGAGACGGGACGGACCGTGCTATCCGGGACGGGCAAGGAACTGCGGGAGAACGAGTACGTCCAGCGATCGTACCTGGGAGCGGCGTGAGCACATCGGGGGTCCCTCAGTCCCCGTCGGGGAGGCAGAACCGAAGCGCCGTGCCCGAGGCGCGGCCGTCATATCGGACGGCGTGAGCTCATAGGGCAGACCTCGGCAAGAATGGCGGAGGGCTATGTCCAGCTCGCTCCTCCTCATTGTCTTCATCATCGCGGTGGCCCTCATCTTCGACTACATCAACGGCTTCCACGACGCGGCCAACTCCATCGCCACCGTCGTTTCTACCCGCGTGCTCACTCCCATGCAAGCCGTGGCCTGGGCCGCCTTCTTTAACTTCGTGGCGGCCTTCGGTTTCGGGGTGAACGTCGCCACGACGATCGGCAAGGGGGTCGTGAATCCGGCCGTGGTGGACCGGTGGCTGATCCTCGCTGGGCTGACCGGCGCAATCTTGTGGAACCTGATTACCTGGTATTTCGGGCTCCCCACCAGTTCCTCTCATGCTCTCATCGGGGGCATCGCCGGCGCTGCGGTGGTCAAGGCCGGCTTCGAGTCCCTGATCCCCTCGGGTCTGGGAAAGATCCTGACGTTCATCGTTCTGTCACCCCTCCTCGGGATGGGGGTCGGCTTCCTGCTCATGGTGACGGTCCATCGGATCTTCCATCGGGCCTCTCCGGGCCAGGTGGATGGGCTGTTCCGCCGCCTGCAATTGATTTCCGCCGCGACCTACAGCCTGGGACATGGCACCAACGACGCCCAGAAGACCATGGGGATCATCGCCATCCTCCTCTACTCGGCCGGCTACCTGGGCCCCCAGTTCTACGTCCCGGTCTGGGTCATCCTAGCGGCCCACGCCGCCATCGGCCTCGGCACCTTTGCCGGCGGCTGGCGCATCGTGAAGACCATGGGCATGCGGCTCACCAAGCTTCAGCCCGTGGGTGGCTTTTGCGCGGAGGCCGCTGCTGCGATGATGCTGATCGGGACCGCGGTGGGCGGCATCCCGGTGAGCACCACGCATACCATCGCCGGTTCCATCATGGGAGTCGGTGCGACTCACCGCCTCTCGGCTGTGCGCTGGGGAGTGGCCCTGCAAATCGTCTGGGCCTGGATCCTCACCATTCCCCTGTCCGCCCTCATCGCCGGGCTGACCTGGCTGGTCCTCCCCCATTGAGCAGGAGGGATCACAGGCGGTGCGTGGGGGCGTCTTATCGACCATAGGCAAGGAGGGACATCGCGAGGAGTCGCCGCGGCCCGCGCCACACGGCGCGGGCCGTTGGCGGTTTTCGGGGACTCGAATAGCGGAAAGGCCAGGCAGCATGCTTCAAAGATTTTCGATTGGGCGAGGGAAATGGGGAGCGACGGATCTACTTCCGGCGATGCGGACGTACCCCGTCGAGTTCCGGGCGCCATTGGTGGATCTCCATGTCCACTCGCCCATCCAGAAGGAACTGCACCCCTTCCCGCTCGAGGAGTCGGCGCTGCGCGCCGGGATCGCCAATCCGGAAATTCGGGCTGCAGGAGCCACCCTGCTGGACCACGCGCTGGCAGGGCACTCGGGAACCGTGGGGGTTGTCATGCATCGCCCACCCCACGGTTCGCGCCGCGCGCGGCGCTCCGAGCAGCCGGGCGATCTGGCCATAGGTGGCCACCCGCCCTCTGGGGATGCGCGTCACGAGTGCATATACCCGGTCGAAGAAACCAGCCGGCCCTTGCCTCGCCCCGACTCCCCGCGCCCGCCGCGTCCGGCGAGCCGTCTCTCCTGACACGCGCACCGCTTACCCTCGGCTCAGGATTTCCCGCGCGCGCTCCGCGATCTTCTGGCTCTCGGAATCCTCAGTGACGAGGTCAATCTGCTCCGGCCCCCCCACACCGAGGCCGAGCTGGACGGCACGGGTGATCTGCTCCTGCTCGAAGACCCGGCCGCGCGAGATCGTCGCATTGCCCCCGTGCATCCGCAGGACGGCCACACCAACCGCGTCCACCGCCACCCGGTCAGTCCCCAGGACCATCACCTCCGGCTTGACCAGGGTGCCGCTCTCCGGCCCCCCGTCCGTGAACGCTTCCAGGCCGTCCACGACAATCATCGCCGGGCGGTAGAGCTGATTGATCTCAGCGATCATCTGGCGCTGGTAGGAGGTGCCGTGCAGTTCCCCCATATAGTTGTACGTGTCGCGGGGAGAATACTTCGCCACCATTCCGACGGAGTTCTTCAACGACAGCGTAAAGTGGCCACCGTAGCGGTGCGTCTTAAGACAGCAGGTCTGGACCACCAGGTCGGCCTCCTGGAAGAGTCGGGGAAACAACACTCCCCTCGACCAGTGACCACTTGGCAGGCGCTCCTCGGCCCAGCCCTCCATCGGCGTCTCGTCCAAAACCACCACCCGAAAGCCCATCTGTTTCGCCTGGGCAAAGACCCCCTTCTGCTCCATCACCCTGCGTGTGTTCCCCATGCCGCTCCGATCGGCGACACTGATCTCGCCCGCACCCGCGGCCCGAAGATGCCTAACCAGCGCGCCGAGCGTGTCCAGGTGGGTGGACGCAGGAAACGGATCTGCGCTGTTGAAGTTGGGCTTGATGACCACGCGCTTCCCCTGCGCGGCGGGCAATCCCAGGGCCGCCAGGCCCCGCCGGATTCCGTCTGCCCTGTTCACGGTATGGATCAGATACACGGGGGAGGTGGCCGCCCTGGCGGTTCGGGCCAGCAGCGCTGTCGCCACGCCTGCCTTGAGCAGTTCCCTGCGCGAGAAATGCCTCATATGTTTCCCCTCCGCCTCGAGGATCGGATCTTCCAGGATCCTTTGACTGAGTTTCGGGCCGATTCGCTATCCTCTGCACCACTCCGACGATCCCGAGGTCGTTCCACCTGCACGTGGCACCGGGCACTAGGACTTGGAGCACATTATCCAGGTCAACCGAGTGAAGTCAAGGCAGCGCCTGACGCCAGCTCGCGAAAAACAAAAGCCACCCATCTGGGTGGCTTGAGTGGGATTGCTGGCGGGGCCGATCGGAGCAAGGCGGAGATCCCGCCGATTCGGGACGGGACTCGAACCCGCGACCTCCGGCGTGACAGACCGGAAGACAGCGAAGAAGATCAAGAAGAACGCTGATTTACCAAGGGGTTTCTGCTGTCGATCTTGGTTGGCCTGGGGTGGTTTTGGGTAGGTTCTAGGCGCTCGCGGGCACGTTTGCGGGCACGTTTTGACAGGCCAACCCTGCTCGATTGTCCTTGAGCAATGGAAGGAGATGCAGCCATGCCCACCACTCAACGCGAGATCCGCTACCTCACCACCGAGGAATTGACCCGCCTTCGTCGGCATGCGGAGGCGCGGGCGCTTCAGGCCCGAGAGAAGGGCATGGTTGGAGCGGTCCGAGCCTGGGCACTCCTCGATACGCTCCTGTCCTCCGGCCTCCGCGCCTCCGAGGTGGCGGCGCTCCGGATCGGGGATTGCCTCTTGGGCTACGGCCAGGCCTCGTTGGTGGTCCGCCAGGGTAAGGGGGGCAAGACTCGGGAGGGTCTTCATCCCGCAGGAGCTGAAAGCCCACCTGAAGGCCTTCCTGACGTGGAAGCGAGAGCACGGAGAGGATGTCTCGGACGAAGCGCCCGTGTTCACCGGACAGCGGGGGCCTCTTACTCGCAACGGAGTCTGGCGGATAGTCAAGGGCCTTATGCGAGCCGTGGGTCTGGATCCCCGGTACGCCACGCACTCCTGCAGGCACAGCTACGCCACCCACCTGTACCGCGCGAGCGGGAACGACCTGGAGGTGGTCCAAGAGCAACTCGGGCACGCCTCCATCAAGACGACCACCATCTACGCCAAGGTTACCAAGGAGGACAAGCTCCGAGCGGCGAACGCTCTCGCGAAGGCTTACCACGACTCGCAACGGAATATTCAAAGCGGTGCGAGTTGGCCTCGCAGGCGACCGCCAAGTGCTGATGCTACGGCTCAAAGTGTTGCGAGTTCCTGAGATGATCATTCGAGTTGACGCCCCAACGCCGAAAGCTCCCCTCGAAGCGGAGCCCGATATGTCCTAGCGGTTGTGAATCGCTAGGCTGTAGGTTCGAGTCCTTCCCGGGGAGCCAAGCTGGACCCGAACCCGCACCCGCCTGAGGACTAGTGCTGTCGCAGTCCCCACTCCCGCGTATCATCGGCTCGATGTCTCAGATGGATGACAGCCTCTGCCTGCCTCCGGGAGGGGACGTCACTGGGAGACTCTGGCTGCTGGGCTTACGCAGGGGAGGCACAAGCGGAGGACGAATGGAGTTCTTGCGGATCACAGGTCGGGCGGAGTTCTGCGGACGACACGGCCCGAACCTCACGGCGTTCCGCGTGCATGGCGGGACTCAGGAGAGCTTTAAGGCCTGCAATGATTCTAACGTAGGCTCGATCTCTGGCAGCGCTGAGATCTCGTCCTGGCTGGCAAATGGCTGCTTCAAGCCATGCCCGGTAGAGACGATTACCACCTCGTCATTCTCGCGGATCGTTCCGCTGTGAACCAGCCCTGGCACCGCAGCGAGTGCGGCACCCACTGTGGGTTCGACGTAAAGCCCTTCGAGCTGGGACATCAGGCGAACCCCCTGGAGAATCGCTTCGTCTGAGGTGGCAACCGCCAGACCGTCAGATTTTCGTACCACGTTGAGAGTGAGTGTGCCGTCTTGGCTGTACCCGACGAGCGGATCTTGGATGCCGCTGGCGACTGTCTTCGGAGACGCCCAGGGCTTCACGATATCGTCGCCGGCTTGAAAAGCGCGAGCAATGGGGGCACAGCCTGCGGCTTGCGCGGCTACGAGGCGGGGGGTGGCTTGGACCAGCCCGACGCGCTGCATCTCTACAAAACCTTTCCAGATGGCCACGGGCAGCGGTCCTGCGCCGGTGGGAACAACGATCCACCTCGGGCAACGCCAGCCAAGCTGTGCCGCAATCTCGTAGGCAACCGTCTTGTCTCCCTCGACGGAGTA
This sequence comes from Methylomirabilales bacterium (SeqCode), assembly GCA_044451055.1. Lineage (GTDB taxonomy): Bacteria > Methylomirabilota > Methylomirabilia > Methylomirabilales > 2-02-FULL-66-22 > 2-02-FULL-66-22. Next base: position 16,118 of record JBIOJT010000037.1, read on the forward strand.
CGGGTTCTCAAAGGTCGTCGTGACATTGTACCAGCCGAATTCCCTCGCAGCCGCTTGCGTCAATTGGATACAGTCACTCACCGAGCCTTTGATCCGCACGACGCAGGCGCCCATTGCGGCGATCTGCAGCAGTTTGCTCGGCGGTGTATTCGCCGGGACGAACACGATGCCACGCAGACCAGCGCGTGCTGCGTAAGCTGACATCGAGGCTGCGGCATTCCCACTGGAGGCCGTCACCACGGTGTCGGCGGCAAGCTCTCGGGCCTTGGAAATTGCAACGCTCAACGGGCGATCCTTGAAGGACCCCGTCGGGTGCCGGGTTTCGTCCTTGACCCAGAGGGAGGAGAGGCCGAGGCGTGCGCCGAGTCGGTCGCACCGCAGCAACGGGCTGTGTCCCTCGCCGAGGGTCACGATATGGGCGGGCGCGACCGGGAGCAGATTGCGATGAACCCAAATCCCCTCGGCTCGGGCACCACGAGCAGGATCGAAAGAATCCTGCGGGATGGCCGCGTAGTCGTACAGGATATCCAGCGGACCGTCGCACGTCTCGCAGCGGTAGATCCGGCCCAATTCGTGTGCTCTCCCGCACGCGGTGCACGCTGCACCCACCGCGAAGGGGCTTTCTTCTCGGCCCACGGGCCTCTTCTCCTAGCTCGTAGAAGGCAATGAGTCACCCAGGGGCCGGGACCAGCATGCCGGCCCCCGGGTGAGGACCCTACCACATCGGGGTGATTTCGAACTCCGGCCGAGCGTAGTTGAAGTACTTGGGCCAGATCTCGTCAATGACGCCCAGGTTGAACATGTCGTAGATAAAACTATTCAGCCACCGTCGCCAGTTATTCTGGTTTTTCGGAACACCGAAGGCCAAGAAGTCCCGGTAGAACGGCGGGCCGTACATCTCGAGATCGGGATTCTCCTTCTTATATCCCGACAGGATGGTGTCATCATTGACGAGCGCATCCACCTTGCCCTGCTTCAGAGCGAGCAGCGTGTCCGGCTCCGTGTCGAACTCCAGGATCTGAGCGTTCGGGACGAGCTTCTTCGTCCAGAGAGCCCCTGTGGTCCCCTTGACCACCGAGACGCGCTTGCCCGCCAAGTCCTTGATGCCCTTGATCGAACTCGTTTTCTTCGTCATGATGACGGGCCCGGTAAGGACATACGGGAAGGTATAGTCGATGGACTTCGTTCGCTCCGTCGTTCGGCTAAACGCGCCGATCACGACGTCGACCCTGCCGCTGAGGAGATACGGAATGCGATTGGCCGCGAGAACTTCGACAATGGTGAGCTTGGCTCCGAGTGCCTCGGCCATCCGCTTCGCGACCTCGACGTCAAAACCGGTCGGTTCATTCTTGGCATCCCGAAACCCCAGCGGCGGAACGATCAGCATAATGCCGACGCGAACCTCCTTCTTCCGCAGGATGTTCTCCAGGTAATCTCCCTGCGTTTGCGCGAAGGCCGGCGCGCCCAGCTGTTGTACCAGAATTACCGCGAGTGCCAGTGCGATGACTGTGATGACGGCGCGTTTCATTCGTCCTTCCCTCCTTCTTCGCTGTTGCTGGTGGCATCTGTTGTGTCGGTGGATGTGCGTGGTCTCACCTCCTTTCGCTCAGAAGATTTTGGCCAGGAATGATTGGACCCGTTCATCCCTGGCGGAATCGAACAGCTCTGCCGGCGGTGCGGTTTCGAGGATCCGCCCTTTCTCCACAAAGGCCACCCGGTCAGCCACCTCCCGGACAAATCCCATTTCGTGACTCACCACGACCATGGTCATTCCCTGATCCGCGAGGGACCGCATCACATCCAGCACCTCGCGAGTCAGCTCCGGATCGAGGGCCGAGGTCACTTCGTCGAACAGCATCGCTTTTGGCTGGAGGGCGAGCGACCGGGCGATCGCCACTCGCTGTTGCTGGCCGCCGGACAGCTCGTCGGGAAGCGCCTTGGCCTTATCCTCTAATCCGACGCGACGGAGGAGACCGACTGCCAGCTCTTCGGCCTGAGCCTTCGCCATCCCCAGGACGAACTTCGGACCGACGGTCACGTTGTCCAAGGCGCTCATATGGGGGAACAGATTGAAGCTCTGAAACACGATGCCGACCTTTTGCCGCACTTCACGGATGAGTCGACGGTCGTGGTAATCGAGCGGCTTCCCCTCGATGAGAATTGTCCCTTTGTCGATTTGTTCCAGAGCGTTGATGCACCGGAGGATGGTGCTTTTCCCTGAACCGCTTGGTCCGATGAGGGCGACGACCTGGCCCTCCGCGATTGAGAGATCGATTCCCTGCAGGACGTGCAGACGTCCGAAGGATTTATGCACAGCATCGAGTTGGATCATGCTTGACGAGGCCTCCATTGACACCCGCCCACTTAGGCTCTGGCCCTTGCATGCAGTCGCCGCTCCAGGTGCTGTCCAATCCTGGCCACCGGGTAGCACATGAGGAAGTAGAGGGCCATGATGGCGGCGAAGACAGTGAACGATTCCCCGATGCGGTAGCGAATAATCACGCCGGCATGCGTGAGCTCGACAAAGCCGACGATCGTCGCCACGGACGTATCTTTAATGAGTCCAACAAAGAACCCAACTGAGGGCGGGATGATCACCCGCAACGCCTGAGGCAGCACGACGATACGGAGTTGCTGGTACCCGGTAAGCCCGAGCGCTGCTCCCGCCTCCCACTGCTGTTTCCGGATGGCCTCAAGTCCCCCTCGGATGTTCTCGGCCATGTACGCGCCCGCAAACGCGACGACACCGAATGCTGCGGCCGAGAGGGCTGACACTTCAAAACCGAAGAGAGAGATCCCAAAGAAACCGAAGAGCAAGATGACTAGCAGAGGAACGCGACGCAGGGTGTCCACGTAGACGATGCTCAGGAGCTTCGCGGGCCACCCCAAAGCCCCCGGCACGCTCCGGAGGGCAACCATGATTACGCCGATGAGCGTGCCCCCGACAAAGCCAATAAGGGAGAGCCCGATAGTGACGAGCGCCCCCTCGAAGAGCAGGATCAGATTCGGATACGTGAACAATTGAGAGCCCATGGTTCATCCCGTTGCGTCAGAACACCTTCACGCGTATCTTGAACAACCAACGGCCCAGTAGTACCAGAATCCAGGTCGCGGCCATCGTTCCAATCACGTATAGGATCCCCAGGCCTGCGTAGATCTCAAAGGGGCGGAATGTTTCCGCCTCGAGGATTCTGGCTTGGTAGGTTAATTCAGGCACCGCGATCAGCCCCGTCAGAGATGTCCCCAAAAAAATAAGGATCGTCTGACTTGCGAACGGCGGGTAGATGATGCGAAAGACGTGCGGAAGCACGATCCGGATCAAGACTTGAGGGTAGGACATTCCGAGCGCCAGTCCAGCCTCAATCTCGTTCTTGTGAATAGCCTCCATGCCGGCTCGCTCGATCTCGGTGAGGTAGGCCCCATTGTTCAAGCTCAGAGCCAAGAGGGCCGCAGGGTAGGAGCTGATCGAAATCCCCAGTTCCGGCAGTCCGAAATAGACTAAGTACAGTTGCACCAGAAGCGGCGTGTTCCGGAAGAGTTCGACGTATCCAGTCGCGAGGCCGTACGCGATCTTGTTCTTGGACCGCCGGGCAACAGCTCCGAATGCACCGAGGACGAAACCAATCGCCATGGCCAGCCCGACCAATTCGAATGCAATTCGCCCCCCTTCGAAGAACTGCGGGAGATGATCGGTGAAGACTTCGAAATGGAACGAATAGTTCATCCTGCTCTCCCGTCACACCGGAAGCTTCCACACGCCTACTCGGTCACCGGACCTGCTCTTCCAATCCACCCATTGTCCGAGAGGCGGCCGACAAGATTGGGGCGGTCCCATGGGGCCTGCGCTTGGACTCAGGAGGGCGGCAGAGGCGAAGCACCACACACCGTTCGCTCCATCCCCAACGTCGCCATCAACTACGCGGAGTCCGTAGAGCTGCCGCTGGATTGCATCGATCCTACGCCGGGTTCCATCCTTGAAACGAGGAGTCGCTGCATGTCCTCCGTGAATTGGATCAAGTGGCGTGTCATGGCAGATTCAGCAGCAACGGCGTCCCGTCGAAGCAAAGCGTCGAGAAGATCGAGGTGTTCCTGGGCGCTTTGTCGGAAGCGGTGGGAGATCCCAACGTAGCGGTAACGCTGAATCGAATGGTTCAGAGTCATAATAGCCTGGGCGACGCGGCGGTTCCCGGCCAATTTAAGGATCAGCTCATGCAGTCGCCGGTCAGCCGCGATGTGGCGATCAATGACCGCAGGCGCCTGGTCGCACCCAGTGATGTTCTCGAATGTTTTCCGGAAATGTCCCAGCTCTGCCTCAACGGCGGGAGTCACGCGAGTGGCGGCAATGCGAGCAGCGTAAGGCTCCAAACACCTGCGCATCTCTAGGACCTCAAACAGGTCTTGCAGGGAGACTTCCATCACTTGAGCACCCACTCGGGGAGTCAGCCGGACTTGACCATCACGCTCCAATTGCCGCAGGGCCTCTCGAACGGGGGTCCGGCTTACCCGGAACTTGGCTGCCAAGTCCAGCTCGCGCAGATGCGTTCCCGCCTTCAGGCGTCCGCTGAGAATCGCGTCGCGAAGCTGCCGGTAAATCCTATTCGCTTTGATAGTGGTGTCGTTCTTTGATCCCAAGGTAGCCTCCTGTGCAATTATTGTATACAATGCGTACACAAGATTCAAGGAATATTGAACGGGAATTGGGCTTCTGGAGAATCAAGTCAAAAGGGACAGGGAACCCCGTTTGTTTGTTGTCGACCGTAGCCCGTCCCCCCGGTAGTACGATCCAGCAAATTGGCCCGCCGGCACTCGCAACAGAACAGCAGAAGTGTTGCCAGTTCCGCCCGGCGATCCCCCGGAAGTGCCGGATGTGGGGACGAACTGTTGCGACTTTCTGAGGCGATCTCAAGCCGCCTGCAACCACACGCGCGTCGAGCGGCCAGTCTCGGGCCAAGCCAGGTCTAAACTGGTTGCCTCGGCTAGA
>JBIOJT010000038.1:0-20298 GCA_044451055.1 Methylomirabilales bacterium (SeqCode)
CCCTGAGCGATCATGGGGGACGACATCAAGAGCGTAATTTGAGCGGCTGAATACTGCTACTGCAGCGCATTCCGATCCTCGACGCTGCCGGGCTTCGCGTACATATCGAGAACCCCTATTCATCGGCTTTATCGAACAGCCCGCGGTCATGGAGCGGATCCTCACCCACCTAGGGCTCTGGCCCCCCGCGCATAGCCCGCCAGTCGACTCCATCGCCGCGTAATCAGTCCGCCGCAAATCACCCGCGTGGGCGGCCAGCGCGAGCGGCGGCGCTGTGGACCGCGGGGGCCAGGTCCGCCCTGCGCGGCCCCTAAAAGCAAATCGCCTCACCTCACCGGGGATGGCCCTCTCCCCTACCCCTTCACCGCACGGGTCATGGCGCTCATGTAACTTTTGACGAGGAACGAGTAGATGAAGGCGGCGGGTACGGACCCGAGCAACGCTCCGGCCATGAGCGGGCCCTGGAAGAAGGTGTCCCAACGGACGAGCTGGCTCACCTCACCCCCCTCACCTCACCAGATGTCCAACGCGAACTCGCGATACGCCCGGATGAGCTCGAAATCGGATCCATTGCTGGTAATCAAGCGGGCCCCGTGCGCTCGTGCCGTCAGGGCGATCAGGACGTCAAAATGCAGGTCGCGAAGCCGCTCTGGCGTAAGGCCTCGATCTGCCCGCATTCTTCCCAGGAGTTCTCCGGATTCCAACCAATGCCTTTCGGTCGGCGTCAGGATGGGGTGATTCTTCTCCAGCGCCCTCAGGAAGGCGCGCTCCGCCGGTCTGGTGGCACCACGCCACAATTCAGCCAGCACCACCGAAGACGTTCGGATCAGCCCGCTGACGGTCTCGATCCGCTGCCGATGTCGATTCGTCCGCAGGTGGTCGATGAAGATCGAGGTGTCGAAGATGACGAGGTTACTCCCCATGTGCCTCGAACCGCATCTTCCCTCCATGCCGAGCCATGAGGGCCTTGAACTTCTTCAGCGCCACGATCTCTCGAAGCGCGGCATGCACTGCCTCGGTCCTGGTCTTGACGCCGAGCACGCGGGCCGCTTCGTCGGCCAGCCGGGTATCCAGCCTGAGCGACGTCATTGTCACCGGCATCGTTCCACCTCCTTCCCTGTATATACAGTATAGGCGAACGGTATATATCCGTCAACGCCACCAACGGTACGGAGGCGGAACGCCTTGCTCGAGGCTGCGAGACCGTGGATGGTCTCTTTCAGGGGATGCTCGTTTCAAGAGAACGTACGATGGCGGGAACTGCTGTCATGTAGACTGACTTCTGTTATCGCGATCAATGGAGAATCGCTTCGGAACCGCCATTCTCCCCGTCGTCGTCGGGCGCGCGGGCCCACCCCGCCCGCAGGCCCTGTGCTACTAGCCTCTATGCAGGACCGGGGTCGCAGCTCTCGGATCGCATCGCCTGCCCTCTACCCCTTGACTGCCCCCGTCATGGCGCTGACGTAATTCTCGACGAAGAACGAATAGACGAAGGCCACGGGGACGGAGCCCAGCAGCGCCCCGGCCATGAGGGGTCCCCAGAAAAAGGTGTCGCCCCGGACCAGCTCACTCACCACACCCACCGGGACCGTCTTATTGGTCGCGCTGGAGAGGAAGACCAGGGCGTAGATGAATTCGTTCCACGCGTGCGTGAAGGCGAAGATGGCGGCCGAGAGGATCCCGGGCATCGCCACGGGAAAGATGATCCGGACCATCGCCTGAACGCGGGTAGCCCCGTCAATCTGGGCGCACTCCTCCAGCTCCTTCGGGATGGTCCGGAAGTAGCCCATCATGAGCCAGGTGCAGAAAGGGATGAGGAACGTGGGGTACGTAAGGATCAGCGCCCAGAGCGAGTCGCTCAGGCGGAAGCTTCGAATCACCTCGCCCAAGGGGATGAACAGGAGCGTCTGCGGCACCAGGTACGTCACGAAGATGCTGGTGCCGAGCGTCCCCCCCAACGGAAAGCGCAGTCGGGCCAGGGCGTAGGCCGCCAGGAGGCCGCAGAACAGCGCGATGCCCGTGGACAGGACCGAGATGATCAGCGTGTTGAGCAGCCAGCGGAGGAAGAGCGTCTCGCGGAAGAGGAGGGCAAAGTGCTCTAGCGTGGGTTTGAGGGTCCAGAAGGGAGCAAAGTTCGGCCGGTTCCACGGGATGTACATCTCCCGGTCCGGCCGGATGCTCGTTACGGCCATGTAGTAGAAGGGGAACAGCGTCACCATGACGAAGGCGCCCAACGGCAGGTACAGGAACACCCACCGCCTCCACCACGCACCCGTAACCGCCGCCATCAGGCCCCTCGTTTCTTGACGCCGCCCTCACCGCGGCGGATGTACCAGAGCTGGAAGAGGACCACCATGAACAGCACGGGGAACATGGCCAGCGAGGCAGCCGCCCCCTCCCCGAGTTTCCCGGTCGCCACGCCGATCTGATAGGCGTACGTGGCGAAGAGGTGCGTGCTGTTCGCCGGACCGCCGCCGGTGAGGATGTACACGAGCTGGAAGTCGGCGAAGGTCTGGATCACCGAAAACAGCATCACCACCATCGTCACCGGCATGAGCAGGGGCCAGGTGACTGTCCAAAACCGCTGCCACGCGTTGGCCCCGTCAATCGAGGCGGCCTCGTGGACCTCGGGGCTGATGGTCTGGAGCCCGGCCAGGAGAGTGATGGCGAAGAACGGCGTGCCGCGCCAGACGTTGACCAGGATGACCGACCACAGGGCCATGATGGGCCCCCCGAGCCAGTCCACCCGGAATCGAATGAGCCCCAGCTGATAGAGGATCCAGTTCACGATGCTGAAGGTCGGATCGAGCATCCACTTCCAGGCCAGGGTCGAGAGCACCGTCGGGACGATCCAGGGGAGGAGCATGGAGGCCCGGAGGATCCGCTTGAACCCGAGAAGGTTGTTCAGCATCAGCGCGACCACCATCCCCAGGGTGAGCTTCAGGAGGGTGGCTGCCGCCGTGTAGAAGACGGTGTTCTGGGCCGCCCGCCGGAAGATGCTGTCGTTCCAGAGCTTCGCGAAGTTCTGGAACCCCACGAAGTCCCCCTCGCGGCCGACTACAGTGTCCGTCAGGCTCAGCCAGATGCCCCGGATGAACGGGTAGGCGACGAAAGTTCCGATCATCACGACCGCTGGCATGAGGAGGACGAGGGCAAACCGCCACTCCCGCCGCTCCGTCGCGGTCGCGTGGCGCAGGCGGCGGAAACCGAAGGCGAGGGAAGAACGCGGCCTCGACAGGGGCGGCGAACTGGCGATGTGTCCCGGTGCGGTCACGGACGGGTTCTCCCTACATGGGTTGGTGTGAAACGTCGGCCCTAGGACCTGTTGAAAGGTCCCGGGGCCGAGGACGGGAGTGGTCAGGCGCTGTAGATCTTCTTCAGCTCACCCGTCGCCCACCTGAGCGACTCTTCGGGTGGGGTGCCCTGGATCGCCTTGGCGAACATGTCTACGATGATGTACTTGGCCAGCGCCTCGGAGGCCTTGGCGCCCGGAGGCCCGGCGTAGCCGAGGTGCCGCGCGTCCTTGATGGTGTCGCGGAAGGGTGTCAGCTTGGGGTCCTTCGTCCACGCCGGGTGGTCGAACCACACCTTGGTCGGCGGGATCATGTAGCAGGACATCGCGACGAACCACGGGTCATACTGCTTCTTGTTCATGTACCAGCGGATGAAGTCCTTGGCCAGTTTTTGGTTCTTGGAGTACTTCATCACCGCGCTGCTGTGGGTCGCCAGGTGATAGTAGCGGCCGGCCGGCCCCCGGGGGTTCGGGGCATGGTTCATGGCCTTGGCGACGTCCGGGAACTTCTCTTTCCCCACGAAGTAGATACTGGCCCCGTTGTTGGTGATGGAGATGCTTCCCGCCAGGAAGGCCCGGTTGTTGCTGGAGTCGTCCCAGGAGAGGCCGCCTTCGTCGAACATGTCCTTCCACATGGCCGTGTTGAGCTTGAGTGCTTCCAGGCTCCCTTTCTTGTCCAGGGCCACCGTCTTGCCGTCCTTCTCCACCTCGTAGCCGCCGTAGGCCCACATGAAAGGATAGCACCAGGAGTTGGGGTCGTTCACGCTGTGGCCGAAGCACTGCCCGACCGGGTGGCCCATACTCTTGAGCTTCTTCCCCACCTCCCGCAGCTCCTCATACGTGTCCGGGAACTTGCTGAACCCGGCCTCCTTCAGCCAGTCTTCGCGGTAGTTCATGGTGTTGGAAAGCACGCCATAGGGCACGGCGAGCCATTGCGTGCCGACATGGGCGTTCGCCCTGGAGAGGTCCCAGTAGCCGCCTTGCTCCTTCCCCACGGCCTCGGCGATGTCGCTCACGTCCGCCAGGCCGTTGGCCAGAAGGTGCGGGAAGTTGTTCTGGAACATGATGATGTCGGGGCCCGACTCGGCCACGATGGCGGCTGTCGATCGGGTCGTGATGTCATTCTCACCGATCCGTTCCACCTGGACCTCGACACCCATCCGCTTGCCGAATTCCTCAGCTTGGGCAATGAAAAGCGTGTCCCCGGCAGGGATGAAATTTATGCGGGTGAGGAGGTGCAGCTTGGTTCCTTTCGGGTATGCCGGCGCCTGTCCCGCGCGGAGGATCCCCGGGATACCCCCCAGGGTCGCCGCACCGGCGGCGGCGGCCGCGCCCTTCAAGAAGGTCCGCCGGGCAATGGCACCCCGGCCCTTCTTGGTGCCGTGACCTCGATCTGCGCTCATGATACCCTCCTGCTGATTCGCAGCGTCAAGGGACCTCGCGTCGCCACACGACCTCGGCACATGTGCCTATTGCCCTGCACCTTCACCTCCCTCTGAAAGGCACTCCAGCCTCCGAACACGGCCAGGGCGCCAGTTCTTGCTTCTCGTGGGCCCACGCGTCCGCGCCCCCATTCGCTGGCGCTACTTCTTCGGCGTAAATGCCTTTTCCATCTCTCGCCGAAAGGCCACCGTCGCATCCCTGGGGTCGACCTCGACGTCCGCCCAGGTGACGAGCTGACCCTTCGCCACCGGCCGTACAAGCTTCATATGGGCCAGGCCCAAGGGGAGGGCGTTCTTGGCCAGGGAGGCGGCGGCGGGCATGATCTTCCCCCACACCATGTATCCGCCCTCTCCGTCGAGGACCTCGCCGGCCCTGAGATCCCGCTTGGCGGTGGCCACGACGTCCGCATGCCAGCCGCTGGCGCTGCCCGTCGCCTCGCCCCGCAGCATGATGGAGGCCACGCTCACGCCCAGCTCGAGACCGATCAGGTGGAGCGGACGGTACAGGCCGGCATACTTCCCGGTCTCGTCGGGGAGGAGCCAGTACTCGTTGAAGCAGCGCTGGGTATACTCGCTCGGGGCCTCGTAGGTCACATAGACCCCCATCTGCAGGTGGTGGGGCACCGGGGTCTTGTCACGGTTCAAGCTGGAGATGACCTCCACCGTCCCCTTGTAGGCGAGGGTGCCACCGTCCGCCTTGGGCTTCAGGAACTTGGCAATCTCGGCCGCCGGGACAGGGGGGAAGCCCAGGCCGTCAGGAGGCGGGACGAGGCCGGTGGCGTTGCAGACGGCCGTCATCTCGATCCCGGACTTGGTGCCGTCGATGAACGAGTTGAACATCTTGGGGTTCGCCCCGGCATTGGCTGCCGTTTCGGCGGTCCAGCCGAAGTGCTGCCAGACGGTCTCGGGGGTGGACTCGTGAAAGGACGGGTGGTAGCGAGTCCCCTTCCCGGCACAGACCACGGGGAAGCCGCAGGTCCGGGCCCAGTCCACCAGCTCGCAGATGATGGCGGGCTGGTCCCCGTAGGCCAGGGAGTAGACCACGCCCGCCTCCCGGGCCTTCTTGGCGAGAAGCGGGCCGGCGAGAACATCGGCCTCTACGCAGACCATGATGATGTGTCGCTTGTGCGCGACGGCCGCGAGGGCGTGCTTGATCCCAGCCGGGGGAACGCCCGTCGCCTCGATCACCACGTCCAGCCCATCGGCCGCGATGAGCGCCATGCCGTCATCCGTCAGGTGGGTCCCGCCCGTCTTCAGCGCGGCGGCGAAGGACGGGGCGCCAAACTGCTCGGCCGGCCACCCGGTGCGGCGGCAGGCCTCGCGCGCCCGCTCGACGTTCAGGTCGGCGATCCCCAGGATGTGCATCCCCGGCGTGAGCCGAGCCTGGGCCAGGAACATGGTGCCGAATTTCCCGGCGCCGATGAGTCCGACGCGGATGGGCCCCTTGCGCTCGGCCCGTTCCAGCAACATGCGGTGCAGGTTCATCGTGACCTCCCTGGGTTGACCAGTGCAGTGAGTCGCCCTCCTCCCAAGGGCCACCCGTCATGAGAGATGCGTGCGTGACCCGTTCCTGCGTCAGCCCCGTTCGCCGGAGAGCGGATGCGCAGCCAATCTCTCAAAGTCGGGTGCAGATGTCAATCGGAGGGGATCGCACATGTGACGGATGAGACGAACTCCCCGGCCTGAGCCCCGGGTGCCCTCTGGGCGTGGCACCCGGCCCAGACCCGGACCGGGGATTGCGTGGGATCAGGCGCCGTAGATCTTCTTCAACTCAGCAGTCGCCCACTTCAGGGTCTCCTCCGGGGAAGTGCCCTGGATGGCCTTGGCGAACATGTCCACGATGATGTACTTGGCCATGGCCTCGGAGGCCTTCCGGCTCGGAGGACCCGCGTACCCAACCCACCGGGAATCCTTGATCACGTCGCGGAACAGGGTGAGCTTGGGGTCCTTGGTCCAGATCGGATGGTTGTACCACATCTTCGTTGGCGGGACGGAAAAGGTATCCATCACCTCAAACCACTTCTCGTACTGCTCCTTGGCCATGTACCAGCGGATGAACTCCTTGGCGAGCTCCTGGTTCTTGGAATACTTCATTAGCATGCTGCTGTAGGCCGGCAGCTGGTAGAATTGGCCCCCCGGTCCCTTGGGCATGGGGGCGTGATTCATATCCTTGTAGACCTCCGGAAACTTATCCCGGGCCACGAAGTAGATGCTCGGGGAGTTGCCCGTCACTGAGATACTGCTCGCCAGGAAGGCCCGGTTATTGCTGGCGTCGTCCCAGGAGAGCCCGCCCTCGTCCATGCACTCCTTCCACATGGCCGTGTTGAGCTTGAGCGCCTCGAGGGTGCCCTTCTTTTCCAGGACGACGGTCTTGCCGTCCTTTTCCACCTCGTAGCCTCCGAAGCACCAGATCAGGGCATAGCAGTAATTGTTGGGGTCGTTGGTGCTGTGGCCGAAGGCCTGGCCCACCGGATGGCCTTTGTCCTTCAGCTTCTTCCCCATGTCTCGGAATCCTTCCCACGTATCCGGAAACTTGTCATAGCCAACCTCGTGCAGCCAGCTCTCCCGGTAGTTCATGGCCCACGCATACACGTCGTGGGGAACGGCGATCCAGCGACCGCCGGCAAAGGCGTTTGCCCGTGAGATGTCGTAGTACCCCCCCTGGGACTTGCCGAGCGGTTCGGCGACATCGCTCACATCCGCCAGCCCGTCGGCAAGGAGCAGAGGAAAGTTATTCTGGATCAGGATGATGTCGGGGCCCGACTGCATCGTGATGGCCGACGTCGCGCGCGTGGGGACGTCGTTCTGCCCGATCGTCTCCACTTGGACCTCAACCCCCATCTGCTTGCTGAACTCGGCCGCCTGCTCGATGAAGACCTTATCCCCGGCCGGGACGAAGTTGATCTGCTGCAGCATGTGGAGCTTCGTCCCCTTGGGATAGGCCGGCGCCTGCCCCGCGCGGAGGATCCCCGGGATCCCGCCCAGCGCCGTGGCGCCGAGGGCCGCTGCGGTCCCCTTCAGGAACGTCCGCCGGGGCACGCTGGACCATTCATTTCCCTGTCGCTTCTTCCCCATGGTCTCGTCCTCCCTCTTTAAATTCCAAGAAAGAGCCGGTGCCTTTCCGGTACCGTTCCGCTCGATCCCCACCCCCTGCGGGGATCTTCCACCTCCTTTGCGTTCCCCCGAAGGAAAGATCACTCTGCCTGGGCTTCCTCGGCCTCTGCCTCCCTCTGCAACCGTTCCACCGACCGCAGGATGTGCAGCCGCATGGCCGCCAAGGGACGCGCATTGCCCGTGACCTCACCAGGCGCCAGTGAAAGCACCTGTGCCGTTCGATGTGCCTGCGCACCGCCGCCGGGGAGCAGGCGGCGCTCTGTGAGCAAGGTCTTGAGGCGAACGGAGATCTTGTCGGCGAGGTTCTCGTGCTCGATGTGGAGAGAGGGGGCGGCAGAGGGGCAAACCATCCGTCGAGGACTCAGCGGCTTCGTGGCTGGCGGCATGGGGTCTCCCGGCTCCGATGTGGACAAAGAGGGGAGCCCATTGTTTCGGACTTTGAATGGTGAAAGCAACATGCACGTAAGGCCATGCCGGTGTCAAGTGGAATGTCTCAGGGCGAGGTCTTGGCGGGCGAAGACGGGAACGGAGGGGATCGGTGGGAGGCGAAAAGAGTCAGCGAACTGGATCAGGGGGAGGAGATCCCGTGTCCGAGGGTCGTGGCAGGTGGGTGGATCGCGCCAAAGGAAGATCTTGAGCGGAACGGTTTTGGCTTGACGCCGCTTCCCTCGCTGCGGCATCCTCCCTCACGCGTGGCGGAGGCCTCGACCCCACGCCACCCGTCTGGAGTCACCGCATGGATCTCAAGGACAGAATCGGGATCGACCTCGGTCGCCGCATCCGGCTCGAGGAGGGCATCGAGTGGGCGGCGCGCCACGGCGTGGGCTACATCGACGTGCAACTCGACACCGAGGCGAACGCCTTCGACACGTTCGACGCGAGACGCGCCAAGGGCGTGCGTGCGGCGTGCGAGAAACACGGCCTACGTCTCGGATTGCACACGCTGTCTGCGGTCAACGTCGCCGAATACTCGCCGTACGTGCGCGACGCGGTCGACCAGTACCTCCGGGGCTACATCGACGTGTCCAAGCGGCTCGGCGCGAAATGGATCGTGGTGCACGCGGGCTATCACTTCGGCTCGGACAAGCCGGCGCGCATGCGCGCCGGGCTCGAACGGCTGAAGAGGGCGGCCGACTATGCGCACGGGGTCAGCGCCACGCTGCTCTTGGAGAACTTGAACAAAGAGCCGGAGGACGCCGAGGTGCACTACCTCGCGCACACCGTCGAGGAATGGCAGTATTACATCGCCGGGATCGCCGCACCCAGCCTGCGGCTGTCCTTCACGGTCAACCACGCGCACCTAGTGCCCGAGGGCGTCGACGGGTTCATTGACGCGCTCGATTTCTCGCGCGTGGCCGAGGTCCGCCTCGCCGACTGTTTCCGCCTGGGCAAGGAAGTGCACCTGAAGCCGGGCGCCGGCGACCTCGATTTCGCGCGCATGTTCAGGCGCGTTGAAGGTAAAGGATTCACGGGTCACTACACCAACGCGTTCGGCTCACTCGACGACATGCTGGCCGCGCGTGACGATCTGGCAGTGAAGGCCGCCGCGGTTGGCGTGAAGTAGTGTAGGGCGACGGGGTCCCATCGCCGGCCAGCCTGTTGCTTCCGAAAGGTACCGTCTGCCCGCGCTCCCCCCCGAATCGAGAAGGACGAAAGAAATTGCCCTGCTAAGTTAATTCACCCTGGTCGACGCCTTCGGGGTGCCGCGAGCAGGCAGGCCGTGCGGTGGGCGGCGGGTCCGGCCCGGAGCCCCGCCAGAGGGCGGGGCGACCCGGAGCAAGCCGCCCCACCCCAGGCCGCCAGGGCTGGGGTGCCGTCGCGGCCACGCCGTCCGAGGGGCACTCCGGAGGCGGAAGACCGGGCCAACCACCAATGAAATCAGAGAGGTGCAAGTTATCTTAGCGGCGATGAGTCTAATCGTTTTCTGGGGAAGAGGCAGATGGGGAGGGCGGACGGAGGTTTTGCAGACCACAGGCCTTGCGAATTCAGATCATGGCACGGTGAAGACCACCGTCCACGATCACCAGGCTGCCTGTGATGTAGCTCGCCCGCTCCGACGCAAGGAAGGCCACCAGGTCGGCAACCTCCTCCGGCCGCCCCATCCGCCGCAGCGGAATCGCGCTGGTGGCTTCGCTCTGTGCCGCTTCGAGCGTGACCCCTCTTGTCCGCGCGACATCCCGGAGGAGCTGTGTTTGCCGATCCGTCAGGATCGACCCGGGGCAGACGGTCGTCACCAAAATGTTGTGAGCCGCCTCCCCATCGGCCAACGCCTTCATGACGTTCAGGATGCCGGCGTTGTTCAGGCCGATCGGCATGGACAGCGGGCTCGGCTGCAATCCTGCCAACCCGGCGATGTTCACAATGCGCCCCCACGCGTTCCGCCGCAAATGCGGGAGGACCAGCCGGGCCATGTGGAGGTAGCCGAAGAGCTTGAGCTGCAGATTCTCCAGCCAGAGTTCTTGCGTCAGATCGTCAAAGGGGATTCCCCGCGCCGCCCCGGCATTGTTCACGAGGATGTCAATCCGACCCCAGGCTCCCGCCGTCGCCTCCACCACGCGTTCGGCCGCGGCCGGCTCGGTCAGGTCCGCCTCAACCGCCAGGACCCGCCCACCACCGAGGGCCTCGAGCGCGCGCTGGGCCTCTGCGAGCGATTCTCGGTTCCGCGCACACAGCGCGACACTGGCGCCCTCGCGGCACAGGCGCTCGGCCACGGCTCGGCCGATTCCGCGGCTCGCTCCGGTGACGATCGCCACCCGTCCCGCTATCCCGAGGTCCATCTCGAAGACAGGATGCTAGACGAGATCGCACGCCTCTGGCGGCATCCAGTGCGCATCCTTGCCCTCCCACTTGACATTGCAGCCGATGGGATTGGTCTGCGGCGTGCTCACGGGTTTCCCCGCCAAATGCTGCTCCAGCGCCCGGTCAAGATCATTGACGGTCATCTCGGCCGTATTGCGCGGATTATCCACGCCCCGCCCCGTGTACACGAGCTTTCGGTCTTTGTCGAACACGTAGAAATGCGGGGTCCTGAGCGCCCCATAGGCCTTCGCCGCTTGCTGGGATTTGTCTCGGGCATAGACCCACGGAAAGTGATGCGTCTTCATCCGCTCCACCATGTGGGCGAAATCGTCGTCCGGATGTGTAATCTCACTGTTGGAGTTGATGCCGATAAAGGCGACCCCCTTGCCTGTGAAGCGCTCGGCCGTCGCACGGGTCACTTCATCCGAGCCCAGGACGTACGGGCAATGGTTGCAGGTAAAGAACACTACCAGCGCTTTGGCCTTGGAAAAGTCAGCCAGGCTGTAGGTCCTTCCGTCTGTTGCCTCCGCCTTGAAATCCGGAGCCTTGTCACCGATCCGCAATGTGAACGCCATGATTATCCTCCCTTGCAGTTCATGTAACGGACACTTCAACTGCTCCGACCGAGATCACGATGCCCCCGAAGGAATAGCCTTCCCTTTGATGGGCACCTCATTTAGAATCCGAATGTTCTTAGTATCAGATCATCGCAAAGCTGTCTAGTGGATTCCCCACTGCATCTGAATCGTGAGTGCCGCCTGACGAAGTCGAGGTCTTCTTCCTTCCCCAGGACGGCAACAAGGATGATGGCGGGAATGTGGAGGGAAGTGCCGGGATGCACCTCTCCCGGGTTGAATGGAGTCTCCCAGGGATCCCGATGGAGCGGTTGGCTGGACTGCAGCGGGCCTGGCGCTGGTGGGGAGGGTGAGATGAAGATTGCGAAGATGCTGGCATCTGCATTGGCACTGGCGGTGATGGTGTCGTCGGCATCGGCGGCCCCGGTGGGTGAGCTGAAGGTTGCGATCAAGGAGTACGACGTGCCGACGCCGCAGTCGCGGCCGCACGATCCGGCGTGGGCTCCCGATGGGTCGCTCTGGTATACGGGGCAGACGGCCAACAGGCTGGGTCGGCTCGACCCGAAGACGGGAAAGATCAAGGAGTATTCGCTCAAGACCGAGGACTCGGGTCCCCACGGGCTGGTGGCGGACGCGCAGGGGAATATCTGGTTCACGGCGAACTACAAGGGATACGTGGGCAAGCTCGATCCGAAGACGGGCGCCGTGACGGAGTACAAGATGCCCGATCCGCGGGCGCACGATCCTCACACGCCGGTGTTCGATGCGCACGGCATCCTGTGGTTCACCGTGGAGAGCGGGAACTTCATCGGACGGCTCGATCCAAAGACCGGCGAGGTGAAGCTGAAGGAAGTGCCCACGCCCAAGGCGGTACCCTACGGGATCGTGGTCAGCTCGAAGGGTGTACCGTACTTCTGCGAGTTCGGGACCAACAAGCTGGCGAGTGTCGATCCCGAGAGGATGGAGATCACCGAGTACACGCTGCCCGCGGGGGCGCACCCGCGTCGGCTGGCGATCACCAAAGACGACGTCATCTATTACACCGACTACGCGCGCGGGTACCTCGGGCGGTTCGACACCAAGACCGGCAAGCAGGAGGAGTGGGCCTCGCCGGGCGGGGCGGCATCGAAGCCGTATGGCGTCGCGATCGCGCCGGATGGCCGCGTGTGGTATAGCGAGTCGGGCGTGAAGCCCAACACGCTGGTGCGTTTCGATCCCAGCACCCAGGCCTTCGCGCGGCAGGAGATTCCCTCGGGTGGTGGCGTGGTGCGCAACATGGTGGCCACCCCCACGGGGGACTTGTACCTGGCGTGCAGCGGAGTCAATAAGGTGGCCGTGGTGGAGACGCGCTAGGGTCTCGCGCCGATAGCAGCGAGTCCCCGTCGCACGGATCGCGTCGGCGGTCTTCGTCCAAAGGTACGGCTCCGGTGCTCGGTAGCAGACCGCGATGTCCGGCCGGATAGCGGGTGCGAGTTGGCCGGGGTTCCGGAAGACACCCGGCGGAACTGGCGGTCTATCAGCAGGGCACACGATCGCTCCACGAGTGCGGGCCACGAGGCCACTATCAGTAAGATTGACTGAGAGATCACGACCCGGCGCGACAGGCTGATCTGGGCGAGAAGAAAGCTTGGGGAATCGATGAAGACAACCGAACAGAAAGCGAAGCGGATCTTCGGGGAGCGGGCGTCATGGTACACGACCAGCGCTGCGCACACCGATCCCCAGGTCCTGGCCCGCGTCGTGGAGTTGGCCGCTCCGCAACGGGATTGGTTGGTCCTGGATGTCGCGACCGGGACAGGCCATACCGCGTTCGCCCTCGCCGGTCATGTGAGTGCCGTCATCGGGATTGATCTGACGGCGGAGATGCTGGAAGAATCGAAGCAGCTCGGGGCGGCCCGCAGCATTTCCAACATCGCCCTCGGGCTGGCCGATGTCCACGATCTGCCGTTTCCCGCGGAGACCTTCCACCTGATCACCTGCCGTCGTGCCGCCCACCACTTCTCCCGGATCGGGCAGGCACTCTGCGAGATGCGCCGCGTGTTGCGCGCCGAAGGCCACCTCGTGATCGACGACCGGAGCGTGCCGGAGGATGACTTCGTGGATGTCTGCATGAATCGCCTCGATCGGTATCACGACGAGTCGCACGTGCGCGAGTATCGTCCGAGCCAATGGCAGCAGCTACTCGAAGAGCATGGCTTTGCGGTGGAGGCGATCGAAGGCTACGTCAAGCACCGTCCGCTGACGGCGTTCACCGAAGACGTGTCGCCGGAGAATGTCCGGATGATCCGTGAGCTGCTCGGCGGCTTGACCCCTGAGCAGCGGACGGCCTTGAACCTGCGCGACGTGGACGGCCAGCCGTACCTGAACCACTGGTACGTGATGATCTCCGGCACGAAGAGCTAGCACGTCAGACGGGTGTTCCCACGACGGACAGTTTCCTCCCCAGCGAAGGCCGTTACTCCCTCCCTTCATTTTCCCTCGGACGCTGACGCTCACCGGTGGGCCTTCGCCGGGCGTATTGCCGGGAGCACACATGGGGGTGTGAGCTAACCCTGGAGCGCGGCAGACGGCGGGCTCGGGGAAGGGAGACGGGATCAGCGGCTGCGGGGCTGCCGCAGGAACCGGACGGCGGCGCGGAAGACGTCGGGCGCGCCGAAGCCGCCGGCCTTGGTGACCACGGGAAGGTTGGGGTGTTCGCCTCCGACCAGGCGCCCCCAGGGGACCCCTGGCTGCACCTCTCCGCCCAGGATGATCCCGTCCGCGCGCAGCGCCCGGCACGTCGCGACGGCGATGTCCCCACCACAAAGGATCAGGGCGCCCAGGCGAACCCGGCGCGTAAGCTCCCGGGCCGACCGCCCCAGGAACTCGCTGAGGGTGGCGCTGGCGCAGGGAGAGAGCGGGGTAAGCCTCTTTCCACGAGCGGAGGACCCGCGGCGACGAAGGGCAGGCCGGCCGTCGGACACCTGCGCCAACGTGATCACTGTGTCCCGTCCGGCGGCGACCTCTGCCGAGGCCTTGCCCAGAATGCGTTCCAGCTCCCTTCGGAATCGCTCCGGGCCGGCGAGGACCTCGCGAATGTCCCCGTGAATCACCTCCCCAGATCGCCGTCGCTGGAAGTCGGCAACCTGGGCGAGGCTCGTGGGGTTCGGTGACCCGACCACCAGGAGGATCGGATGCTCCACGGAGGAGAGCCGGCGGAGCCGACGGCGCCTCCAGGGCAGCGCGACGCTGAGGGCGGCGGCGAGGCCGGCCGATCCCGCCGCGACGCCGAGCAGACCCTCCTGGGCGATGAGCCGGGCCAGGCGACGGAGGTCGGCTGCCGTGGCGGCGTCCGCCAC
Organism: Methylomirabilales bacterium (SeqCode); assembly: GCA_044451055.1. Classification (GTDB taxonomy): domain Bacteria; phylum Methylomirabilota; class Methylomirabilia; order Methylomirabilales; family 2-02-FULL-66-22; genus 2-02-FULL-66-22. The sequence goes on from JBIOJT010000038.1 coordinate 14,561, forward strand.
TACCAGGCCCCCGTCGGTCGGCTGCCAGCTTCGGATCGCCCGGGCCGCCCGGGGCCAGCGAGCCCGCAGGATCTCAAGAGGGAGGTGATGGATGCTCCGGCGAGACTGTGCCTGCAACAGGGTGGGGAGGTGTGACTGGCGAACTGGTGCAACCGGGTCGCGCCCGATGGCCGTCCGGTGGACCGGGATGCCGTCGACGGTCAGGATCCCGTTGATGACGGCGCGACCCGCCGGCGGGAACGACGGCGTGAGGATGGTGAGGCGCGCCGGGTAGATATCCAGGATCGCGTCCAGCTCGGCCCCGACGTTTCCTCGAAAGGTGGAGTCGATCTTCTTGTAGATCGCCGCCACGCGCGCCTTCCGCAGGGCCTGAGCCGCCAGCTTGGCCCGTTGCGCGGCGGCGCCGGGCGGGAGCCCGCGACTGTTCGTGGACAGCACCAAGACGTCGGCGTGCCGCCCCAACGACGTGAGGTCGTGCCAATCCAGCGGGACAATGGTCCGGGCGCCTTGGCGGGCAAACTGCACCCCCGTGTCATTGGCGCCCGTGAGATCGTCGGCGATCACGCCCAGACGGACGGGCATGCTCTCTCCTCAGCAGAGGACACTGGCCCCCAGACGCTCAGCGGGGGCGACGGGGGTGCGGGTGGCTACCAGCGACAAATGCGAGGTCTGGACGCGCTCCGATTCCCGGTGAGTAGAGGCTGTCCCGCGGCCGAGCCGCCGGCGAGAGGTGGAAAGATCGAGAGTATTTCGCCGTCCTTGAGGACCGTCTCCTCGGGGGCCTGTCGCCCGTTCACCAGCAGGATATTGGGAAGATCCCGAGGGATTCCCAATTGGTTCATGACCTCCCGGACCGTGGCGCCGTCCTTGACCTCGATGACCGCCTTTCGATTCTGCGCGTCGGGCGGCAGGTATCTCGATAACGTGGCGTACAGCGCAACCTCGATCTTCATGGCCATGGACATCTCCCGTATCCGGTGAGCCGTGGCGAGCGCGCGAAACTACGGGGCGGCGGCCGCCACTGCAGGGCGACCGATCCCACCGGCATTCCGATTGTCACGCAAGACGCGTCCCCATGAAATGGGCCCGGCGACCAACTGCTCCGGCGTCACCGTGAAGGATTGACGTGTCTGGATGAAGTTGTGGAGGATCCCCGCCTCCGCGTTCACCTGGGGACCCACAAGGATCGCGCCCACCAGCTTGCCGTCCTTGAAGACCAGCTTGCGATACATCCGCTTGGATTCGTGAAGGGCACTGTGAATCTGATACTCAGCGGTATCGGTCACCTGCCAGAGTCCCAGTGAGGCGATAGGGAGGCCCAACACCGAGGTCACGTTCATCGCCATGGAACCCTCGTACTTGGTCGGCACCCCCGCCATGTTCAGGCCAGCGATCCGTCCCTGGTTGAGCGCCTCGGGCCAGATGGCGATGACCACCCGCTGGCCCGATAGCATGTCGGTGGTCTCGGCCACGTCGCCGGCCGCGTAGATTCCCTTCATGCTGGTCTGCTGGTGCGCATCCACCAGCAGGCCCTGCTTCTTTTGGATCCTCGTCCCCTCCAGGAACTCGAGATTGGGCCGGACGCCGGCCGCCATGACCAGGAGCTGGCAGGGGACGACCTCGCCGTTCTCCAGCTTGACGCCGATGACCCGGCCTGCCTTTCCAAGGATCTCCGTGGCCCGCACGCCAGCATGGACCACGTGGCCCCGCTCGCGCAGCATGTCCTCGAAGATCTTGCCCCCCGTGGGGTCCACCATAGTCGGCATCACGTGGGGCATCAACTCGATGACGGCCACCTTCTTCTTGCGCTTGGCCAGGGCATCCACCGCCTGGATGCCGATGAGGCCGGCGCCGATGACCGCGGCCTGTCGAACTCGTGGGATTGCCCGGTCAATGTTCACAGCATCGTTCCGCGTGATGCACGGAAAGACGCCTCGAAGGTTGGCCCCGGGAATGGGCAGGATCACGGCCGAGGATCCGCTGGCCACCAGAAGGGTATCGAACTTCAGCGTCTTCCGGTTGGACAGCTTCACCGTCCGCGCCTTGGGGTCCACGTGGACGGCGGCCACGCCTGTCAGGATGGTCGCGTCCATCTGCCTGGTGTAATCCGGCGGACGCATGTTCATGCCGGGGACCTCCACGGTGCCGTCCAGGAAATGGGTGAGCCCCACCCGGGAGTAGAGGGGGCCCTTCTCCTTGGACACGACGGTGACCGCGCAGTCCTTGTCCACCTCGCGGATCGCTTCCAGCGCCGCCAACCCCGCCGCGCTGGCACCGACAATCACGTGATGCTTCTTCCCTGCTTTCGCCATGGAGGAATCCTTCGCGGGTCAGCCCTCAGCAGTCGGCTGTCACTCTCAGACTCTGGCAACCGAACCCGCAATCTCGCCGCTTGCCCCGCTGATGGCTGACCGCTGATCGGCGGCTGGCTGCTCTGATCAGGCCAGGGCCAACTCCCTGAGCTTCGTCTTGCTGGGCACGCCCGCGGGATCCCAGCCCCGCAGTTTGTAGTACTGCGGCAACATCTCGGGGAGCTTGCCCACCATGCCCTTGGCCGGGCCTTCCGGGATCCCCTCGTGCAGGATCCGCGGGGGCAGGGTGTCGTCCTTGCCCGAAATACCCGCTTTCAGGTTGAACAGCCGCTCCAGGTTCCAGATGCGCTCGCCGATCTTGAGACACTCCTCAAGCGTGTACCCGCCGCCCGTGGCGTGCTCTAGCATCGGGTGGATGTCCTCGGCCCCGATGCCGAACGTGGTGAACAGGCAGATCCCCGTGGAGTCCACGAAGGCCGTGACGTCCTGGAACAGCTTGGAGACCTCGGCCTTGCCCTCGGTGGCGAAGGGGTCCATCTTCTTCGGGATGCCGAAGACCTCGACGGAGATCGTGTACCCCCGCAGGTGGCAGGCGCCACGGTTCGCGGTGGCATAGCCGAGCGCCATCCCCTGGGCGCCGCGCCCATCATAGGCTGGGAAGGCCTGCTTCTTCACACCCATGAACAGCTCGGGATGCCCGTACCGCTCGGCCACCCGGTAGCCGCCCTGAGCCGCCAGCTCGCCGAAGCCACGGCGATACCCCATCTCTTCAATGAGCCAGACGAGGGCATCCCCGTCGCCGAAGCGGAGCGGGCGGCCGATGTCCGATTGGGGGATGTAGCCCTTTTCGGACAGCTCCATGGCCGTCGCCACTGCTACCCCGGCCTCGATGGTGTCCATCCCCAGCTCGTTGCAGAGGTAGTTGGCCTTGGTGATCGCCCCAAGGTCGCTCACCCCGGTGGCGATGCCCAGCGCCCAGTCGCTCTCGTACTCGGGGCCCTCGCCCGCCCCCTTGTACTTCCCCTCCTTCACCTCGCTCACGCGGGCGCAGGCGATGGTGCAGGCGAAGCAGCCCTTGTTTTTGATCAGGATCGTGTCAGCGATGGTCTCGCCGCTCACCTTGTCGGCGCCCTCAAACTGGCCTAGCTGGAAGTTCCGGGTGGGCAGGAAGCCGTGGGCGTTGATCACGTTCACCAGGATCGGCGTCCCGTACTTGGGCAGGCCGCCGCCCGTGACGGGAGACTCCTTCAGCTTCTTGACCACGGCCAGGCAGGCCGCCATGAACTCCTTGGGGCGGGCAACCTTGACCGACTGGTATCCCTTGGCCACGACGGCCTTGAGGTTCTTGGAACCCATGACCGCGCCCACACCCGAGCGGCCGGCCGCCCGGTGCTTGTCGTTCATCACGCAGGCGGTCAGGGCCAGCTTTTCCCCGGCCGGGCCGATGGAGCAGACATGGGCCTCCTCGTGGGTCTCGGCCTTGAGCCGGTCCTCCGTCTGGTTGGTCGTCTTCCCCCAGACCTTGTCGGCCGGGCGAAGCTCGACCTTGTCATTGTTGAGCCAGAGGTAGACCGGCGACTTGGCCCGGCCCTCGAAGATGAGGAAGTCGTAGCCGCAGAACTTGATCTCGGCGCCGATGTAGCCGCCGGAGTTGCTGCAGGCGACGGCTCCGGTGAGGGGTGATTTCGTGATCACCATGTAACGGCCGCCGGTGGACGCATTCGTTCCGGTGAGCGGACCGGTGGCCATGATCAGCTTGTTGTTCGGGCTGAGTGGATCCACCTTGGGATCGATCTCGTCGTACAGGATCTTGGTCCCCAAGCCGCGCCCGCCGATGTAGGCGCGGGCCAGCTTCGGGTCGAGCTTCTCCTTCTTGAAGGTCCCCTTGGTGAGATTGACGCGAAGGATCTGCCCCTGCCAGCCGCCCATCAGACCGTCACCTCCTTAAAGGTCTCTTTGAGCTTCAGTGCCGTGGCCATCTGCCGCATCCGCACCTCGTTGTCCTCGTCCAGGTATTCCAGTGCCTTGGGAGTGCAGAACTTCACGCACTCCGGATCGCCGTCGATGGACAGGCAGTGATCGCACTTCTCCGCCTTCCCCTTCTCCGGGAAGAGGACGATGCTGCCGAAGGGGCAGGCCAGGACGCACATCTTGCAGCCCACGCACTTGTCGTCCAGGACCTTGTAAGCCATGGTGGCCTCGTCCCGGACGATGGCGTTGGTCGGGCAGATCTTCGCGCACCAGGCCTGGTCGCACTGGGTGCAGGTGGTCGGAATGTAGACTGCCTCCTCCAGGAAGATGTTCACCTGGATGCGCGAGCGGCTCGGATTGAATTCACCGTAGTGTTTCATGGAGCAAGCCAGCTCGCACGCGCGGCAGGCCGTACATCGCTCCGGATGAATCACCAGGACTTTTGCCATTTCCTCCTCCCTTCTTCTAGCATTCTCTAGCTTCTTGGACTCCCATCGGGGAGCGGCGGCGTCTCCCCGATGAGCGATCAAAGGCTCGACGGACGACTTCGGCCACGCATGCGTTGGCTGAGGATGCGGGACACCCGCGAAGTGGCTGCGGCACCGGAGTGTCGGCCGGCCTGCATGGTGGTGGCCCTTTCGCGGACGGAGCGGAGAGAGGAAAACCTCCCCGTGGCCGGGGAGGCTTGTGAGTTGCCGTTACATTCCACGAACAGCAAAATGATATCGTGTATCTACACCGCTGGACTCCCGTATGTCAAGGGGATTTCCGCGCCCCGAATCCAGGCCTCCAGAGAAAATCTGGGGTGCGGCTGTTCGCACCGTTCTTCGACGGCGGGCAGGTGGCCGTGCCATCCACGATGATGGACGGCCGGCCTCGGAATCGAGTGGGGCGGAGCGCGCCCCGCTGGTCAGGATGGTTTGAAGCGATCGTGTGGTCGCGCGGGGTCTGCGCTCAACTCGGTTGGACGATCGGTCCGGCGGGGGCAAGGAAAAAACTCCGGGGCGCCTGCAGGCGCCCCGGTTGCCCGGCCCTGCCAGTGTGGACGAGAGATGGCAGCTAAACGAGAAGGATGCGCGAGCTCAGGGCTTTGCCTCTGCTTCAAGGAGGTCCTGGACGAACGTCCGCGCCTCCGTCTTGCTCCAGTCTCGCGGTCCGACGATGCGCCCGGCGAGTCGCCCCTGGCGATCGATCACGTAGGCCGTGGGTGTCCCCCACACACCCCACTGCCTCCCGGCCACATCCCCACTTTGGTCGAGCAGGACAGGAGCGACGTAGCCCCGCTCCTGGACGGTCCGCTTGACCAGGTCGGGGCTCTCCCGGATGTCCACGAGGAGGACGTCGAGGCCCTGGTTCTTGAACTCGCTGTAAATCCTGTTGACGGAAGGCAACTCCTCCCGGCAGTCTGGTCACCAGGTTGCCCAGAAGTAGACCAAGACCACCTTACCCTTGAGG
>JBIOJT010000039.1:0-20174 GCA_044451055.1 Methylomirabilales bacterium (SeqCode)
CCGCACGCCAACGGCGGGACTGATCTCCGGCAGGGGATGTCGAGCCGCGTGCGACGGCACCGGAGGCAACAACGCTTCCATGTGGGCCAACCGAGAAGATAAGACGGGAAGGAGGCCCGAGGCGCGCAGCAGACGCGACACCCCGAGGCGCTGGTACCAGTACAGCGCGGACAGGACCGGTCGCATCCGTTCCGGATACGGGAACAGGGAGAGGATCGCGCGCCGCCAATAGAGATCCTTGGCCGGGCGCTCGTACCGCCGCTCGATCTGGACGCGCGCCGACTCCAGCAGATGCCCATAGGGCACCCCGGATGGACACGCCGTCTGGCAGGCGAGACACCCGAGGCATTGATCCAGGTGCTTCACGAACACGGAACTGATTTTCGCTTGCCCCTCCTCCACGGCGCGCATCATGTAAATCCGCCCGCGGGGGGACGCCATCTCGAGGCCCGTCGTCAGGTACGTGGGGCAAGTGGGCAGGCACAGCCCGCAGTGGACGCAATCCAGGATACCCTTGCCGTCGAAGGGATCGGCAGCGTCGAAGGACGGGGCAGCAGGCCTGCCGTCCCTTTCTTGTTCTGTGCTTGCTGCGGTCGTCACCTGGCCCTCACCATTCAATGCAGATCGACGACTAGATGCCGCCCACGAACCGGCCCGGGTTGAGAATCGCCTTGGCATCGAAGGCAGCCTTGAGCCGCTTCATGACGCCCAGGCCAGCCGGTGGTGTCCCCCACACGTCAATCCAACCCCGCGCGGCCTCGGGCAGATTCATGAGCACCATGTACCCTCCGAGGCCAACCAGGATTTCGCGGGCTGCCCTCAGGTTCTCCACGAGCGCCTCGACCGTTTCGGCTCGAAAACGTCCCCTGAGGGCACCGTGCGAGACGGTGGAGGCAATTGCCACCGCCGCCGGCGGACGGGTGGCCTCGCGAATCACCTGGATGGCTCTGCCGCAGTCTGCAGGTGTGACGCCTCCCCGCCAGAGGGCTTGAAGGCCCGGGCTGTCCCGGCCGGGACTTACCCAGGGGAAATCGCTGAGCCTGCTCCAGGTTCTCTCCCCGTCGCGAATCTCGGCCAGCGTGGTTCCAAACTCACCGACGATCCGATCAAGGTCCACTCGCTGCCCCTCCACGGTCTCGGGAAGGCCCGAAATGGACACCACCACACCTGGCCCGGAGATTCCGCACGCCTGCGCCGCGGCCTCATCCAGCAGTTCCACTCTGTTCGGGACGAGGTGAGATCCAAGAATCCGATCGACCAGTCGCTGCGCCGTGTCCAGGTCGCGAGTGCCCAGCCACCAGCCCTGCTCCACTTCCGGTTGGGGGTACAGCCTGAATGTCGCCTCCAGGATGATCCCGAGGGTACCGTGCGAGCCGAGGTAAAGCTTGGTCACGTCGTAGCCCGTCGCGTTCTTGACGACCTTGGCTCCACCCTTCGTGATCGTCCCGTCGGCATGGGCCATTCGTACTCCGAGGAGGAGGTCCCGCGCCGTCCCGTAGCGACAGCGAAGCGGGCCACCCAACTTGGCTGCCAGCGCACCCCCGAGCGTCGTCCGGCGCGGCATCGGGACATCCAGAGGTAGGAACTGGTCGTGCTCGCCCAGCTGGCGCTGCAGATCGGCCATCCGGACGCCAGCCTGGGCCGTCGCCGTCATGTCGGCCGGCTCGTGGGCAAGCAGGCGGTTCAGCCGGGTGAGGTCCAGCACCAGATCGTAGCGGCTGGGCGGGTACCCGATGGACTGGTGGCACCCTCCGCCCCAGGGGGCTACACCCAGATCTGCCTTCCACGCCAGCGCCAGGACCCTGGAGACCTCTTCTTCGTCCGCCGGCATGGTGGCAGCCTGCGGCGTCTTGCCGCCGAGGTGGTAGGCCCCAAGTCTCTCCCCTGTTACGAGGGATTCGGCGCCCACGATGGCGCGCAGGTCCTCAATGACGCTGGTAGCAACCGTCATACCGCCGACACCGTCGATACGTGATGGAGGGAAAGCCCCACCCCCGCCGATTCGTCCCCATCGGGAAAGATCTTGTCGGGGTTGCACAGGCCCTTCGGGTCGAAGACGGCCCGCACCCGATGCATGACGGCAAGGTCCACAGGACTGTACATGAGTCGCAGATATTCACGCTTCTCGAGCCCGATCCCGTGCTCACCGGTCACGGTCCCGCCCGCCTCGATGCAGCGTCGCATGATTTCCGATCCCGCTTCGAGAGCCCGCCCCTCGCACCCCGGCACGTCCTTGTCCACGCAGATCATCGGGTGGACGTTCCCATCGCCGGCGTGGGCCACGTTGGCGATCTTGATCCCGTACCGGGCACCGATCTCCTCGATCTCCCGCAGCACCTGGGGCATCTTGGTCCGCGGGACGACGGCGTCCTGGAGGTAATAGTGGTGCGCGATGCGACCGAAGGCGCCCGCGGCCTCCTTGCGGCCCTTCCACAGGAGGGCCCGCTCCTCCTCCGTCCGCGCCACGCGAACGTCCAGGCATCCCCGCCCGCGACAGACCGCCTCCACCCCCACTGCCTCCGCCTCGATCTGCGCGCGGGGGCCATCCAGCTCGATGAGCAGCACCGCACCTGCATCCAGCGGATACCCGGCTTTGACGTTGGCCTCGACCGCCCTGATCGTCTCGCGGTCCATCAGCTCCATCGCCACGGGAATGATGCCGCGCGCGATGACCCCCGACACTGAGCTGCTGGCGTCCTCGATGTTGCGGAAGACCGCCAGAATTGTCTTCACCGCCTGCGGTTGCGGCATCAGCCGCACCGTGACCTCGGTGCAGATGCCGAGAGTCCCCTCCGCACCCGTGAACACACCCAGCAAGTCATATCCCGGCGCCTCGGTCACCTTCCCGCCCAAACGAACTACCTCACCATCGGGAAGGACCACGGCCGCCCCCAGGACGTGGTTCGTCGTCACCCCGTACTTGAGGCAGTGCGGACCGCCCGCGTTCTCCGCCACGTTCCCGCCGATGGTGCACGCCGACTGGCTGGCCGGATCGGGCGCATAGAACAACCCGTGCCGCTCCACGGCTTTCGTCAGCCACAGATTCACGCACCCCGCCTCAACGGTAGCCATCCGATTGGGGAGGTCCAGGTCGAGAATGCGGGTCATGCGGGTCAGGACGATCATGACCCCGCCAGCCAGGGGCGTGGCGCCTCCCGAGAGACCGGTGCCGGCCCCCCGCGGAAGAAAGGGGACGCCCAATTCGTAGCAGAGCCGGAGAACATCGGCGACCTGTGACGTGGAGGTGGGCAAGACCGCAAGATCCGGCGGGCACCGATGGAAGAACGTCAGGGCGTCACAGTCGTAGACCCGAAGTTCGTCCGGATCGGCGACGATACCTTCGGGACCCACGATTCGCTCGCAGGCCCGCCGTAGGCGGACCCGTGTTTCCGGCGCCAGGCCGCGTAGGTTCATGCCCTTCCCTCTTCGTCGGAGACGACCGTGATCACCGGTGCGGCGGGCGGGTCGCGTTGCTTTCGGCGGCGAGAGTGCGCGATGGCGCGGGCGTCACTCGACCACCCATGTCTCACCGCGATTGAACAGGGCGTTGACGTTCCCTGGCCCCACCTTCCGTCGCGCAGCCTCGAGTTGGTTGTGCATGGCATCTTCGTATGCGGGCCGCACGCTCGCGTGGAAGACGCCGATGGGAGTCGGGGTCTCCAGATGGGCCAGCATGTATGCCAGCGGCCGGTTCGTCTCGTCGTGGACGAGGATGTCCGCCTCGGAGATCCCATTCCCCAGGGAGACCACCTGGAGGCGTCCGTTACTTCCCAGCTTGATCCCCTTGTCCCGGTTCTTGCCGAAAATCAAGGGTCTGCCATGCTCCATGAGCAGGACCGTGTCCGCCTTGGTGGCCTTGTCCGTGAGCGGCTCCCAGGCGCCGTCGTTGAAGATATTACAGTTCTGCAAGATTTCGATGAAGGCGCCGCCCGAGTGTTCGTAAGCGCGCCGGAGCATGTCTTGGAGGTGCTTCGCCTCCACGTCAATGCTGCGCGCGACGAAGGTGGCGTCCACGCCCATGGCCACCGCGATGGGATTGAAGGGATAGTCCACCGATCCGACGGGGGTGGACTTGGTCACCTTCCCCAGCTCCGAGGTGGGCGAGTACTGGCCCTTCGTCAGGCCGTAGATCCGGTTGTTGAACAGCAGGATCTTCAACCCCACGTTCCGTCGCAGGGCGTGAATCAAGTGGTTCCCGCCAATGCTCAACCCGTCTCCGTCCCCGGTGACCACCCAGACCGAGAGGTCCGGCCGGGAGATCTTGAGCCCGGTCGCGACGGCAGGGGCCCTCCCGTGGATCGAATGGAAGCCGTAGGTGTTCATGTAGTACGGGAATCGGCTGGAACATCCGATCCCGGAGATGAAGACGAACTTTTCCCGGGGCAGGCCCAGCTCCGGCATCACCTTCTGCAGTTGGGCCAGGATGGAGTAATCTCCGCAGCCCGGGCACCACCGGACATCCTGGTCCGAGACGAAGTCCTTTCGCGTGAGCTTGGGTGTCTCCGTGGCGAGCGCGGCGTCGTTCATGCTAGCCCTCCAGCAACGTCAGGATCTTGCTGGCGATTTCAGCGACCTTGAACGGTTGACCCTGGATCTTGTTTAACCCGACCGCATCCACCAGGTATGTCGCCCGGAGGATCATCAGGAGCTGGCCCATATTCATCTCCGGTACGAGGACCGCCTTGAACCGGCGCAGGATCCCGCCAAGGTCGGGCGGCAGCGGATTCAGATGGCGCAGGTGGACATGGGAGATCTTCTTTCCCCGGGCCCGCACCTCGTCCACGGCCGCGGCGATCGCGCCATAGGTGCTGCCCCACCCCACCACGAGGAGGTCGCCAGCCTCATCGCCACGAATCGTGGTCGGCGGGATGTCCTGGGCCACCGCCGCGATCTTGCGGGCTCGCGCACGGGTCATCAACTCGTGGTTGGCCGGCGCATAGCTGATGTTGCCCGTGACGTCCTCTTTCTCGATGCCGCCGATCCGGTGTTCCAGACCGGGGGTGCCGGGCTTCACCCATGGGCGCGCCAGGGTCTCCGGGTCCCGGAGGTATGGGAAGAAGCCCTCGGGCTCGGTCCGGAAGCGGACCGGGATGGGCGAAAGCTCCTCGAACCTCGGGATCGACCATGGCTCCGCCCCGTTGGCCAGGTAGCCATCGGTGAGCAGGATCACGGGCGTCATGTACTTTATGGCGACCCGGACGGCCTCGTAGGCCATGGAGAAACAATCGCCCGGGGTCGCCGCGGCCAGGACGGGCAGCGGCGAATCACTGTTGCGGCCAAAGATGGCCTGGTACAGGTCGGCTTGCTCCGTCTTGGTGGGAAGGCCGGTGCTGGGCCCGCCCCGCTGGACGTTGCAGATGACCATGGGCAGCTCGACCATCACGGCCAGATTGATGGCCTCCTGCTTCAGGGCGATCCCCGGTCCGCTCGAGGTCGTGACGCCGACGGCCCCGCCGAACGCGGCGCCCAGGGCCGAGCAGACGCCGGCGATTTCATCTTCGGCCTGGAATGTGAAGACGCCGAAATTCTTGTACTGCGCCAGCTCGTGCAGGATGTCGCTGGCGGGGGTGATGGGGTAACTCCCCAGGAACAGGGGCAGCCCTGCCTTGCTGGAGGCCGCCACGAGGCCGAGCGCCAGGGCGGTGTTGCCCGTCAGATTGCGGTACGTGCCCGGCGCGATCCGGGCCGGCTTCACCTCGTACTGGACGGCGAACAGCTCCGCCGTCTCACCGAAATGGAATCCCGCCTTCAGCACGCGGGCGTTCGCCTCCACCAGTTCCGGCGTCCGCTTGAACTTGTCCTGGATCCACTTGAGGGTCGGGTCAACCGGCCGGTTGTACAGCCATGAGCAGAGCCCCAGGGCAAAGAAGTTCTTGCACCGGCTGGCGACCTTGTTGGAAAGCTTCAGGTCCTCCAGGACCGTGAGGGTCATCCCGGTCATGTCGACCACGAAGACCTGATACTGAGACAGCGAACCGTCCTCGAGGGGGTTGGTGACGTAGCCGGCCTTCTTCAGGTTCCCTGCATCGAATCCGTCCTGGTCGGCCAGGAGGATCCCCCCGGGCTTGAGATCTCCGATGTTCACCTTGAGCGCCGCCGGGTTCATCACCACGAGGACGTCGGGATTGTCCCCGGGGGTGTACACCTCCAGGCTGCTGAAGTTGACCTGAAATCCGCTCACCCCCGCCAGGGTTCCTGCCGGGGCGCGGATCTCCGCCGGGAAGTCCGGCAGGGTCCCGATGTCGTTCCCCGCCAGGGCCGACTCGGTGGTGAACTGCATTCCCGTCAACTGCATCCCATCGCCCGAGTCGCCGGCGAACCGGATGACGACCCTGTCCAGCTGCTCGCGTCGCTTGGTCGGTGGCATGGCTACTGCCTGCGTCTCGACTGTCATGGAATCCCCGCGCTCCTCTTCGCCCAGCGATTGAGCCAGGGAACGGAGGCGCTCAGCCTCCCCCCGGCGCCTGCCTGCCCCCCCAATATCAGGACTTCGCCCGCTCCCACGGAAGGTTGATGAGGTCCGTGCGCGCGTGGCGCTCGTTCTTGATCTTTTCCTGCAGCAGCATGATCCCGTGAATGAGCTGCTCCGGCCGCGGCGGGCAGCCCGGGACGTAGACGTCCACCGGGACCACCTGGTCCACCCCCTGGACGATCGTGTATGTGTTGAAGACGCCGCCGCAGGAGGCACACGCCCCCATGGAGATCACCCACTTCGGGTCCGGCATCTGGTCGTAGATCTTGCGCAGGACGGGGGCCATCTTCCTGCTCACGCGTCCGGCCACGATCATGAGGTCGGCCTGGCGCGGCGAGGCGCGGAACACCTCAGCCCCGAAGCGGGCCAGGTCGAACCGTGATGCACCGGCCGCCATCATCTCAATGGCGCAGCAGGCGAGGCCGAATGTGGCCGGCCAAATCGAGGAACGGCGCGCCCAGTTTACCGTCCAGTTCACCATGCTTTCCAGCTTGGTGAGCAGGATCCCGCGCTCGATCTCGGCGGCCTCTTCCGGCGTGACGCCCGGTACCGTCACGACCTCCGTGCTCATTCAGGGCCCCTTTCTCGAGGGAAGACTGCGCCGTGAGACTCCGGTCCCTGGTTCGATCCGCACCCAACTGCAGGTCGGCTCGCGCCACCAACGGTTGGCGGCACCAGGCCTAAGCGTTGAAGCTGGACCCGCAGCCGCAGCTGCCCTTCGCGTTGGGGTTCTTCAGGGTGAAGCCGGCCCCGGTGAGCGAATCCGCATAGTCGATCTCGGTGCCGCTCAGGTAGAGGAAGGACTTCGGGTCCACCACGACCCTGACCCCGTCCTGCTCGAAAACCTGGTCTCCGGGCTGGGGAGCATCGAAGGCAAGTTGGTACTGGAAACCGGAACAGCCGCCACCCACCACCCGAATGCGCAGCCCCGCCTCCGCGGGGGCTTGCTGGGCGGTCTTGATTCCCTTGATCTTCTCGGCGGCCAGTTGTGTGACGGTGATCATGAAATGCCTCCTCCTGTTGTTAGTCGGTGTCAGGGCGGCGCGACACCCTCGAGGTCGCCGCCGTCAGTAAGCCATAACTCTCTTGCGCGGGGAAGCCCGCGGCTTCGTTTGCTCGCTGCGCCAGTTCGATGACGGCCTGCATGTGCAGGGGGATCGCGGAACGCGATGTGATCACCGGGCAGCGCGGGCAGACCTCCGGGCCCGGCTCCAGCGAACACTCCGCACAGCAGCGCAAGATCTCGATCGTCTCCCGGAGCGAGGCCTCCATCACCCGAAATTGCGCGATGCGCTGCTCCACCTCGCGCAACTGCTGCTCGAGCAACGCGCTGAGGCCAGCGGCGATGTCCGAGGCCACCCGTCCCCGCCTCCGCTGGTCGAAGAAGGCCTTGACCTGTGACAAGGGAGTGTCCACAAGCTGCAGGCTCTTGATCAAGCGCAGCTTGCGTACGTCATCCTCTTCGTACAGGCGAAAGCCGCCCCGGGTCCGGGCTGCGGGTGCGATCAATCCAAGCTGCTCGTAGTACCGGATCGTCCGCATCGTCGTCCCGGCCTTCCTGGCCAGATCGCCGATACGCATGAGCCGACCGTTATTCCCGTTACCCTCTGATTCTCGCATCCAACCCATCGTCAATTCTTCGGAGTGAGGTAATCGTGATCAAACCAGTCCGCAATATACAGAAACTTCACGTCAGCGTCAAGGTGTTTCGTCATTTACTGCTGGAAGGCGAGAACAGGTGGATCGAAAAGACAAATCGTGTGAAACATATTGTCGATAAAATACTTTAAAGTTCGATAATGATCTATTGGAAATCATGGAGTGTTTCCAGATTTTCAATTCAGAGAAGGATTGTTGCCGCGCGGGGTGTCAAAGCGCTCTCTGGGCAGGATCTGGTTCGGCGTTGATGCCATCCGCGTGGAGAGCTTCCCGTCTATTTGAGAATCCCAGCAGCTTCAAGGTCGCCGATCTCATTGCCCAGTGCCCGGAGTCGGAGGTAGCATTCCGTGATCTCGGCGTGGGGAAGCGACGGCAGCGTCCGATCCAAGACGTTCACCCGCTCTCCCAATTCACGTGCCTCCTTGAGGATGCCCACCACGCGCTTCGCCTGATCCTCCAGCGGACGCCTCGCGAAGAAGGTCTCCATCCCTTCCTCGTCCTGCCGGTCGAGTAGAGCCAAGAACCTTTCGCGGTCTTCCGGGGAGAGATCCGGTGGACACAGGCGCGCGTACACTTTCGTACGAAAGCTGCGATAGCGAAGATCCGGCATTTAGACCTCCAGCTCTTTGGGGTATTTCGTGAGTTTCTGGCACCCCTTCTCGGTGACAACGACGACGTCTTCGATCCGGACGCCCCCGATGCCCGGGTAGTACAGACCGGGCTCCACCGTGACCACGTTCCCAGCGCGGAGCGTCGTCTTCACCTTGGACACGCGCGGCAATTCGTGGACCTCCAGGCCGAGGCCGTGACCGGTCCCGTGAAAGAACCCCTGCATCCGGCCGTTGACCTCGCCCGTCTGGAAGCCGTACCCTGTCATGGTCTGCTGGACCTCGCGGTGGATCGCCTCCCCATCCGCCCCATCTCGGATCAAGCGGAGAGCGCACTCCTGCCCCGCGGCCACGGCGGAATACATCCGCCGCAATGCGTCGGAGGCCCTGCCATTGACCACGGTCCGGGTGATGTCGGCGAAGTACCGGCTTTCCAGATCCCGGGGGAAGATGTCGATGATGATCGAGCACCCTGGTCGGAGGGGCCCCCTGCCCTCGTTGTGCGGGTCGCACCCGTCCTCTCCACAGGCGACGATGGTACGCTGCGCGACGAGACCATCATCGAGGAGCTGCCTGGCGATGAGCCGCTTGATCGTTTCGGCCGTCAGCACCTCGTCCCGCCACCACAGCACCCCCTCCCGCACCTCCGCCTCGCGGATCGCCGCGATGGCCGCATCCATCGCCGCTTCGGTGTGGCGCAACGCCGCCGTGATGGCCTGGACCTCGGCCGGAGACTTTACCAGTCGCTCCTCGAAGAACGGCTCCGACTTCACGAGGAGAGTCAGGCCCCGCTGGCGCAGCCGGTCGGCGTGCTCGATGGGAAAATTCCCGGGCACGAGCAAGCTCTTGATCTGGCGTTCCTGGAGGAGTTCCCAGAGCGCGTCAATCTGCGTGGGACGCTCGATCCCTGAAGCCTTCGCTCGCTCCTCATACTGGCGGATGGGCAGGACAGTGTCCACGGCGGCTTGGGCGCGTGCGCGGTCCAGCTCCAGATCCGACATGAGGAGGATTTTTTCATCCCCGTGCCACAGAAATATAAAAGGATCCGGGGCCAGGAACCGCGTCGCGTAGAACAGGTTCGCGTCCGCCTCGCTGGCGGCAATGATCAGCCGGGCATCCGCTCTTCCCGTCTCTCGGCCATCGGCTCTCGGTTCTCTCGCCTCGTTCCGCATTTGGTATCACGCCTCGTGCATCGTCATCGGCTCCCGGATAGTCTTCCCCGTCCGGAAGCGATCGAGACTGAACACACTGATGTCAATCGAGGTCTTCCCCGTCAGGATCAGTTCCGCCATCAACTTGCCCGTGGCCGGACCGTGCATGAACCCGTGACCACTGTGTCCCGTCGCAAGATAGAAGCCGGACAGCTCCGGCACTGCCCCCAGGATCGCGTTATTGTCCGGCGAGATATCGTAGGAGCCGGCCCAGCCGCGCTTGACATCCGCCTTTTCCAGGAGAGGGACCCGCGCGACGGCCTTGGCCACGCTCTCGGCAAGATTTTCCCAGTCCACGTTGGTGTTGAAGGTGCTCTCGTCGTCCTTCGGCCCAGAGAACAGGCAGCCGCCCATCTCGCCGCGGAAGTACCAGTTACGATGGTAGTCGATTGTCAGGGGCGGTTCCTGGCTGAATTCCTGCAAAGGGCCCGTCGTGAACATCTGACGACGGTACGGCTTCACGGGAATGTTTAGGCCGGCCATTGCTCCGACCACCCCTCCCTCGGGACCGGCGGCATTCACCACCACGCGCGCGTGAATCGGGCCGCGCGAGGTCTCGACCCCGGCGACTCGGCCGCCCTCCCGTAGGATCCCCGTGACCGCCCGTTGTTCGTGGATGGTGACGCCCAATCGGCGGGCCGCCGACGCATAGCCCATCGTGACCTCGTACGGAGCGGCATAGCCGTCGGTCGGACAGAAGGCTCCGCCGATGATGTCGTCCAGTCGGACGTACGGAACGATCCTGCGGATGTCGTCCGGAGAGGTTATCCGGACGGGGATCCGGTATCGCTGCTGGAACTCGGCTTGCCGGCGGAACAGATCCAGCTCCTTCGGCGTGCTGGCCATGAAGAGGTATCCGACCTGCCGGAATTCCGGGTCGATCCCCAGCTCGTCCTTCATCCGATGGAACATCTGCACGCTTTCGAGAGAGAGCTGGACGTTTACCTCCGTGGCGAATTGCTGCCGGATTCCCCCAGTCGACTTCCCCGTGGCGCCGGAACAGATGAGGTTCTTCTCCACAACGACGACCTTGGGGGCGCCCTGCGCGGCCAGATGATAGGCGATGCTACACCCCACGATCCCCGCCCCGATGATGAGGATGTCCGCCGTTTCAGTCACGACTCACTCGAGGCCCAACCACGGGTCCCCACCCCCTCTCCCTCTCGCAAGTCATGGGACGGGACCTGACCGGGGCCAAAAAAATGCCCGCGCGACGACCGCCACTTCCGGCGAGGAGCCTGGCGCGAGCAGAGGAGATTTCTGCAACGTTCAACGCGACTTTCACGCAGTAATTTATCCCCTTGGTTGGCGCGCCGTCAAGAATTCTTCGCGGAATCCCCATCCTGCTGAGGAAGGTTTTGCGCCAAGGTTGCTCTTTGGGTCGCTCGGGCGGATGGCGCACCCTTCCGACGCGGATGATTTTGACGGCTTCCCTGATGGCCCCAACCCCTGGATGCGGCACAGACAGGGAAACTCCTCCTAACCAGCGGGACAGTCGTTAACAGTCTGCACAGGCGTGCAGACACTGAGCTTTGATGGAATTCGGGCGGGACGCCAAGCAGGCCGCTTCGAATCTTCGCAAACATGGCGTGCACTTCGCGGATGCGGGCACGGTGCTCTACGACAATCTTGCTCTCATGGTTCCGGACGACCATCCGTCGGAACAGGGCTTCGTAACAATCGGTGTGGACGCTCGTGGCCGACTTCTGGTGGTCGCCTACACGTGGCGGGGTGAATGTGCTGGTTTGATTTCGGCTCGACGAGCGGCGGCAGTATGAGGAAGGGTCATGAGAACGGATTACGATTTCGGCCAGGGAAAGCGCGGCGCCGTAGGGTAGCCGCTGGGCGTTAGGCTCGGGCGCAAGGCTTGATGCGTTGACCTGCGATGTGGCGAGGGATGACTGGACAGCGTCAGAGGAAGCGGCCCGCAGGAAAGAACGTCGGGACTTTCGTCACCTCATTCCGGAACACGTATGATGTGCGCGAGCGAATGCCCGCCGTTAAGGCAGGTTGGTTGACCCCATCAGGTACCGGTCGACTCCCTTGGCGGCTTGCCGCCCTTCCGAGATCGCCCAGACGATCAGGGACTGCCCACGCTGCATGTCGCCCGCGGTGAAGACGCCGGGAACGCTTGTCATCCAGCTCTCGTCGCGCCAAACGGTCCCTCGCTCGGTGAACTTCACGCCGAATTGACTCAGCATCCCATCCTTCTCAGGCCCGAGGAAGCCCATCGCCAGCAGGACCAGCTCCACCTCCAACTCGAACTCGGTCCCAGGAACCTCGCGCATGGCTTTTCGACCGTTGCCGTCCGACACGAACTCCACCCGGACGGCGTGCAGCCGCTCCACCCGGCCGTTCCGCCCCGAGAATCGCGTTGTGGAAATGCAGTAATCCCGGACCCCTCCCTCCTCGTGCGCCGACGACGTCCGGAAGATGTTGGGCCACAGCGGCCAGGGGTTGTCGGGCGCCCGCTCATTGGGTGCGGACGGCAGCAGCTCGAACTGGTGCACCGATACGGCACCCTGCCGGTGCACGGTCCCGAGGCAATCGGCGCCGGTGTCGCCCCCGCCGATGATCACTACCCGCTTTCCGCGGGCGGTGATGAACCGGCCCTCCGGGATTTCGTCCCCATCGCACCGCCGGTTCTGCAGCGGCAGGTACTCCATGGCGAAGTGGATGCCCTGAAGCTCGCGCCCGGGAACCTTGAGGTCGCGCGGCATCGTCGCTCCACCCGCGAGCAAGCTGGCGTCGAATTCACGCCGGAGTTCCTCCACGGGAACGTTCACCCCGACGTTCGCGTTCACCCGGAACCGGATCCCCTCTTTGCCGAGGATATCCAGTCGGCGGTCCAGAACCCGCTTTTCCAGCTTGAACTCGGGGATCCCGTACCGCAGGAGACCGCCGATTCGGTCGGCCCGCTCGAAGACGGTGACCCAATGGCCGGCGCGGTTCAACTGCTGCGCGGCCGCCAGCCCCGCCGGCCCGGAACCCACCACCGCCACCTTCTTCCCGGTGCGGATGACCGGAGGTTCGGGCTTGATCCATCCCTCGTCGAAGGCCCGATTGATAATTGTCAGCTCGATGGCCTTGATGGTGACCGGGTCGTCATTGATCCCCAGGACGCACGAACCCTCGCAGGGGGCGGGGCACAACGTCCCGGTGAACTCCGGGAAGTTGTTCGTCGCGTGCAGGCGATCTATGGCCTCCCGCCAGCGGTTCCAGTACACCAGGTCGTTCCAGTCCGGAATGATGTTTCCCAGCGGACATCCCTGGTGGCAGAAGGGAACGGCGCAGTCCATGCAGCGAGCGCCCTGCTTCTGCAGCACCTCCGTCGGCCAAGGAAGCATGACCTGCTTCCAGTCCCGGATCCGCTCCTCCACCGGCCGATACGGCTGCTTGGCCCGCTTGAATTCGAGGAAGCCGGTGGGTTTAGCCATGGGCCCCCTCCATCACGGCCACCTCCCAGGGGATCCCCTCTAACTGGGCGCGTTTCATCGCGGTCATCGCCCGCTTGTAGTCCCGCGGCATCACCTTCACAAACTTGAACAGCATGCGATCCCAGTTCGCCAGGACCTTCTTAGCTAGAGTGCTCTGCGTGTACTCCGCGTGTTTCCGGATCAGGTCCCGGACCGTCTGGATGTCTTCCGGATCCTCGAGCGCCTCGAGATCCACCATCCCCGTGTTGCATCGTCGCGCGAAGTCCCCCTCTTCGTCCAGGATGTAGGCGAGGCCGCCGCTCATCCCGGCGGCGAAGTTGCGCCCCGTCCGACCCAGGATCACCACCCGGCCGCCGGTCATGTACTCGCAGCCGTGGTCGCCCGCTCCCTCCACCACGGCCATGGCGCCGCTGTTTCGGACCGCGAAACGCTCTCCCGCAACGCCCCGGAAGAATGCCTCGCCCGAAGTCGCTCCGTACAGCACCACGTTGCCGACCAGGATGTTCTCCTCGGGGACGAAGGTGGAGCGGGCGGGCGGGAAGGCGATGATGCGCCCGCCGGAGAGTCCCTTACCCAGGTAGTCGTTGGCATCGCCCTCCAGCGTCAAGGTGATCCCTCGTGGGATGAAGGCGCCAAAGCTCTGCCCGGCCGAGCCGGCGAAGTGGATACGGATCGTGTCGTCGGGCAGGCCCTCCGCGCCGTACCGGCTCGTCACCTCGAAGCCGAGGAGCGTGCCGACCGTGCGATGGACGTTCCGGATGGGCAGACGCAACGACACGCGCTCGCCCCGCTCCAACGCCGACTGGCAGGCTGGGATCAGGGTCGTCCCGTCGAGCGACTTGGTCAGGCCGTGATCCTGCCTGCGCACCTTGCGGATCGCGACCTCGGGCCCGACCTCGGGACGGTGGAGGATCGTCGAGAAGTCCAGGCCGCGCGCCTTCCAGTGATCCAGCGCCGGCTTGACGTCGAGCCGGTCGATGCGCCCGATCATCTCGTCCATGGTCCGGAAGCCGAGCTTGGCCATGTACTCCCGGACCTCTTGGGCGATGAAGCGGAAGAAGTTCTGCACGAACTCCGGCTTGCCGGTGAACCGCTTGCGCAGCTCGGGATCCTGGGTCGCGACGCCCACGGGACAGGTGTTGAGGTGGCACACCCGCATCATGACGCAACCCAGGACTACCAGGGGCGCCGTGGCGAACCCGTACTCCTCGGCCCCCATAAGGGCGGCGATGACCACGTCGCGCCCCGTCTTCATCTGCCCGTCCACCTGAACCACGATGCGGTCGCGCAGCCTGTTGAGCACCAGGGTCTGCTGGGTCTCGGCCAGCCCCAGCTCCCACGGCACGCCGCCGTGCTTGATGGAGGTGAGCGGAGAGGCGCCCGTGCCACCGTCGTGGCCCGCGATCAGCACCACGTCCGCGTGCGCCTTGGCCACCCCGGCCGCCACGGTGCCGACTCCGACCTCCGCCACCAGCTTCACGTGGATGCGGGCCTTGGGGTTGCCGTTCTTCAGGTCGTAGATGAGCTGGGCCAGGTCCTCGATGGAGTAGATGTCGTGGTGCGGTGGCGGGGAGATCAACCCCACGCCCGGGGTCGAGTGCCGCACCTTCGCGATCCAGGGATAGACCTTGTGGCCGGGCAGTTGGCCGCCCTCGCCGGGCTTGGCCCCCTGGGCCATCTTGATCTGGAGGTCGTCGGCGTTCACCAGGTACTCGCTGGTGACGCCGAACCGGCCCGACGCGACCTGCTTGATGGCGCTGCGGCGCGAGTCGCCGTTTGGATCCGGTCGGTAGCGCGCCGGGTCTTCACCGCCCTCCCCGGTGTTGGACTTGCCGCCCATCCGGTTCATGGCGATGGCCAGCGTCTCGTGCGCCTCCTGGCTGATGGAGCCGTAAGACATGGCCCCGGTGGCGAAGCGCCTCACGATCGACTCGACCGGCTCGACCTCTTCGATGGGGATCGGCTGGGAGACGTACTTGAAGTCGAAGATGCCTCGGAGGGTGCACAGGTTCCGGCTCTGATTGTCCACCAGCCCCGTGTACTCCTTGAAGATCGTGTACTGGCCGCTCCGCGTGGCGTGCTGCAGCTTGAACACGGTGTCCGGGTTGAAGAGGTGGTACTCGCCCTCCCGGCGCCACTGATACTCGCCGCCCCACTCGAGATCGGGCTTCGCCACCAGCCGGTCGGGGAAGGCCCGCTTGTGTCGCCGAACGGTCTCTTCGGCGATGACGTCCAGGCCCACCCCCCCAATGCGGGAGGGCGTCCAGGTGAAGTACCGGTCCACGAAATCCCGGTGCAGCCCGATGGCCTCGAAGATCTGGGCGCCGCAGTAGCTCTGGATCGTGGAGATCCCCATCTTGGACATCACCTTGAGGATCCCCTTGTTGAGCGCCTTGATGTAGTTCTTGACCGCCTTCCCATGGTCCAGGCCGGGCAGCATCCCCTGCCGGATCATGTCGCCCAACGTCTCGAAGGCCAGGTAGGGGTTGATGGCCCCCGCGCCGTACCCCATGAGCAGGGCGCAGTGGTGCACCTCGCGCGCGTCGCCGGTCTCGATCAGGAGGCCGACCTTCGTGCGGGTCCCCTGCCGGACCAGGTGATGGTGGACGGCGGCCGTGGCTAGGAGGCTCGGAATCGGCGCGTGCTCCAGGTCCACACCCCGATCCGACAGGATCAGGATGGTGTAGCCGCGGTCGATCGCCTGGCTGGCCTGACGGCACAGCTTGTCGATCGCGCGCTCCAGGCCGCGGGTCCCTTCGGCCACCGGGAACAGCATGGAGAGGGTCGTCGCCCGGAATCCGTGGACCGTGATGTGGCGCAACTGTGCCACCTCGTAATTGTTCAGGATGGGCGCCTTGATGGTGATCTGGTGGCAGCTCTCCGGCTCCGCCTTCAGGAGGTTCCTCTCTGGCCCGATGGTGCTCTCCATCGAGGTCACGAGCTCCTCCCGGATGGCGTCCAGCGGTGGGTTCGTCACCTGGGCAAACAGCTGCTTGAAGTAGTCGTACAGCAGGCGGGGACGGTTGGAGAGGACCGCCAGCGAGGTGTCGGTCCCCATGGAGCCCACCGGCTCCTCCCCCTTGGTGGCCATGGGAGCCAGCAGGATGCGCAAATCTTCATGGGTGTAGCCGAAGACCTGCTGCCGCTGGAGCACCGTCTGGTGATCCGGCTGGTGGACATGGGGGGGCGGCGGGACGTCCTCCAGCGAGATCGTGTGCTGCTTCAGCCATTCCTGGTACGGATGCTCCATGGCGAGCGCCTGTTTCAGCTCGGCATCGTCGATGATCCGACCCTGGGCCGTGTCCACCAGGAAGATCCGCCCGGGGTGCAGGCGTTCCTTGATGAGGATGTTCTCAGGCGGGAGGTCCAGGACCCCGACCTCGGAGGCCATGATGACCAGGCCGTCCTTGGTCACGTAGTAGCGCGAGGGGCGGAGGCCGTTCCGGTCCAGGACCGCGCCGATGACGGTCCCGTCGGTGAAGCCGATGGAGGCCGGGCCGTCCCACGGCTCTATCAGGCAGGAGTGGTACTCGTAAAACGCCCGGCGCTCCGGACTCATGCTCTCGTGGCCCTGCCAGGCCTCGGGTATCATCATGAGGATGGCATGGGGCAGCGACCGCCCGGCCATGACCAGAAACTCCAGCACGTTGTCGAAGATGGCCGAGTCGCTCCCGCCCTCGAGCACGATGGGCAGGATCTTCTTCAGGTCGGGGAAGAGCGGAGACTCGCACAGGGCCTCGCGGGCCCGCATCCAATTGATGTTGCCCCGGAGCGTATTGATCTCTCCGTTGTGGGCCATATACCGGTACGGGTGGGCCAGAGGCCACGACGGGAACGTGTTGGTCGAGAAGCGCTGGTGGACCAGGGCCAGCGCCGACTCCACGGCCGGGTCCGTGACGTCCGGGTACATGGTCTCGATCTGGTCGGCCGAGAGCATGCCCTTGTAGATGAGCGTATTGGGGGAGAGGCTCGGCACGTAGAAGAACTTGCGCGCCGGCATGTCCGAGCCATAGATGGCATGTTCCACCCGCTTGCGGATGACATAGAGCCGCCGCTCGAAGGCCCGGTCGTCCGCGAGGTCGGTGTTTCGCCCGATGAAGATCTGCGTGATGACGGGCTCGACCGCCCGAGCGCTGGGCCCGACGGGCGCGTCGTTCGTGGGAATGTTCCGCCATCCCAGGAGGGTCTGCCCTTCCTCCTGGATAATCTCCTCGAAGATGGCCTGGCAGCGAGCGGCCTGGACTGGGTCGGCGGGGAGAAACACCAACCCCGCCCCGTACCATCGAGGGGCCGGCAGGATCATCCCGAACTTGGCGCACACGCGGCTGAGGAACGCGTGGGGCATCTGGATGAGGATCCCCGCCCCGTCCCCAGTATTGGCCTCACATCCGCAGGCGCCACGATGGAGGAGATTCTTCAGAACGGTCAGGGCCTGGGTGACGATCCGATGGGACTTCCGGCCCTTGATGTCCACCACAAACCCGACCCCGCAGCTATCGTGTTCGTATCGGGGATCGTAAAGACCTTGCTTCGGTGGCATTCCCGGAGCCATCAGGTCGTCCGCATCCGTCACTGTCATCCCCCTCGCCCGCGCCATTCCTGTGCTCTCGTCGTGCACCACCGCTTGGCGGGGCCTGGACTGTCCAGACCCCGTCTGCTCTCGTGCTCTCTTGTCGTGGCGCCGTCGGTGATTGCCGGCCAGAGTCTCGGCCGGCCTCGGGAAACGCTGGAGTGGTGTTTCCCCCCCTGAGTCGCGGTAGGGTACCGCAATGTCAAGCATAAGTCACGCGGAAATTGAAATATACTTTACATTAAAGCTGCTAATGGTGTACGTTGCCGAGCATGACGCTCGAAATGTTGAAGCTCTACTGCGATATCGTCCGGCTGCGCAGCTTCTCCCAGGGTGCTGCGACCAATCAGATCTCCCAGTCCGCCGCCAGCCAGGCCATCCAGCAGATCGAGACCGAGCTGAAGGTTCTTCTGATCGATCGCAGCAAGCGACCGTTCATGGTGACGCCGGAAGGCCGGACCTTCTACGAGGGGTGCCAGGCCCTGCTGCAGGGATTCGAGAAGGTGCGCGGCCAGATTGCCTCCACTCGGACCCAGATCACCGGAAACGTCCGGGTCGCCGCCATCTACTCGGTCGGCATCCACATCATGAGCGACCACATGCAGCGGTTCATGTCGCTGTATTCGCAGGCCAAGGTCCGCCTCGAATACCTGCATCCGCACAAGGTCGTGGAGGCGGTCCTGAACGACGAGGCGGACCTTGGGATTCTCTCCTACCCGCCGACGAATCGTTCCCTCACCGTGATCCCCTGGCGAGACGAGGCCATGGTGTTCGTCTGTCACCCGA
This sequence comes from Methylomirabilales bacterium (SeqCode), assembly GCA_044451055.1. Classification (GTDB taxonomy): domain Bacteria; phylum Methylomirabilota; class Methylomirabilia; order Methylomirabilales; family 2-02-FULL-66-22; genus 2-02-FULL-66-22. The sequence goes on from JBIOJT010000039.1 coordinate 18,744, forward strand.
CCCATCGCCTGGCCCGGCGCAAGGTCATCACCGCTTCGGATCTGCACGGGGAAAATTTTGTGGCCTTCGACACAGATCTCATGATCCGAAAAGCGATTGACCGCTGCCTCCGCCAGCACGAGGCCAAGGCCAATGTGGTCATGGAATTCGACAACATCGAGACGATCAAGCAGGCCATCGCCATCGGCGCCGGGGTGAGCATCCTGCCGAGGCCGACGATCCTGAAGGAGGTGGGGAACCGCAGCCTGGCCGCTGTCCCCTTGTCAATGGCGGAGCTGGTCCGGCCCCTGGGGATTATCCACCGGCGCGGGAAACTCTTCACCCCGACGATCGCCCGGTTCCTCGAACTTCTCCGGCAGTCGGACCAGAGTCCCACCCAGGCCTGAGGCAGACCGCTCCCGGCCACCGAGCCCAGGCTTCTCTCCCTGCCTTTGACGAGCAATCTCGATTGTGTGGTGGGCCCGCGGCCTCCCCGCTCGTCGGGGAGAGCTAGCCTTCACTCATTTGCAGGATTCTCTTCCAGAGGGCGGCGGGCACGGGCATGACGGAGAGACGAGGAAGACGGACCAAGTCGAAGTCACGAAACGCAGGAGCAGCTTTGATGGCCTCCAGGCTCACGGGTTGCGCGAGTCTGCGGATCGGCACCACATCCACCACGACAATCTTCGGATCCTGCCTCGCGGGATCGGCATAGGGATCGCTCTCCACCCTTGCAAGACCCACTGCAGCGCGCACGTTGCCCGTGTGGTAGATGAGCAGCTCGTCGCCTCTTCGGACCGCTCGCAGGTGCCTGAGAGCCAGCGGGTTGGTGACCCCATCCCACACCGTCTTCCCGTCGCGGACCAGGTCGTCGAATGAGTATTCCCCGGGCTCTGTCTTCAGCAGCCACCGATTCACCACGAGTCTCCCTCCCCCGCAAACAAAGAGTCTGTGAAACGTTCCGGCCGGCAGACGCGCGGCAAACCCACCAGCCTTCCAGCGATCAGGGCTGCCCGGAGTCTGGCATGGCGTAGGTGCACGTGGCATGCGCGATCAGCTTGTCTTGAGCGTCCGCCATGAATAAGCGCACCTCTCCGTATGTGATGCGTTGCCCGACCTTGAGCACCTGGGCTCGGGCCAGGACATCGCCACCAATGGCCGGACGGAGGAAGTTCATCTTCAACTCGATCGTCACGGCCATGGCCTTCAGACCGATCTGGCCGAGGATGGCCATGTATATCGCCGCGTCGGCCAAGCTCATCAGGCCCCCGCCGAACAGATAGCCGCCCGGGCGTAGCCATTGTGGGTCCCGCTTCCAGCGTGCGACGGCGTACCCAGGTCGAAACTCCTCGCATGAGATCCCCAGCGACTTGACGAACGGAACCTGCGTGTCGAGAAAGTGGCACATCTCGGCATGTGTGAGATGCTCCCCCATCGCCCCCTCCCCCCTTC
>JBIOJT010000040.1:0-19859 GCA_044451055.1 Methylomirabilales bacterium (SeqCode)
AAACTCCGAAGGGGGGAGTGTCTCATTCATATTGGCACAGAGGGCTCCTCGTAGTCCTTACTCAACCGCCGATAGCGCCCGAACCATCCGGAAGTCCGTTCCACGATCCAGCGTTTGAGCAACACAATGAAGCCCTTTTGATCATCAGAGCGTTTGACAATGTCCAGGACCCATCCCGTGGCGGCCTTGACCCAGTCCACCAGTGGCCCGCCATAGGCACCATCAGCCCAGATCAGGGCGAGGCAGGGGAAACGTCCCTGCAGCCGGTGTGCTGTTCAGAAAATGTCTTCCACCGACTAGAAACGCCAGAACGTCCGCCCCGAGCGCGACGGCGGTCCGAAATACATGTACCAAACAGGCATATTCCCGCATGTGAAAGGCCTCCCCTGCTATAGCCTGCAGATTCGGGCTGTGGATGCAATTCTAACAGGAGAGGTTATGAGAACAAAGGAGGAAGGAACAAAGTATTTGCGCAGCACAGGGCACAGTTTCGGGCACAGGTGAGGGAGCGGAAGCTGCAGGGTGCCGGTTATGTACCTGAAATGACTGGTGGGCAGGGGCAGAATCGAACTGCCGACACCGGGATTTTCAGTCCCGTGCTCTACCGACTGAGCTACCTGCCCAATTCAGATGTGAGAGCCGAGAGCCCTGGCTCAGACTAGCCACCAGCCCGGGGAGCTCCTCAGAGGGGTTTTGTGAGGCGAAGAACGAGGGGTACGGTACTGAAATTGTCCCAGGGTGTCAAGCGGAATTGGCCGAGGAGCGGCCCCTCACGAGGGAATCCGAACGACGTACGTCCGCGCGAGTTTATCGTGCAGGCCTTGCTTCCGGCGGGAGAAGGCGATCATGAGGAAGCCGAGGCCAAGAGGCAGGAGGCTCAGACACTGAGCGATCCAGCGGACGAGCGCGCTCCCGTACCCAACCTCTTCGCCAGTGGTCCGGATGATCTTCAATCCGAGGAGCATCTTCCCCGGCGTCTGGCCTCGGAATCCAACGAACAAGGTGAAGTAGCACAGGACGATCAGGACGACGAGGAGCGATGTGGCCGTCGTGTCGAGCCATTCCAGGCCGGCCTCGGGCGCCGACGAGATCAATCCGCCGATCTGGACCGCCAGGTCCACCAGCATCGCCCCGCCGGTGGCAAGCAACACGACCATGCCCCCGTCCACGAGAAACGCCACACTCCGCAGCCAGAACCCGGCCGTGCGCAGCGACGTCGGTTCGGTCGGGACGACCTCCACAGCCACATCCGGCAGGGCGGCCTCCGCAACCTCCTCCGCATCTTGGAGGAGAGGCCCACGTGCCGGCGGCTCTTCAGCCGAGGGAGGAGGCCCACTCTCTGGCCGCGCGGGCGCGATGATGCCTCCTGGTTTCCCTTGCCGGGGCAGCTCCTTCCCGCACTGCTTACAGGTGGAGAAGGAATCGAAGCTCACGAAACCGCAGGCAGGACAGCGCATGGGATCCTCGGTCAAGGCGTGGCCAGTCAGATCATATTCTATGCGTGGCCACCACCAGGGGTCAAGGCGATCCCGGTACATCGCCTTGACAGTTGGGGGGGAGTTTGCTATTTGCCTCCTGGGGGAGCCGCGTGGGCTCTAGCGCCCGTGGACCGATTTGCGAGGCTGGCCGTGCCGCGTTCCGAACGTCTGGTCAAGCTCCTCACGCTTCTGCAATCCCGTCCAGGGATGGAGGCAGGCGCGCTGGCCCGCGCCTGCGCCATCTCGGAGCGGACGCTCCGGCGCGACCTGGACGCCCTCGCGGCGGCCGGCTTCCCGGTGTACTTCGATCATGGCTATCGCCTGACGGCGGCAACCCTTCTGCCGCCCGTCACCCTGACCGTGGACGAGGCCCTGACCCTCCGCCTGGCGGCGCAGGCAGCCGCCCCGCGGGCGGGCTCGATCGCAGCCAGATCCCTCACGCTGGCGACCGACAAACTGCAGCAGGTTCTCGCCACGAGGCCGCCAGAGGACCCACTGGAGCGGCAGTTGGCCCTGGAGTTACCGGTGCAGGATCCCCGGACGGAGGCGCTGCTCGCGGCATTGACGACCGCCATCGCAGAACGACACTCCGTGAAGCTCACCTACTCCCCCGCAGCACGGCGTGGTTCCCCCTCGCGCCGCGTGGACCCATACCGCCTTCTCCCGGTGAGGACGGGATGGGATCTGCTGGCCTACTGTCACGATCGCCGGCGGATCATGCGGATCCCCGTCAGCCACCTCCGGGAGGTCTCGATGAGCCGCCGCCGGTTTCGCCCGGTGGCCGCCCGCCTGCTGGAGCGCCACCTGCATCCGGGACAAGCGCCCCTCCCTGCCTTCCAGAGGATCCGGATCGCCTACCGCTCTCCCGTCGCCGAGGCCCTCAAGGAGCACCCGCCGGTCGGGGCCCTCATGTGGGAGGATGGGCCGGAGGGAAGCGTGATCTTCACACTGGTGGCGGTCCGGACGAAGGACCTCGTGCCCTGGCTGCTCTCGTGCGGCGAGGCGGTCGAGGTGCTGGAACCGGCCGACCTGCGCCAGGAGATCCGCCGCATCGCCCGGGCCATGGCGGCGCGTCACACCTCGGAGCCGGTCTCCGAGCAGGAGGGCCGGCCGCCACCGGACTCCGACTCGCGATCACCCGTGTAACCATCCAGGGATTTTCCGATGGGAGGAGATGGGCCGTGCCGATCTACGAGTATCATTGCCAAGACTGCCGGCGCCGGGTGAGCGTCCTCGTCCGGAGCATCAGCAACCCGGGTAGGCCGACCTGTCCCCGTTGCGGCGGCCAGCAGCTGGAACGCCTCATGTCCCGCTTCGCACGCCTGCGCTCGGAAGACGACCGGCTGGATGCCCTGGCCGATCCCAGCGGCTTCGGCGATCTGGACGAGAACGATCCGAAGAGTGTCGCGCGCTGGGCCAAGAAGATGGGGAAAGAGCTGGGCGAGGACTTGGGCGAGGACTTCGATCAGGTGATGGAAGAGGCGATGGACGAAGAGGCGGCCGGCGCAGGCAAAGAGGCGGGCGGCGGGGACGACCTCGGAGACGACCTCTAACAAGTCAAGTGCGTTCGACTGTTCGAGCGTTCGGTAGTTCGGTCGGCCAAGAACAGCCGAACACTCGAACCATCGAACCCCCGAACGCTTTTGAGATGTTTCGCGTTCCGCCATGGATCTCTCCCGCATCCGCGACGACCTGGAGCAGTTCGCCGAGGCCCTGAGCCGCGAGGAGTACCTCACCCGGTCCGGGCTGAAGGATGAGAGCCGCGCCGCTGCCGTCCGCGAGCGGTTCGCGTCGCTTGCCTCCCGTTCCGCTTTCGGGGAGGTACGCGCCGCCTCGCGAGAGGCCGAGGGCGACGAGGCCAGGCGCCTGCGGTTTCTGGCCGAGTTCCTCGGGACGAATCACGTCGAGTATCAGGTCCGCGATGCGAGCGATCGTCTTACCACCGCCGAGGCGGGCCAGTCGATCGCCGTGGACGGCGGGCGAATTCCGCTCCGCTCGGTCGAGGTCCGGATCAAGAACGAGCCGGATCGGCCTCGCCGCGCCGCCCTCGAATCGGCGCGTCTGAGCGCAATTGCGGAACTCGCCGGGCTCCGTCGCGAAATCCTGGAGCAGTCCCACAAGGAGGCCCAACGCCTCGGGTTCGCCGGGTATACCTCGCTCTGCCGGGAGCTGTCGGGGATCGATCTTCCGGCCCTCCGGGAACTCTCCGAACCGATCCTGGCCCGCACCCTGGACATGTATCGGGACCTGCTCGGCTGGTACCTCCGGCGACGGATCGGCGTCGAGCCGTCGGAGGCCAGGCGGCACGACCTGCTCCGCCTCTTCCGCGCCCCCGAATTCGACGCCAGCCTTCCCCCTCACGCCCTCCGGGATGTCGCCGAAGCGCCGCTCCGTCGCATGGGGATCGACCCGCAGGCAGGCGGGCGCATCCGCATCGACGACGAGCCGCGGCCGAAGAAGACGCCGCGCGCATTCGTGGCCACGCCGCGGATCCCGGACGAGATCATCCTGGTGGTCCGGCCCGGCGGCGGCCCCGACGATTATGCGGCGTTTCTCCACGAGCTGGGCCATGCCCTCCACTACGCCTACACGGATGCGCGCCTGCCGGTCGAGTACCGGCGCCTCGGCGATGCTTCCGTCACCGAGGCGTTTGCCTTCCTGCTGGACGGGCTCTTGCGGGAACGTGGCTGGCTCCGCCGGTTCGTCGGCCTGGCGCGGCCGGCCGACCTCCTCCGGCTCACCGCCCTCCATAAGCTCTATTTCCTTCGCCGGTACGCGGGCAAGCTCGCCTACGAACTCCTCCTCCACGAGGAGGGCGCGACGCCGCGCAGCGCCGATGCCTACCGGGAACTGCTGAGCGGCGCGGCGTTGGTAGATTGGCCGCCCGAACTGTACCTCGCCGACCTGGACCCCTTCTTTTACTCCGCGCGCTACCTGCGGGCCTGGATCTTCGAGGCCCAGTTCCGGGATCTCCTGCGGGAGCGGTTCGACGAGGAGTGGTACCGGAACGACCGTACGGGACCGTTCCTCCTGGCGCTCTGGCGTGAGGGGCAGCGCCATACCATCGAGGAACTGGCGACCGAGCTGGGTCTCGGTCCGCTTTCGCTGGAGTCGCTCTTGAGGCAGATCAGCGCCGATCTCGCCTGAACGCCGACCGACCAAATTGACCGAAGATTTCGCAGATTCGGCGGATTTCAACCCAAGAGGAAACAGTGCAAGTGTCTGTGCGGTCCCGGGCGGATTGTCGTCTATCTTGTGCACCGCACAGTAATCCCATCGGATCGTATTGGAAGGTTCTGGGACGGGTGGAAGTTCGGAGGGAATCTGCGAAATCTGCGTGATCTGTGGATGGGAAAGCGGAGGATTTTCCCTCAGCGGCCCTTGGCCGCGACCTGCAAGCGCGTCAGCGCCCGCTGGAGGGCGACCTGGGCCCGGGTGAAGTCAATGGTCTCATCTCCCTCGCCCCAGTCTTGGATCCGGCGCTCCGCGCGTTCGCGGGCCCGCTCGGCGCGGGTTGCGTCGATCTCCTCGGCGCGCTCGGCCGTCTCGGCCAGGACGATCACCTTGTCCCCCTGGACCTCGGCGTAACCCCAGGTGACCGCCAAATGCCGCTCGTCCTTGCCCTTCCGGTAGATCAGCTCTCCAATGTCCAGGGTCGTGATGAACGGGATATGCCCCGGCAGAACGCCGAAGTACCCCTCGGCCCCCGGCGCCATCAGCTCCGCGACCTCGTCGCTCACGATGAGGCGCTGCGGGGTCACGATCTCCAGCTTGAAGCTCGTTACGCCGAGTTCTGCCATGGCTCGCCCGTCTTGGATCCGTGGCAATCCCGCCTGCGGCGGGACCGCTCGGCCCTGGTCTTCGGCCGCCTGCCTACTTCATGTCCTTGAGCTTCTCGGACTTCTCGCGCGCCTCGTCGATCGTCCCGACCATGTAGAAGGCCTGCTCGGGCAGATCGTCGCACTTGCCCTCCACCAGCTCCTTGAAGCCCCGAATCGTTTCCCGGACGGGGACGTAGCGGCCGGGCTGGCCCGTGAAGACCTCGGCCACGAAGAAGGGCTGCGACAGGAAGCGCTGGATCTTGCGGGCGCGGCCAACCACCAGCTTGTCCTCGTCGGACAGCTCGTCCATCCCCAGGATGGCGATGATGTCCTGGAGGTCTTTGTAGCGCTGCAGGATCCGCTGGACGGCCCGGGCCACGCTGTAGTGCTCCTCCCCCATGAATCGCGGGTCCAGGATGCGCGACGTCGAGGCCAGGGGATCCACCGCCGGATAGATTCCGAGCTCGGTGAGCTGCCGCGAAAGCACGGTGGTGGCGTCCAGGTGGGCGAAGGTGTTGGCCGGGGCCGGGTCGGTGATATCGTCGGCCGGCACGTATATCGCCTGCACCGAGGTGATGGACCCTTTCTTGGTGGAGGTAATCCGCTCCTGGAGCTGGCCCATCTCCGTCGCCAGGGTCGGCTGGTATCCCACGGCCGAGGGCATGCGGCCCAGGAGCGCCGACACCTCGGATCCCGCCTGGGTGAACCGGAAAATGTTGTCGATGAACAGGAGGACGTCTTGGCCCGCGTCCCGGAAGTATTCGGCCACGGTGAGCCCCGTGAGGCCCACGCGCAGGCGGGCACCCGGCGGCTCGGTCATCTGGCCGTAGACCAGGGCCGTCTTGCTGATGACGCCCGATTCCTTCATCTCCAGCCAGAGGTCGTTGCCCTCGCGCGTCCGCTCGCCCACGCCCGAGAACACCGAGATGCCGCCGTGTTCCTGGGCGATGTTGCGGATCAGCTCCATGATGATGACGGTCTTGCCCACGCCGGCGCCGCCGAAGAGCCCGGTCTTGCCGCCCCTGGTATAGGGCTCCAGGAGGTCCACGACCTTGATGCCCGTTTCCAGCATCTGGACCTTGGTCTCTTGATCCTCGAAGTCCGGGGCGGGCCGGTGGATGGGGTACATGGTCTCGGAGGTGAGGGGTCCCTGCTTGTCCACCGGCTCCCCGATGATGTTCATGATCCGGCCCAGGGTGCTCGGGCCTACCGGGATCCTGATGGGATTCCCGGTGTCCACGACCTCCGTCCCGCGCGTGAGACCGTCGGTCGAGGACATGGCAACGGTCCGGACACGGCTCTCGCCCATGTGATTGGCCACTTCCAGGACCAGCCGCTCGCTGTAGGAGAAGATGTCTTCGACCTTCTTCCCCGTGACCTCGAGGGCGTTGTAGATGGCCGGGAGCTTCCCAGGCGGGAACTCCACGTCCACGACCGGCCCGATGATCTGCGCGATCTTTCCGATGTTCGCCATCATGGACTCCCTTGCGCGACGACCGACGCCCTCGAACCTCTCCTCACCCGCGCCGTTGTGGAGGCGGGGCGGCTCGCTCATCTCTTGCGCGAAGCGCGCATCAGGCTCTTGCGAATCCGCTCGATCTGCGCCATGTGGTTCGCATCGTGATGCACCATGTGCCCGGCGATCTGGCCGGCGCTGAGCGCGCCGAAGGTCGGGTGTGTGGCCGTCCGCGCCCAGGCCTCGCGCCCCACAACGCGGAGGAGGGCCAGATTGCGGGCCCGGAGGCTCCGGAACTGCTCCAGCGCCAGGCGGAGATCTTGCCGGCGGTACAGGTGTGCCCCGGCCCAGCGGTCCTGTTCCCAGGCCGTGAGATCAACCTCGTCCTCGGCCAGCACCTTGCGATAGCGCCAGGCATTCGCCACCTCGGTGTCGGCCAGGTGACAGACGATCTCGTGGATGGACCACTTGCCCGGCGCCGGCCGGGTGAGAAGCTGTGCCCGGCTGAGGCCCCGGGTGAGGCGCAGGAGTTTCCCCGGCGTTGCCGCCTGAGCCCTCAGGGGATTCGTCACCGCCGGCTGCGGCTTGCCGCACAGTGGGCAGTGCTCTGTTCTCATGTGGCATCCTGAGGTGCGTTCGGCTGTTCGACGGTTCGGCTGTTCGGGTGCTCAGGAACGACCGAACTATCGAACGCCCGAACGCTCTTTCCGTCGCCGACCTATCCGCTCGCCTGCCGGAGGGCCTCGGCGCCGCCGACGATCTCGAGGAGCTCCTTGGTGATCCGCTCCTGGCGCGCCTTGTTGAACTGCAACGTCAACAGGTCGATCATCTCCGAGGCGTTCTTGGTGGCATTCTCCATGGCGGTCATGCGGGCGCCGTACTCCGCCGCAATCGACTCCATGAGCGCCCGGTACACCTGCACCTCGACGTGCTTGGGCAGCAGGCGCTCCAGGACAGCGGACGGCGAGGGCTCGAATTCGAACTCGACGACCGGCTTCCCCTCCGGCACCTCTGCCGGCTGAATCGGCAGGAGCTGCTCCACCACCACGCGCTGCGTGGCCACCGACTTGAACTCGTTGTACACGAGATGGACCTGGTCCGTCTCTTCCGCCAGGTAGGCCCGGGTGAAATCCTGCGCGATCTGGGCGGCGTGCGTGTAGGCGAGCTTATCGAAGAAGTTTACGTACTCGGACCGCACCGTGTACTGACCGCGGCGCCGGTAGAAGTCCCGGACCTTGCGCCCGACCACCATCAGCGTGAGGGAAATCTCCGGTTCGCCCTGGTAGGCCCGCAGAAACTCTACCGACCGCCGGATGATGTTACTGTTGAACGCGCCGCACAGGCCCCGGTCGCCGCTGATGACCACCAGCATCTTCCGGTTCCCGACGACATTGTTCGTGGGCTCGCGTTTCGCCAGCAGTGGGTGCATCTCCCGCGGTGTCCGGAGGGCCAGGTCCGCCAGCACCTCGCCCATCTTGTAGGAGTACGGGCGGGCCTCCAGGATCCGCTCCTGGGCGCGGCGCAGCTTGGCCGCCGCCACCAGCTTCATGGCCCGGGTGATCTGCTGGGTGCTCTTGACGCTATTGATGCGTCGCCGGATGTCGCGAAGGGTCGCCATCGCTCACACAATTGCGGAATGCGGAATGGCGAATGCGGAATTAAGGCCTTTCATTCCGCATTTCGAATTCCGCATTCGAAGCGGCGGCTACACCGCCTTGGCCGTCGCCGTGAATTCCGCCTTGCACTCCTCGATGCACTTGTCCATCTGGGCGCGCAGGGGGTCAGTGATCTCCTTCTTCTCGGTGAGCTCCTTGGAGATCCCCGGGTAGCGGGTCTCGGCGAACTTGGAGAGCGCCTGCTCGAACGCCGCGATGGCCTCGACGGGCAGATCGTCCAGGTACCCGCCCGTGCCCGCGTGGATGATGAGGATCTGCTTCTCGACCGGGAGAGGGACATACTGCCCCTGCTTCAGAACCTCCACCATGCGCTGGCCGCGGTTGAGCTGGGCCATGGTGGCCTTATCCAGCTCGGACCCGAACTGGGCGAAGGCGGCCATCTCTCGGTACTGGGCCAGGTCGAGTCGGAGCTTGCCGGCCACCTGCTTCATGGCCTTGATCTGGGCGCTGCCGCCCACGCGGGACACCGACAGGCCCACGTTCACGGCCGGGCGGATGCCGGCGTAGAACAGGTCCCCCTCCAGATAGATCTGGCCGTCGGTGATGGAGATGACGTTGGTCGGGATGTAGGCCGACACGTCCCCCAGCTGGGTCTCGATGATGGGCAGCGCCGTGAGCGAGCCGCCGCCGAGCTGATCGTTGAGCTTGGCCGCCCGCTCCAGGAGGCGCGAGTGGAGATAGAAGACGTCTCCGGGATAGGCCTCCCGCCCGGGCGGCCGGCGCAACAGCAGGGAGAGCTGCCGGTAGGCCGCGGCGTGCTTCGTGAGGTCGTCGTAGATGCAGAGGGCGTGACGCTTGGTGTCGCGGAAGTACTCCCCCATGGTGCAGCCGGCGTACGGGGCGACGTATTGCAGCGGAGCCGGCTCCGACGCCGAGGCCACCACCACGGTGGTGTAGGCCATGGCCCCCGCCTCTTCCAGGACCTTCACCACCTGGGCGACGGTGGACAGCTTTTGGCCGCAGGCCACGTAGAAGCAGTAGACCCCCTTCTCTTTCTGGTTGATGATGGTGTCCACTGCGATGGCCGTCTTGCCCGTCTGCCGGTCGCCGATGATCAACTCGCGCTGGCCCCGCCCGATGGGGATCATGGCGTCGATGGCCTTGATGCCCGTCTGCAACGGCTCTTTGACGGGACGGCGGTCCACCACGCCGGGGGCGAGCCGCTCGATGGGGCGGAATTCCTTGGCCTCGATGGGGCCCTTGCCGTCCACGGGCACCCCCAGGGCGTTCACCACCCGGCCGACCACGGCCTCGCCCACCGGCACCGAGGCGATCCGTCCGGTCCGCTTGACCTGATCGCCCTCCTTGATGAGCGTGTCCTCACCCAGGAGCACGGCGCCCACGTTGTCCTCTTCCAGGTTCAGGGCCATCCCCATGACGCCGTTTGGGAACGCCAGCATCTCCATGGCCATGGCCTTATCCAGGCCGTAGATCCGGGCGATGCCGTCGCCCACCTCGATGACCGTTCCCACCTCGGCCACGTCAATCGTCGCCTCGTACGAGGCGAGGTGCCGCCGGATGATCTCGCTGATCTCTTCGGCCTTGATCTGTGCCATCGCACCCCCCTGCTCCTCTGCGCCTCAGCCCCTCTGCACCTGTACTGCCGTGCGCCTCTGCTCAGGCGCCGCGGACCATCTCTTCCCGTAACCTGGCCAGTTGGGTCCGCAGACTCCCGTCGTACACGAGGCTGCCGATCTGGGTGACCAGCCCGCCCAGGATCCCCCGGTCTTGCTGGACCTCGAGGTACACGGTCTTTCCCGTCATCTGCTCCAGACGCTGCCGGAGGCGTTCCTGCGCCTCGGCCTCCAGCGGACCGGCCGTCGTCACCATCGCCTTGACTCGCCCCAGCCGCTCGTCCACCAGGGCCTCGTACGCGCGCAGCACGCCCTCCAGGGCCGGCAGCCGTCCCGCCTCGAGGAGGATACGGAGGAAGGACCTGGTCAGGGACCGGAGCAGGAGGCGCGACACGACCTCGTCCAGAATCCGCACCTTGTCCCGCCGGAGGACGCTGGGATTCGCGAGAAACTGGCGCAGTTCCCGATGCTCGCGCAAGAGGTCGGCGAAGCTCGAAAGTTCCTGGCACACCGCCTCGGCTTCGTTGGAAGCGGCAGCCACATCCACCAGCGCCTTGGCGTAGCGCCTGGCCACGGATCCGGCGATCAATTCTTCCTCCCCAGTTCGCGCACGTACTGCTCGGCCAGCCGCTTCTGGTCCTCGGTGGTCATGGCGCGGCCCAACAGCCGCTCGGCCGCCGCCAAGGACAGGGTCACGACCTCTTCACGGAGGGCGGCCCGGGCGCGCTTCGTCTCCGTCTCGATGGCCGTCTTGGCCTCGTCGAGCACGCGCTGCGCTTCGTCCCGGGACTCCTTCAGCAGGCGCTGCCGCTCCACCTCGACCTCTCGCTGAGCCTGCTCGTGTAGCGCGGCCGCCTCGCGTTGGGCGGCCAGGATCTGGGCCCGGTACTCCTCCTGCGTCTTCGCGGCCGACTCGCGCGCCAGCCTCGCTTCGGCCAGAGCCTTCTCGATCCCCTCGGCCCGCTCTGCCAGGAACTTTTTCAATGGCGCAAACAGGAAGCGGGACAGAAGAAAGATCAAGATGAGGAAGTTCACCACCTGGATGAGCGTGGTGATGTTCAGATTGACGATCCCCGGCTCCGCATGCTTCGCAGCTTCCTCGGCCGCCTGGAGGGGCCCGGGTGGGAGCAGGGCGAGGCAGAGAAGGCTGATCAGACCCACACGGCGGGCAAGCGGTCCCAGACCTTCCATGGAGCCTCCACCGGCGAGAAGGGAGATGGCGCCTGTTACCGACGCAGACCGATGCCGCGCTGGCAATGGGGCCACGCGACTCAGGTCGTCGCTCGCATCGATCGCAAGAGCCAGATGCCGACCATCACCAGTTGTGTCAACAGCAACCCGGCCAAGAGCGCCAGGACATTCACTCGGAACACGACCACGGCGACGAACAGGACGGTGCCGACGATGGCGAACCGGGAGAGGGCGCCCTTCCACAGATGCCGGGACGCCTTCCCGGGGTCGGGGTCCGTCAACCGCGCGACCGCGTGCGTGATGAGATGAAAATTGCCGAGAGTGACGGCCGCTCCCAGGCCAAAGCCAAGCGCCCACCCGGTGCGGCCACATAGCAATAGGATCACGGTCCCGGCTGCGCCCACCACGAAGGCGCCCACCAGGGTCCGATGAGTAAAACTCTCTCGCTCGTCCAAAACGGAAAGGGGGAGAGGAGTGTGGCGAAAAGCCGGCCTCAAACAGACGTCGCGGCGACGTCGACTCCCAGAGAAAGCAGTTCAAGCTAACACGCTGAGAAAAAAGGTGTCAAGGCCTTTTTGGCGGCCCCTTCGCCCTTGCGGGCCGGCTTCCGGCCGGGTGCCCCAGGGCGCGCCGAGGCATTCTTCGAGCCCCTGCGGCGGAACGTCCGACGGCTCGCGCGCTCTCCCCCTGCGCAAAGGCGTCCGCGGGGCTCGCGGAGCACCCTCTGGAGCGTCTGGAACTCGTATCGATCACCAGGAGACCCGCGCGCCGTATCGGCCCGCGGGCCTCATGGAGCACCCGGGGGTCATGCGTGGGGATCCCTACGTAGCTGCCGGCCCCCCCCACCAGGAGCTCCAGCAGCGCGATGAAATTCCGCCGAATGGCCTCGTTGCCGGAAAAAAGAAAGAGCAGGCGCCCCTTCTTCGAGAGGCGCCTGCCCTCAGCGCGTGTTTGCCCTACAGTCCTTCGGGAAGCAGCGCGACCTTTCCCGGCTGGGTTGGAACGCGCGCCAGGACGTCCTCCAAAATCTGGTCTGGATCGATCCCCTCCGCTTCGCCCTCGAAGGAGAGGATCAGCCGGTGTCGCAGGGAGGCCAGAGCCACCGTCCGGACGTCCTCGAAGCTCACGTTGAACCGGCCGTCCATGAGGGCCTGCACTTTCCCGCCCAACACCAGGGCCTGGGCGCCTCGCGGCGAGCTGCCGTATCGCACGAAGCGTCCGACCATCTCGGAGGCCTCCGGGTGCTCGGGCCGCGTCGCCAGGACCAGCTGGGTCACGTACTCCTTGATCGGCTGCGCAATGGGGACCTCCCGCACCAGCGCCTTCAAGGCCTCGACATCCGGACCGGCCGTCACCTTCTGCACCACCTCGGTCTGCGGCTTGGTGGTCCGCTCGACGATCTCCGCGAGCTCCCCCGCGGAGGGATACTTTACCTTCAGCTTGAGCAGGAAGCGGTCCAGTTGGGCCTCCGGAAGGGGATACGTCCCCTCCATCTCGATCGGGTTCTGCGTGGCCAGGACGAAGAACGGTCGCGAGAGGGGATGCTGGACGCCACCCACCGTGACCGACAGCTCCTGCATGGCCTCCAGGAGGGCCGACTGCGTCTTCGGAGTGGCGCGGTTGACCTCGTCCGCCAGGACGATCTGGCCGAAAAGCGCACCTCGCTGGAAGCTGAAGTGCCGACCCCCCTCCGGCGTCTCGACCACGATGTTGGTTCCGATGATGTCGGCCGGCATCAGGTCCGGCGTGAACTGGATCCGGGAGAAACGGAGGTCCAGGCTTTCCGAGAGCGTCTTCACCAGCAGCGTTTTCCCCAGGCCCGGGACCCCTTCCAGCAGGGCGTGCCCCCCGGAGAACAGGCAGATCAGGACGCCGCGGATGATCTCCTCGTGGCCCACCACCACCTTGGCGATCTCCCGCGCGAGAGAGGTGAACACCTCGCGGAATCGTTCGGATCGTTCCTCAGCCCGCATATGCTCCTCGTTGGTAGACTCGAGAGCCGAGAGCCTCAAGCCTAGAGCCGAGTCCCCATGGCGGGTCCCCATCCTCGGCTCACGGCTCTCGGTTCTAGGCTCTCACTTTGGTTGCCCTTCGCGACGCAGCTTGTTCAAATGCTTCTTGGCGATGTCCACCCATTCCTTCTCTGACGGAAGCGTGGATGCCAGCTCGATGTATTTCTCCCACTGTTCGATGGCCTTCTTCGAGTCCACGTTCTCGTAGGCCATGGCCAGGCCATAGGTGGCGCCCGGATGGCGAGGCTCGATGGAGAGGACCTGGCCGTAGCGCGCGATGGCGTCCTGATACAGGCCCTTCTCTTGGTAGAGATCCGCCAGGTTCAGACGCGCTTCGATGAACTTCGGGTCCAGCTTGATGGCCTGTTCATACTCCGCCACGGCCTCGTGGTACAGTTGCTTCTCGTTGTAGTAGATCTTGCCCAGGCCGAAGTGAACCCGGGCGTTCTCCGGCTCCAGGCGGAGCGCTTTCCGGTACTCGGCAATCGCCTCGTCGTACTGGCCCTTGGCCTGGCGGGCGTCCCCCAGCCCGACAAACGCCTCTGCGTAATCCGGTGAGAGCTCCACGGCCTTCTGGTACGCCTGGATAGCCTGATCGTACAGGCGGCGAGGGCTGTTGACCAGGAGGTCCCCCAGCCACTTGTAGGCATCCGTGAAGCCCCCATCGATCTGGATCGCCTTGCGGAACTCGCCCGAGGCCTTCCATCGATTATTGGTGGCGTACAGAGAGATCCCCAGGGCATAGTGAGCCAGAGCGAAGTTCTGGTCCGCCTCCAGCGCCTTGCCGAACAGCGCGATGGCCTGCTCGTGGTCCTCCCGGGTCCGCAGGCCTTGCTGCCACATTGCCCGAGCGTACAGCGAGTAGGCCTCGAGAGAGCGGGTCTGCTCACCGAAGGCCGCCTGCAAGCGCCGCTCGTCGTAAGGCGAGAGCTGCACCTGGAACTGCTGGAGAAGCTGCCGCGCGATCCGCTCCTGGCCCGCCAGGAACTCGCCCACGGGCCCCGCGATCTCCTCGAGCGGCTGGACCTGACCCCCGTCACGCGTGTCCGCAATCTTCGCCTGGACCTTCAATGTATCCCCGTCCAGACTGTAGGTGCCGGCCACCAGCCCCCGGACCTGGAGATCGCCCGCGAGCTTCAGCGCCGCCTCATCCGAGAGGACGTCAGCCAACGAGACATTCAGGCGCTGCCCTGCCCCCAGGATGTCGTCGGACTCCACCAGCCGCACCGCGCGGACCTGCCGCAGCCCGTACCGGATCGCTTCACCGAGGGCCTCGCCGAATCCCTCGGGCACGCCGGCGTCCGGCCCAACGAACGGGATCACCGCCAACGGGATCTTCGGTGCGGCGGCCGCGGCCGGAGTGGCTGGCGCCGGCGCCGCTGGCGCGGCCGCCAGGGCCGGGGACGCTGCCACCCACGCGGCGGCCATCAGTAGCAGGACCGCGATGGCGCGGCCCCGCATGCCCATCATTGTTGCTCGCGTCACCCCATGTGCGTTCCCTCCTCCGTCCTGCGATGGCGTCCTCATGCCCGCCGGCCGCGGCCACCGAACCGTGCGGCGGCCGGAATCAGCGAAACTGCGGCCCCGGGGGTCGCGCCCCGCCCGACGGCCCCCGACATCGTAGTCTCCGGACGACCACATCCAGCGGAAACAGCAGGGGCGCCAGGGCCAGGAAGTACGGCCGGGCCTCGATCCAAACACGGTCATCGCAGGAACCCACCCCGCCGCAAGTGTCGCAGGACCAAATCCTGAAACGGCACTGCGGTGCTGGTGCGCAGGTAGTCAATCCGGTGGCTGGCGCAGAAGCGCTCGATGTCTGCGAAGTGGCCGTGGAGGCGTTCTTGGTAGCGCTCCAGGGTCGCGCGATCCAGGCTGACCTCGCGGCTTGCGCCACCCTCCGCATCCAGGAGCGTGAGGTCACCCCGCAGGAGCGGCTGGAGTTCGTCCTGGCTCACGACGTGCAGCAGGAACACCTCGAAGCGCCGGCGCAAGAGAGCTTTCAGCCCGTCGGCATAGCCGCCGGGATCCAGAAGGTCGCTTAGCACCACCGCGATGCCCGGCACTCGGCTGCGCAAGGCATAGCTCGCCAGGCAGCCGTTCAGATTGGTGGGCCCCTTGGCTTCTACTCCGGACAGGAAGTCCAGCAGGGGAAAGATCTGGCCACGGCCGCGCCGCGGGCGGAGCATGTGCGTCAGTTCGCCGGAAAAATAGCCGAGGGCCACGCGCTCCAGATTGGTGAGGCCGATGTAGCCGAGGGCGGCCGCCACCTGCAGGGCGTGCTCCAGCTTCGGCGGTTGTCCGAACCCCATGGAGGCGCTGCCATCCACCAGGAGGTGAATGCAGAGGTCCTCCTCTTCCACGTACAGCTTGAGGAGCAGCTTGTCCAGCCGGCTGTAGATGTTCCAGTCCACGTAGCGGAGGTCGTCCCCCATCACGTACGGGCGGTAGTCCTGGAACTCGACGCCTGCCCCCTTGCGGAAGCTTCGCCGCTCGCCCTTGGCCCGGCCCGTTACCACCTTGCGGGAGACGATGGAGAGAGCGTCCAGCCGTTTCAGGAACGTTTCATCGAAGGCGCGCTGTGCCATGAACCACCTGATCGCGTCGTGATACGTGAGGCGTGCAGCACGAATTCAGCACGGCCGGTTCCCGGCCAGGGCTCACGGGAGCGATCCCTGCGCCCTTCAGCGGTTCTCCAGGGAGCGGAAGTACTCCTTGACCTGCTCCCGGTAGTTGAACGGGATCGGCTCCTTGGTCAGGGCCTCCTCCATCATCTTCTGGTACTGCGAGAACACGTCCATGTACGGGAGGCGCGAGGGGTTCTGCGTCCCCGGTCCGGAGAGGTTGGTGTTGTAGGCCTCCATCGGGCCCTCCCGCAGTTCGCCCCCCAGCATGGAATCCTGCTTCTCGCCCCCGATTCGTGGGGTGGGGTCGCCCTTTGTTTGGAGAGACTTCCCCGTGCCTGGCAGCGAGCCACCCGTACCGCCATCCTCACTCTGGCCCTGCTCCCCTTGGCCCCGCTCCTGTCCTGAGCCACCCTGCTGGCCTGGCGCCTCGCGCAGGTTCTGCCCCTTGCCGCGGCCGGCCTCGTCGCGATCCCGCAGGCGGTTCAGGGCGCGAGACAGGGCGTCCATCATCTTGTCGGTGGAGCCGCCGCCTTCCTGCTGCAGTTCGCTCATGAGGTCGTCAGGCAACCCACTGCCTCCGAAACGCTGTGCGCTCTGTCCCATCTCGGAGAGCAGGCGTTCGATCTGGTCCCAGGAGAGGCCCTGCATCCGCCCGGACCTCACCTGTTCCTGCATGCGCCGGATCATCACCTGGTACGGGCTCTGGGTGAAGTCCCGGCTCAGATCCGGGATGCTCTCCGGGCGCGCCAAGAGCTTCAGCCGCTCGTCTCCCTGCTTGATGAAGCTGCCGAAATCCGGCCGCTGCTGGCTCATCTTGGTGTCCTGGAAGACCGCGGCCAAATCGCCCGTCTGTTCTCGGGGCGAAAGGGGCCCCCGCTGCACCTCGCGCTCTTTGGTCTTCGGGAAGAGCTTGTCGGGCACGGCGGGCGTGGCGAGCTTCTGCTCCAGGGATTTTTCCCGCGCCTGCTCCTCTTCGTCGGTCTTGGCCTCCCGGTCGCTGGAATCGCCGCCGGTCGCTGCCAGGCGCAACGGGAGGGGAGGCAACAGGAAGAGGGCGAGGGCCAGGGCGAAGACAGGTGCCACCCAGCGGGCTTCCGGCGGGAGGCGCAGGGGGAAGGCGCCCTGCGCGCGGATCTCGCTCAGACGGGCCGCCGTCTCGGCGAGCTGGGCGCGGGCCATACCGGTCGCGTCGGCCGTCCCCGCAGCGGGGGCAGACAGGTGCTCGCGCGCACTGGTCAGACGTTCCTTGAGATTCAGCCTCCGATCCGCCAGGCGCGCCGCGTGGGCCGCGGGGAGCGGCACCAAAAGGCCGTACAAGACCCCCAAGAGCGCCAGGCCACCCACCAGGCCCGCGGCGACGAAGGGGCCGACGGTGGGATACAAGCCCTTGGCGAGGAGCGGCACGAGGGCGAGCGCCAGGCCCACCACCAAGAAGCGGACGCCGGCGGCGAGGGCCCGAGCCAGGCGCAGGCGGCGCGAGAGCGAACACAGCGTCGTGCAAATGAGCTCGCGATCATCCAGCATGGCTCAGCTCTCCGTGGGGTGGGCGTCTTTGCCTTCCCCTATTCCGCATTCATCATTCCGCATTCGATATCTGTCCCCGCCGGCAGATTGTCCCGCCGCCCACCACCAGCTCGGGTTCGCTCACGTCGTAGAGGACCGCGGCCTGTCCCGGGGCTACCGCCCGTTGGGGCTCGTCGAAGCAAAGACGCGCGCAGCCTCGCGCCAGGGGAGTCACCGTCGCAGGCGCCGCCGCCTGGGCGTACCGGATCTTTGCCAGGATCCGCTGCGGCCCGTCGAGGCGCGCGATCGCGATGAGATTCACGCGGCTCACCTCCACCTCGTGCGTCCAGAGCTCCTGGTCTTCCCCCACGATCACCTCGTTCCTCGCGGGATCCAGGTCGACCACGTACAGGGGGCTGTGGTTCCCGATGCCAAGCCCGCGCCGCTGCCCCACCGTGTAAAACGCCAGCCCCTGGTGCTGTCCGCGCACAGTCCCGGCCGTATCCCGGATGGTTCCCGGGAGGATGGCGGCGCCCACGCGCTCCCGGAGGTAGGTGCGGTAGTCTCCGGGAACGAAGCAGATCTCCTGGCTGTCAGGCTTCCCGGCCACCGCCAGTCCTAACTCCCCCGCCATGCGGCGGGTTTCCTCTTTCCTGAGGTGTCCCACCGGGAAGAGCGCTGCCGCCAGTTGCTCCTGGGTCAGATCGTAGAGAAAGTAGCTCTGGTCCTTCCGGGGATCCACCGCGCGTCGCAGCCGGTATCGCCCCGTGGCCGGGTGATACTCCACGCGGGCGTAGTGCCCGGTGGCCACTCGCGTGGCCCCCCAGCCTCTCGCCCGGGTGAAGAGCGAGCCGAACTTCAGTCGCGAGTTGCAGGGGACGCACGGATTCGGCGTCTCCCCGTTGAGGTAGGCGTCGGTGAAGTACTGGATCACCTCGCGATCGAACTCCGCCTCGTAGTTCAGCACGTAGTAGGGGATCCCGAGCGCCGCCGCCACGCCGCGCGCATCCTCCACCGCCCCTGGCGAGCAGCAACTGTCGAAGCGCTGCGCGGGTTCGGCCGGTCGCAGGCTGGGCCAGATCCGGAGGGTGATCCCAACGACCGGGACGCCCTGCCGTGCCAGGAGCGCCGCCGCCACGGCCGAGTCCACTCCGCCGCTCAGGGCCACGGCGACCATCCCGTCCGCGTCGCGCGGGCCCATCACGCTCGCGCTCCCACCGACGGGATGGGGCTGGCGTTCACCCGACGAATCCGCTCTACGATCTGCGGGAGGACCTCCAGCACGCGCTCGATCTCTTCCCTCGTCGTCGTTCGACCCAGAGAGAAGCGGACCGAGCTCATCACTCGTTCCCGCGGAAGCCCCATGGCGGTCAGGACGTGTGACGGCTCCAGCGAGCCGGACGAGCACGCGGCCCCCGACGAAACGCCGACGCCGGAAAGGTCCAAGGCCAGGATCAACGATTCCGCTTCGACTCCGGCGAAGGCCAGGTTGGCCGTGTGGGGCAGTCGCTCGGTCGGGTGGCCGTTTCGCAGCACGCCGGGCAGGGCCCCCATCACGCCGCGCTCCAGCCGATCCCGGAGATCCGCCGTCCGCCTGGACGCGCGGTCCTGATCCTGCAGCGACAGTTCGGTTGCGCGGGCCAGCCCGACGGCCGCGGCCACATTCTCCGTGCCGGCGCGTCGCCAACGCTCCTGCGCCCCCCCGTGGAGGAGCGGCTGCATCCTCGTCCCGTGCCTGATGAACAGGGCGCCAATGCCCTTCGGCCCGTGGATCTTGTGGCCGGACAGGGAGAGAAGGTCCACGCGCAGCGCCTCCACGTCCAGGGGGACCTTGCCGAAGCTTTGCACTGCGTCGGTGTGAAACGTCACGCCCCGCTCGCGGCACACCCGCCCCACGCAGGCGATGGGGAACAGCACGCCGGTCTCGTTGTTGCCGTGCATGAGGCTGACCAGTATGGTGTCCGACCGGATCGCCCGGCGCACGTCGTCCGGGTCCAAGAGTCCCTGCGAATCCACGGAGAGGCGGGTCACCTCGAAGCCCTGGCGGCCGAGGTGGGCGGCGGTGTTCAGGACGGCATGGTGCTCCACGCAGGAGACGATCACGTGACGGCCGTGCTTCTCTTGGGCTGCTGCCACACCCGTGAGGGCCAGGTTGTCGGCCTCGGTCCCCCCCGAGGTGAAGACGAGGCTGTCCTTGTCGGCCGTCCCCAGGGCCCGGGCGATGGTTGCCCGCGCCCGCTCCATGGCCGGCAAGAGGTCCGCCGAGTACTGCGGCTCGCCTTCGAAGCCGGGTGGCTCGTGGAACACGGTGAGCAGCGTGAGCGTCGCGCCCATCTCGCGGGCGTACGCGGCAGCAGTCAGGACGGCTTGCCGGGAATGGTGACTGCCGTCCACCGCAACGACAATGCGCTGGAACATCTCATACTCCCTACTGCCGTCCAACGCGGGGTGCCGGGCATCTAGGGTCACTGACGCGTCGACAACCGACGGCCGGACGTCGTGGCCGCAAGCTGATTCCATCGTA
>JBIOJT010000041.1:0-19721 GCA_044451055.1 Methylomirabilales bacterium (SeqCode)
CTCCCTGGTGTGCAGGTCCAGCATGAAGTTGATGAGGGCACGCTCGAGCCGGGCGCCCAGGCCTGTCAGGACGGCAAAGCGGGCCTGGGCCATCCGCGCGGCGCGCTCGAAGTCGAGCACGCCCAAGGCCTCGCCAATCTCCCAGTGGGGCTTGGGAGCGAAGTCGAACCGTCGGGGCTCCCCCCACCGCCGCACCTCGACGTTGTCGTTGCCGTCCCGTCCGGCCGGAACCGACTCATGGGGCAGATTGGGCACGGTCAGCAGGACGGCCTCGACCCGCTCTTCGCAGGACCGGACCTCCTCGTCCAGCCTCTTGATCCGATCGCCGAGTTCTTTCGTCTCGGCAACGAGGGCGCTGGCATCCTCGCCCTGCCGCTTTCGCCGGCCCACCTCTTCCGAAAGCGTGTTGCGGCGGTGCTTGAGCTGCTCGACGTCGGTGAGCAGCCGCCGGCGCATAGCGTCGGCCGCCAGGAAGTCCTGCAGGTCGACGGCCAGTCCCCGGCTGCGCAGGGCAGCCTGCACCATCTCGAAGTTGTCGCGTACAAACTTGGCATCCAGCACGTGCGGCCTCGCTTCGCCTTACGCGCCAGCCCCGTTGGCTTCCGGGCTCTCGCTGCTAGGCTCGCCTTCCGTCTCGTCGGCCACCAGGCTGGTGACGGCCGCGACGCGGTCGTTGGGCTCCAGCCCCTGGAGGCGGACCCCCTGGGTCGCCCGGCCGATGACGCTAATCTCACGGACGGGCATCCGGTTCACCTTCCCCTCCTGGGAGATCATCATCACCTGGTCCTGCTCCTGCACCTGCAGGGCGCCGACCACGGGGCCGTTCTTCTCCGTCACCCGCACGTTGATGATGCCCTTGCCGCCGCGCCCCTGGAGGCGGTACTCCTCCAGTTCGGTGCGCTTGCCGTAACCCCGCTCGTTCACCGTCAGGATGGCGGTGCCGGGCCGGACCACTTCCGCCGCCACGACCTCGTCCCCCTCCTCGAGATCGATGCCGATCACGCCGCGCCCCGTCCGGCCGATGGTCCGCACCTCCCCCTCCTCGAAGCGGATGGCCATCCCTTGTCGCGTCGCCAGGAAGACCTCGTCCCGCCCGCCGGTGAGGCGCACGGCGATCAGCTCGTCCCCCTCGTCCAGGGTGAGGCCGATGATCCCTCCCGCACGGGGGTTGGCGTAGGCAGAGAGCTCCGTCTTCTTGACCACGCCAAGGCGCGTCGCCATCAAGAGGTACTTATCCACCTCGAACTGGCGGATCGGGATCATGGCGGTGACCGTCTCGCCCGGCTGCACTTGCAGGAAGTTCACCAGCGCCTTGCCCTTGGCGGCTCGCCCCAGCTGCGGCACCTCGTGGACCTTCAGCCAGTGCACCCGCCCGAGGTTCGTGAACAGCAAGATGTAGCTGTGGGTGGTGGCCACGAAGAGGTACTCCACGTAATCCTCTTCTTTGGTCGCCATCCCGGTCATGCCCTTGCCCCCGCGCCGCTGCGCCCGGTACACCGTGAGGGGGCTGCGCTTGATGTAGCCGCCGTGGGAGACGGTCACCACCATCTCCTCGTCGGCCACCATGTCCTCGAAGGAGATCTCGGCCGTTTCCTCCAGGATCTCAGTCCGGCGCGGGTCGCCGTACTGCTCCTTCAGGGCTGCCAGCTCTTCCCGGATGATCTCTCGCACCAGGGCCTCGTTCCCCAGGATGGCCTGCAGTTTGGCGATGAGCTGGATCGTCTCCTGGTACTCGTCTTGGATCTTCTGTCGCTCCAGTTGGGTCAGGCGCTGGAGGCGCAGGTCCAGGACCGCCTGGGCCTGGGTCTCGCTCATGCCGAACTGCCCCATGAGGCCGGTCCGGGCCTCGTCCACGGACCGAGACCGCCGGATGAGCTGGATCACCGCGTCCAGGTGGTCCAGGGCGATGCGGTAGCCCTCCAGGATGTGGGCCCGCTCCTCCGCCTTGCGGAGGTCGTACCGCGTGCGCCGGATGACCACGATCTTCCGATGCTCGATGAAGTGCCCGATCGTCTCCTTCAGAGTGAGAACCTTGGGCTGGTTGTCCACCAAGGCCAGCATGATCACGCCAAAGGTGGACTGCATGGCCGTGTGCTTGTAGAGCGAGTTCAGGATGGGCGGGGTCGGCTCGTCCTTCTTGAGCTCGAGAACGATGCGCATCCCCTCTCGGTCCGACTCGTCCCGGAGGTCCGCCACCCCATCGATCTTCTTCTCGCGGATCAGCTCGGCAATGCGCTCCACCAGCCTGGCCTTGTTCACCTGGTAGGGCAGTTCGGTGACGATGATGTTCTCGCGGCCGCCCCGCGTCTTCTCCACCACCGCCTTGGCCCGCATCTGGATGAGGCCGCGGCCCGTGCGGTAGGCATCCAGGATGCCCTGACGGCCGTGGACGTAGCCGGCGGTGGGGAAGTCGGGCCCGGGCACGGCCTGCATCAACTGCTCCAGGGTGACATCCGGGTTTTCGAGCTGCAGGATGATGGCGTCCACCACCTCACCCAGGTTGTGGGGGGCGATGTTGGTGGCCATCCCCACGGCAATACCCGAGGACCCGTTCACGAGGAGGTTCGGCAGGACGGTCGGGAGGAGCGCCGGCTCCTGCGTGGACTCGTCGTAGTTGGGGACGAAGTCCACGGTCTCTTTCTCGATGTCCCGCAGCATCTCCTGCGCCACACGGGACAGCCGGACCTCGGTGTACCGCATGGCCGCGGGCGCGTCCCCGTCCACAGAGCCGAAGTTCCCCTGGCCGTCGATCAGGGGATACCGCATGGAAAAGTCCTGCACCAGCCGCACGATGGTGTCGTACACGGCCGTGTCCCCGTGGGGGTGGTATTTCCCCAGGACGTCGCCCACCACGCGGGCCGCCTTGCGATGCGGCCGGTTGAAGTGGAGCCCCATCTCATGCATGGCGTACAGCACGCGCCGGTGCACCGGCTTCAGGCCGTCGCGCACGTCCGGCAGGGCCCGGCCGATGATGACGCTCATCGCGTAGTCGAGGTATGACCGCCGCATCTCCTCGTGGATGTCGGTCAGGTGGACCTCGCCGATGCGCTGCTGGGCGATGCTGTCGTTCTGGTCGGGCACGGTCGGCCTGCTCCTCTCGCGCGCGCGGGGCGATCCCCGCTAGATGTCCAGGTTGCTCACTTCCAGGGCGTGGGTCTCGATGAATTGGCGGCGCGGCTCCACCTGGTCACCCATGAGCGTCGTGAAGATCTGTTCGGCCGCCAGGGCATCCTGGACCTGGACCTTGTACAGCCTCCGCGTGTCGGGATTCATGGTGGTTTCCCAGAGCTGCTCCGCGTTCATCTCGCCCAGGCCCTTGTATCGCTGAATCGTCAGGCCCTTCTTCGCCAGGGCCATGACCTGCTCGTAGAGTCCGGTCCAGCTGCCAGCCTGGACGGTCTCCGACTCGGCCCGGAGCGTGAAGGGCGGGTTCCCCAGAGCCTTCAGGGCCGCCGCACTGGCTTCCAGCTCGCGGAACTCGGCCGAGGTCAGGAGGGCCGGGGTGACGATACAGCCGGCGCGCTCCGGGCGGGTGGGCTGGCCCAGGGAGACGACGAGCCGGTACGCCTCCTGCTCCTCGTCCCACTCGGCGCTGCCCTCGGGTTGACCCAGGCGCTCAGCCTGCTCGCGCAGCCTGGCCAGCAGCCGCTCCAGCAGGCGCTGAGCCTTCGCCTCGTCCTTCAGGCTGCCCCGTGGCACGCCACCGAGCTGCGCCAGGGCGGCCACGACGTGTGAGTTCCGGCCGCGCTTGTCCAGCGCCCGCAGGCAGTGCTGCCACGCGCCCACCTTCTTGAGGACCCCGGTGAGTCGCTGGCCGGTCCATGGGCTTCCGTTGCTGGCCGCCTCCACAGAGAGCGATTCCGCGCCCACCTCCAGCAGGAAGTCCTCCATGCCCCGGTCGTCCCGCAGGTAGCGCTCGGCCTTGCCACGCTTCACCTTGTACAGGGGCGGCTGCGCGATGAAGAGGTGTCCCTCGTCCACGATCCCCCGCAGGTGGCGGAAGAAGAAGGTCAGGAGAAGCGTGCGGATGTGCTCGCCATCCACGTCGGCGTCGGTCATGATGATGATGCGGTGGTAGCGGAGCCTGGCGAGGTCGAACTCGCTCTCGATGCCGCAGCCCAGGGCCGAGATGAGCACCCGGATCTCCTGCGACGAGAGCATCTTGTCGGCCCGCGCGCGCTCCGTGTTCAGGATCTTCCCCCGCAGGGGCAGGATCGCCTGGAACCGGCGATCTCGCCCCTGCTTGGCCGAGCCGCCGGCCGAATCGCCCTCCACGATGAACAGCTCGCAGAGGGCCGGGTCCTTCTCGGAGCAGTCCGCCAGCTTGCCCGGCAGGTCGTCGCCGTCCAGCGCGCCCTTGCGCCGCACCAGCTCTTTGGCCTTGCGAGCGGCATCCCGCGCGCGGGCCGCCTCGGCCGCCTTCTCCACGATCCGCCGGCCGACCCCTGGGTTCTCTTCCAGGTGCTCGCCCAGCTTCTCGTTGACGACGGTCTCTACCAAGCCCTTGATATCCGGATTGTTCAGCCGCCCCTTGGTCTGCCCCTCGAACTGCGGGTTGGACAGCTTCACGCTGATGACGGCCGTGAGTCCCTCGCGAACATCGTCGCCGCTGAGGCTGGTCTTGAGATCCTTGAGCAGGTTCCGGCCGGCCGCATAGTTATTGATGGTCCGCGTGAGGGCGGACCGGAAGCCGATGACGTGGGTCCCACCATCCTGCGTGTTGATGTTGTTGGCAAAGGAGAAGACCGTCTCCGCGTAGCCGTCGTTATACTGCAGGGCGATCTCGATAATTGTGCCATCCCGATCGGCCTCGATATGGATCGGCCGCGGGTGCAGCGTCGTCTTGTTCTCGTTGAGCAATTCTACGAACTGCTTGATGCCGCCCGTGTAGTAGAACTCCTCAGTTCGATCCACGCGCTCATCCGAGAGCACGATGCGCAGGCCCTTGTTGAGGAAGGCCATCTCCCGCAGGCGATTGCTCAGCGTGTCTAAGCTGAGTGTGCGGTCCTCGAAGATCTCGGCGTCCGGGAGGTAGGTCACCCGGGTGCCGGTCCGCCTGGCCTTGCCGACCTCCTCCACGTCACCCGTCGGCTTCCCCCGCTCGTAGCGCTGGAGGTACTTCTTGCCACCGATCCAGACCTCGGTCTCCAGCCACTCCGAAAGGGCGTTCACCACCGAGACCCCGACGCCGTGCAGGCCGCCCGACACCTTGTAGGCCGATCCTCCGAACTTCCCGCCAGCGTGAAGGGTGGTCATGACCACTTCCAGGCCCGGTCGGCCGGTCTGCTCGTGCACGTCCACGGGGATGCCGCGCCCGTTGTCCATGACCGTCACGCTGTTGTCCATGTGGACGGTCACCTCAATCCGGTCGCAGGCACCAGCCAGTGCCTCGTCCACGCTGTTGTCGAGCACTTCGAAGACAAGATGGTGCAGCCCCTCGGGCCCGGTCCCGCCGATGTACATGGCGGGCCGCTTGCGGACGGCCTCCAGGCCCTCCAGGACCTTGATCTGGTCAACCCCGTAGGCGCTGGTGGTGCTCTCGTCGCTGCTGTTCGTCCTGGCCATATCCCCTCGCATGACGCAACCGCGCCGGCCCCCCGCCACACAAGAAACCCTCCGTCTCCCACCCGGGCTGAGGCGCCCATCCGGCCCGGGCGCAAGGAGTGGAGGGTCTCATGGGGGAGTGCCCCCATGGCGCTCGTCCTTCGTGTCGGTTCCGTTCGGCTGGTCCCCCGACGTGAGCCGACGCGGCCCTGTTGTTCCTCCGCTGCCCCGAGAGGCCCCGCCTCCCGTGCCGCCCTGCACCCGTTCTTCCCTGCGCTAGATCCGCATGGGCATGATTACGCACCCGTAAGCATCGTCTCCGGCAGGCCGGAACAGTGCGGGGCTCAGGGGATCGGCAATACTCAGGGAGACTTCCGCGCTGTCGATGGCCGCAAGAAACTCCAGAATGTACCGGGCGTTGAACCCGACCTTGAATCCATCGCCGTCGTAGGAGGCCTCGAGTTCTTCGTGTGCCTCGCCGAGATCCATGTTGACGCACGACACGAGGACGCGACCCGAGCGAAACTCGAATTCTGTCGCCGTTGTGCGCTCTCCCATGATGGCCGAGGTCCGTCGCAACGCCCCATGGAGAGCTTCTGTCCCGATGAGGATCTTGCTCGGGCCGGGGGCAGGGATCACCTGATCATAGTTTGGAAACTGGCCGTCAATAAGCCTGGCCACGAGGGTGCTGGCCTCCTGCTGGAGGATCAACTGGTTGTCCGCGAGCCACATGCGGACGTCGCTCCCATCCTCCCGGGTGATCTTCGCTGCCTCCACCATGGCCTTCTTCGGAACCAGCGCCTCGAGCGTTCCACCGCCCTTGCCGGCTGGGCGTGCAACGCTTACCAGCGCCAGCCGATGTCCGTCCGTTGCCACCATCCGCGCCTCGCTGGCCAGGACCTGTACGAGAACCCCTGTCAACGCGTAGCGCGTCTGGTCAGAGGAGACTGCAAACAGTGTCTTGCGCAGCATGTCGCGGAACAGATGCGTCTCCAGAGCAATCTCGCTGTCTCCCTTGAGATCCGGCAAGGATGGAAACTCGTCCCGCGGGAGTCCCTTCATGCGGAAGCTCGATCGCTGGCACCGGATGGCCACTTGCAGGTCTGCGTCGGCCTGCAACTCCACCGGAGCCTGGGGCAACTCTCGCGCGATCTCGTAGAGCTTCTTCGCCGACAGTGCCACCGTCCCGGGTTTCACTACTTCGGCGGCGAGTCCTCTACGAATTCCTACATCAAGGTCCGTACCGAACATCCAGACGCCATCAGGGCTTGCTTCCAATAACAGATGTGAGAGAATGGGAAGCGTCTTCTTCGCCTCGACCACTCCCTGTACGGGTCCCAGGGCGTCCACGAAGGCATCCCGTTCTACACGAATATGCATGTGCCTTCCTTTCTGGTGTTCTGTCAGACGTCCCGTTGTTGTCGGAAATGCGGAAGGTACAACGCAAGAAATTGAAATCCGTCAACACACGAGAATAATCCGAAAGATGAATATATAAAGAATCGGAGTAGTAGTCGTAGGCTAACGGATACGTGGACAACCCGCCAACGAGAAGGATTCTTTGGGCTCCGCAAGGCGAGTTCCCCGTGGAGAGGAGGAGCCGATATTTCAGCATTGAACTCGTCGCAATGTGGACACCTTCATGCTGTGGAAAAGAAGCACAATCCATCCCCGTTAACCACAAATTCTACCAAAGCGCTGTGAAAAATGCCAACGAAAGGTTAAGAATTTACGATACCGAAGAACTTTAAACCTCCCGGGTAACTTTGCGGATTTGCTCAGCGGCCCCGGTAAGGAAAGAGGAGTTACACACAGGCTTTTCCACAGATGTGGATAAGTTATATAATCATTTAAAAACAATAAGTTACAGAACATCAAGCTCGAAATTTAACGCAGGAGACATCCTGGAGCAGACAGGCGTGCTCTTCCAGGGGAAGAAAGGAGCGACCCTTATCAGCGGATGGCTCACGATGCCAGGCAACCAGTTGTCGTCCGAGAATTGCCAGGGGTGAGAGACCCGAATCGCTCGCAAGACTTGACAGACCAAAGGCACGCGCCATATTATGCCACCCTTCACCCTATTCACGGAGGTTTCATGAAACGGACATATCAGCCCAACCGGAGCAAGCGCAAGGGCAGCCATGGCTTCCTGAAAAGGATGAGCACGGCGGATGGCCGGAAGGTTCTGAAGCGACGTCGCGCCAAAGGCCGACACCGGCTCACGGTGTAGGCCGACGAAATGGCGGGCAGGCGGCTCACCGACACACCGGTCGGACGTCTGCGCCGACGCGGCGTCCGCGTGAGCGCAGGCCCGTGGACCGCATGCGGGAATACGGCGTCGGATGGCAGGGGGAGACTGATCGTAGCGCTGGGGAAGGCCGCAGGCAAGGCCACCACCCGCAGCCGCATTCGCCGCATCGCGCGAGAGGTCTTCGCAGAGAGGGTCGGCCCGGCGGCAGGGATAGACCTGTTGCTCCTCGCGAGGAGCGATGTGGACGATCATCCGCGCAGGCAGGTGCGCGTCAGACTGAGAGAACTCATGAGTCGTCTCTCGAACACGCTGACGCGGTGCCAGGCGGATCAAGCGGCCCATGGGTAGAACCTGCGGCGCCATTACAGCCCTCATACGAGGGTATCAGCTCTGGGTGCGACCAGCCCTCCCGATGGCCTGCCGTTTTTATCCCAGCTGCTCGGAGTACGCCTTAGGGGCCCTCGAGCGCCACGGCCTTATCCGAGGCTTGGGGTGGACGGTTTGGCGCCTGTTGCGTTGCCATCCCTATCATCCGGGCGGCTTCGACCCGGTCCCGTAAGGTTTCAAGCAACCCTCTGGAGTACGAATGGAAAGAAACGCAATCCTAGCCACGGTGCTGGTCATCGTGATTCTGGTGGGGTACCAGTGGTACCTCTCGCGCTTCGAGTCCCCGACGCAGGAGCCCGCTCCACCCACGGCGACGATGCCTGCCCCATCGGCCACGCCTCCGCCCGCCGCCGCACCGGCTGTCACCCCAGCAAAGGCCTTGCCCAAGCCGAAGGGGTACATTCCCACGACGCAAGCTACGCCGCGGGCACGCGAGGTGGTCGTCGAATCGCCGCTCATGCAGGTGACGCTCTCGACGGCAGGGGCACGCGTCACGAGTTGGCAACTGAAGAAGTATCGTGTGGATAACGGCGCCCCCGTTGATCTTGTGGCCATGAAGGATTCGGGGACATCCCCCGGACCCCTGTCGGCCTGGGCGGACGGGGAACAGGCCCAGGCGGTCTATGAAGTAGATCGCGAGCGGCTGGACCTGTCCGGGCGCGACGAAACCGGCACCGTGACGTTCACTGAAATCTCCCCTGCCGGCATCGAGCTTAAGAAAAAGCTGACCTTCCACGCAGACCGCTACCAGGTGGACGTGGACCTCACGGTCCGGAACCTCTCGAGTGCGGATGTGCCGGTGGAGCCGCGGCTCGCCTGGGGGCCGGGTCTGCGGAACAGCCCAGACAAGAAGCACAGCACGCTGCAGGCGCCCACACTCTGGCTTGACGGGAGTCGAGTGCACGAGGATCTCTCGAAGGTAAACGGGGAAAAAGTGGTCACGGGCAGCCTCTCCTGGGCAGCCCTCCAGGACACGTACTTCGCGGCAGCCCTCATCCCCCAGGACAAAGGTCTTCAGGCCTTCGTGAAGAAGGCAGCCGAGGACCAGCCCATCGTCGGCCTGGCGACCGCCAAGCAGATCCTGTCCCCTGGCGGGCAGACGAGCGCCAGCGCCTTGGTGTTTGCCGGACCCAAGGACCTCGATGTACTCAAGGGGGTGGGACACAACCTGGACCAACTTGTGGACCTAGGCATTTTCGACAGGATTTACCTCGTTACCGCCGCCCTTTGGCTGTTGAGGTTCTTGTACCGATTTGCAGGTAATTACGGGATCGCGATTATCCTGGTGACCGTGCTCCAGAAGATCGCCTTTCATCCCCTCACCGTCAAGAGCCTGAAGTCCATGAGGGCCATGCAGGAAATCCAGCCCAAGGTGCAGGCAATCCAGGAGCGCTACAAGAACAACCCTCAGAAGAAGCAAGAAGAGACGATGGCCCTCTACAGGAAGTACGGGGTGAACCCCATGGGCGGCTGCCTGCCCATGCTGGTGCAGATCCCCATCTTCATTGCTCTGTACAATGCGCTGTCCAACTCCGTCGAGATGTGGCAGGCGCACTTCCTGTGGATCCATGATCTCACCCAGCCAGACTCGCTATTCACCGTGGATCTGTACGGGGCCACGCGAAACGTGGGCAACGTCCTCGGCTTGCTCATGGGCGTGAGTATGTGGGCGCAGCAGAAGATGTCGCCGCCAGCCGGGGATCCCCGCCAGGCGCAGATGATGCTCTGGATGATGCCAATCCTGTTCACCTTCATGTTCTGGAGCTTCCCCTCGGGGCTGGTTCTCTACTGGCTGGTCAACAACGTCCTGCAGATCGGCCAGCAATGGCTGATCACGCGGTCGCCGGCGCGCCCGGCCGCCGCCGAAGGGAAGGCGGCGTAGGCGGGGTGCTGACCCGGCAGACTCCGCCGCATGAAAACGGCCCGCAGACACCAGTCCAGGCTCGATGACCTGCTCGTCGCGGGTGCGCGAGCCCTGGGCCTGCACCTCACGGCGAGACAGGTGGCGGCTTTCGCCACATACCGCGAAGAGGTCACCCGCTGGTCGGCTCGGATCAATCTCACGGCCCTTCGGGAGCCGGAGGACATCGTCCGGACGGGCTTTCTCGAATCGCTCACCTGTTTGCCCCTCATTCCGTCTGAAGCCAAGCGTGCCGTGGATGTCGGGTCCGGCGCCGGCTTTCCGGGACTCCCCCTGAAGCTTGCGCGGCCCGACCTCTCGTTCACCCTGGTGGAAGCCTCCCGCAAGAAAGCCACGTTCCTCCAGCACATGGTGCGGCAGCTCGGGATGGCGGGGGTTCGGGTCGTCCAGCGTCGGGCCGAGGAACTGGCCGCCGATCCAGAGGAGGCGGGCGCCTACGACCTGGCCCTGGCGCGCGCTGTGGCTCCGCCGCCCGACCAAGGGCGCCTGGTGCGACCATTCCTGCGGCCCGGGGGCCTCTTTCTGGTCCAGATCGGCCCCGGGTCGCTTGCCCCGGGAGCCCTGGAACGGCTGATGGGCCTGGGCTTCGAGGTGGTCCAGGAGTTGGTCTCTGCCGCCTCCCTCGGGCGCCCGGGCCGCCGGGTATTGGCGGTGCGGCGAGCCGGGTGACGGGCCCCCCGCCACGTTTCACGTGAAACACGCGATCCCCCCTTGGCCGGTGCCGTCCGGGTATGCTATGGTGCGCTGTCGGGTGATCAGGGGAGATGGCGGACGTGGCGAAGATCATGGCGATCGCCAACCAGAAGGGCGGAGTGGGCAAGACCACCACGGCCGTAAACCTCGCCGCCTGCCTGGCTGCCGCCGAGCGGCTCACCCTCCTGGTGGACGCGGATCCGCAGGGAAACGCCACCACGGGTGTGGGGGTTGAGGCGGCCGCCGTCAAAATCCACACCTACCACCTGCTGTTGGGCACGGCCCGGGCCGCTGAGGCGGCGTTGCCCACGGCCCTGCCCGCCCTGCAGGTGATCCCGGCCCGGCGGGACCTGATCGGCGCCGAGGTGGAACTGGTGGACCTTCCTCATCGGGAGCACCGGCTGAGGCGGGCGTTGGAGCCCATTGCCCCCCGCTACGATTACATCCTGATCGATTGCCCCCCCTCACTCGGGTTTCTGACGCTGAACGCGCTGGTGGCAGCGGACTCGGTGGTCATTCCCCTGCAATGCGAGTATTACGCGCTGGAAGGGCTGGGCCAGACCTTGGACACGATTCGACTGTGCCGCCAGAATCTGAACCCCCGCCTGGAAATAGAGGGGATCCTGCTCACCATGTATGATGGCCGGGTGAACTTGGCCGGGCAGGTGGCCCAGGAGGTTCGACAGCACTTCCCGGATCGGGTCTTTCAAACGGTGATTCCCCGGAACATCCGGTTGAGCGAGGCGCCCAGCCATGGCCTTCCGGTGATTCTGTACGACATCCGCTGTCCCG
Source organism: Methylomirabilales bacterium (SeqCode) (assembly GCA_044451055.1). Classification (GTDB taxonomy): domain Bacteria; phylum Methylomirabilota; class Methylomirabilia; order Methylomirabilales; family 2-02-FULL-66-22; genus 2-02-FULL-66-22. The sequence goes on from JBIOJT010000041.1 coordinate 11,589, forward strand.
GCGCCGAGGGCTATTTGCAGTTGGCGCGAGAGGTGATCGATGGTTCAAAAGCGCGGGCTCGGTAGGGGGCTCTCGGCTTTGATCCCCGGCGCCGAAGGGGCCGGGGCGGCTGCCCTGGAGATTCCGCTGGCAGAACTGGAGAGTAGTCCGCTCCAGCCCCGCCGGCACTTCGAGCCGGCAGCCCTGGAAGAACTGGCGGCCACCATCCGGACGCACGGGGTCCTGACCCCGGTCGTGGTCCGCCGCGCCGCCCACGGATATCAGATCATAGCCGGTGAGCGACGGATCCGGGCGGCGCGGCTGGCCGGGCTCACGCGGATCCCCGCGATTATCAAGGAGGCGAGCAATGCCCAGGCCCTAGAAATGGCCCTGGTGGAGAATCTCCAGCGGGAAGACCTGAACCCAGTGGAGGCGGCCGAGGCCTACCGGCGCCTCGTCGAAGAGTTCGGCCTGACCCAGGAAGAGGTCGCTGGGCGGCTAGGCCGGGACCGCTCCTCGGTGGCCAACGCCCTCCGCCTCCTGCGCCTGCCCCGGCGACTCCGAGAGGATCTTGCGGCCGGGATACTGTCGGAAGGGCACGCCCGTGCCCTGCTCGGCCTGGACAAGGCGGCGGATCAGCTCAAGACCAGGGACCTCATCGTTAAGCGAGGGCTCACCGTCCGGGCCACGGAGGCCCTGGTGCGCCGCCTGCGCCGGGGCACGCCCGGCCCCGGCGGGCGCCCCCGAGCCAGCGACCCCAACCTGCAGGCCCTGGAAGACCAGCTTCGGGTGGCGCTAGGAACCAAGGTCCGGATCGTGCGCAATGGCAAAGGAGGCACCCTGGAAATCAGCTTCTTCTCCGACGAGGATCTCACGCGCCTCGTGGAGCTCATCGCGGAGCCACGTTAAAGCATGCAGCTTCGGATCAAGACCTCGGCCCATTTTCCCCTACAAGGGGTGGACTGGCAGCGAAAGCTTTTGTTGGGCGGCGCCACCGGCGTCCTCCTGGAGTTGATGTTCGTGGGGCTGGCCTACCTGGCATCCGAGGAGGCGGCCTTCGGGATCGCGCCGCTCGTGGTGGCCTTGAACTTTCCTGCGCTCGGTTACATCCTTGAGGTCTACCGGGGGACGCTGCTCTGGGAGGTGGGGGCGCCCCCCGAGTGGGAAAATTGGCCCGCGCTCCTGCGCGGCGGGCTGGTCGCGTTCGCCGTGGGCCTGGCGTACGGGGTGGTGCCACTGTTGGTGCTCCTGCTGGGTCTGGGCCTCCTGGTCAAAGGTGGGATTCTGCTTTTTCTGGGGATGGTCCTGATCGTCCTCGCGGTGCTGGCCGGGCTTTTCATGCTGTTCTTTCTGCCCATGGCTCTCGCCCGCTACCTCGTGCAGCGACGGATCGAGGCCGCGTTTCACCCTGGACTCCTGTGGGAGGGAATCAACGCCGTTCTGGCGGAGTACGTGGCGACGTACCTGCTGACCGTGGGAACGCACATCCTGGGCCTCCTGATCGCCCAGATCCCGTATCTCGGTCCCCTGGTGTCGCCATTCGTCTGGTTCTACCTGATGCTGGTGCAGGCCCGGCTCTTCGGCGAGATCTGCGCCAAGGCGGCCTGAACCTTCGCTCCCGCCCGAGCACCTGAGAGTCTCCTGGAGGGTTCATGGCAACAACTGCAGAAACGATTGGGGGGTTCCTATCCGGCCTTGGCGTGCGCCGGATCTACGGCGTCCCGGGGGGCGACAGCACCCTGGATGTCATCGAAGCCTGCCGGCAGCGGGAGATCGAGTTCCTCCTCACCCACCACGAGGCCAGCGCCGCCATCATGGCCGCCACGGAAGGCGACCTGTTGTGCCGCCCCGGAACCTGCCTCGTCGGCTTGGGGCCGGGACTCGCCAGCGCGACTGCCGGGGTAGCGCATGCCTACCTGGACAGAGCGCCTCTCCTCTTGCTCTCCGGTCGCCCCTCCCGCAGGACGTTGCGTCTCGCACCGCACGAGGGGCTGGATCATTCCCGGCTCCTTGAGACGGTGGTGAAGGACACGGCGACCGTCACGGCCTCGCGGGCCGAACGATTGCTCCACTGGGCCTGGGCTAAGGCCGTGGCGGTCCCGCGGGGCCCCGTCCATCTGGACATCCCTGCAGACGAAGCGACCAGACCGGCTCGCCGGTCCGGTCACCGCCCTGGCGAGGATCGACTGCCCGGGCCCTCGCCGAGCGCGGTTCGGACGGCAGCCCGACTGCTCACACCCCGAAGGCGGGTGGTCGTCCTTGCCGGCTTGGGTTGTCGGGAAACGGGGCCGGCGCACGCCCTGCAAGATCTGGTGGAGCACCTGGGCTCGCCGGTCCTAACCACCCATCGTGCCAAGGGGGTGATTCCGGAAGATCACCCGCTCGCCGCAGGGGTCTTCGCGGGCGGCCGTCTCGAACGGGAACTCCTTTCGAAGGCGGATGGTATTCTAGCGGTGGGGGTCGATTCGGTCGAGGTTATGTGGCGACCCTGGAGGGGCAGCCTGCCCGTCGTGGTGCTGGCGGAGCACCCCACCACCCCACGGCCGTATGAGGCGTCCTCGGAAGTCATCGCCGACCTTTCCAGCGCCCTGGGCGCGCTGCGAGAGGCCCTTCCTCCAGGAGGCGGCTGGGATCTGGCGGCGTGGGCAGGACAGGGCGGAAAGTACAAGGCCCGCGCCCGCGCGTTGCTGGCCGAGGCCAGTGCCGGTCGGGGACAAAAGGGGGTCCCGCCGCATCGGGTGGTGGAGATTGCACGGAGCGTCTTCCCGCGACAGGCGGTGGCTGCCGTGGACTCCGGCGCCCACGCCCTGGCGGTGACAGCATTCTGGGATAGCTATGAGCCGAAGGGGTTTCTGTGCTCCGGCAGTCTCACCGCCTCAGGGCACGCCCTTTCGGCGGCGATCGCAGCCAAGCTCACCCTCCCGGACCGACCCGTGCTGGCTTTCTTGGGAGATGGCGGATTTCTCCGGAGCCTGGCCGATTTAGCCACCGCCGCCTGGCGGCGGATTCCCTTGGTTGTGGTCGTATTCGCCGACGCTTCTTTGTGCCTCAGCCGGATCCAGCAAGAGCAAAAGCGGTATGCGCCCGAGGGCGTCTCGCTTGGGATGATGGAGATCCCAAAACTCGCGGAGAGTCTTGGGGCGCTCGGCACCGAGGTCGAGGACGACGAGAGCCTGCGGTCGGCCCTCACGGATGCCATGGGCACAAACCTGCCGGCAGTCATTGCCGTCCGGGTCCGACCCACAGGATACCGCCGGATGCTGGAGATCCTCCGAGGGAAGGCGGGAGATGGATGACCGGCGGGTTCACCCACGCGCCGGCCACTTTCGACGTGAAATTTCCCGGCACCAAGATTCCGACACGATGCGGGACGCGCCCGCCCGCTGCTGAAGCCCCGGCTCGTTCCCTCGCCAGCCCCGCGAAGAATCCAGCCGAACAGGTCTTCACGTCGAGGGCCAGGAGGAAGCGGTCGGAGCCCGCGCGGCGAGCGGCCCACTTTGCGCAGAGTGTTAACGCAGTGCGTCACTGATGGGCCTCTCAACGCTCTAGCGCTGCCGATCCATGCGAGGAGCAGTTTCCAGAAATCCTATAGGGGCGGGGCACAGGCCCTTCAATGCGGCCGAGGCCCCGCGTCCCTGATCGACCGGGGAACGTCAGCGAATTGCTCGAAGTTTTTCTGAAACAGCCTGGCCAGCTCCCCCGCCCGCGCGTCGTACGCGGCCGGATCGGGCCAGGTGGCGCGGGGCAGCAGGATCTCGGCCGGGACGTCAGGGCACGCGGTCGGGACATGAAGGCCGAACACCGGATCAAGGCGGGAGGGGGCGTCGGCGAGGTGACCGTCCAGGGCCGCGCGAAGCATCGCCCGTGTATGCACCAGGCGGATCCGTTGTCCAGTGCCGTAGGGTCCTCCACTCCAGCCAGTGTTCACCAGCCAGCATTGGGCCCGATGGCGGGCAATCCTCTCCCCCAACATGTCCGCATACACCCTCGGGTGCAGCACTAGAAATGGCGCGCCGAAGCAGGTACTGAAAGTCGCCTTGGGCTCCGGGCCCATCCCCCGTTCGGTCCCCGCCACCTTGGCGGTGTAGCCGGAGAGGAAATGGTACATGGCCTGCTCCGTCGAGAGGCGCGCGATGGGCGGCAGGACCCCGAAGGCATCGCAGGTCAGGAAGAAGATGTGGCTGGGGTGACCCGCGACTCCCGGGATGACGGCGTTCGGGATGAACATCACCGGGTAGGCGGCCCAGGTGTTCTCGGTCAGAGAGTCGTCGCGAAAATCCAGGAGGCGCGTCTCCGGGTCGATGGTCACGTTTTCCAGGACGGTCCCGAAGTGGATCGCGTTCCAGATCTGCGGCTCGTCCTCGCGGGACAGGCGAATGCACTTGGCGTAGCAGCCCCCTTCGAAGTTGAAAACCCCGCTGTCACTCCAGCCGTGCTCATCATCCCCGATCAAGCGGCGCTCCGGATCGGCCGAAAGCGTGGTCTTCCCTGTCCCCGAGAGGCCGAAGAACAGGGCTGCGTCCCCCCGGTGACCGAGGTTGGCGGAGCGGCAATACGTGGTTGAGGATGGTGAAGACCGACTTCTTCATCTCGCCGGCGTAACTGGTCCCACCGATGATCGCCAGGCCCCGGTCGAAGTGGACGACGACGAAGGCTTCGGACCGCGTTCCATCCAGCTCAGGGTAGGCGTGGAACTTCGGGACGTCGATGATGGTGAAGTGGGGCACGTGTTCCTGTGTCTTGTTCCAGTCGGCCCGCACGAAGAGTTGGCGTGCGAAGTGGTTGTGCCACGCGTACTCGGTTATCACCCGAATGGGAATCTGGTGAGCGGGATCGGCGCCGGCGAAGCAGTCCTGGACGTACAGGTCGCCACCTTGCAGGTAGGCCAGGAGTCGCCCATAAAGCGCGTCGAAGCGGGCCGGGTCGAAAGGCCGATTCACCGGCCCCCACCAGATCTGATCCTGGGTTGAGGGCTCCCGCACGACAAACTTGTCGTCGGGAGAGCGACCGGTGTACTGCCCCGTCCGGACCGCGAGCGCCCCCCCTGCCGCCAGGAGCCCTTCCCCCCGGCGGATGGCATGCTCGACCAGGGCGGCCGTGCCAAGATTCCAGAAGACCTGGTTGACGTTGTGGATCCCGTGCCGGTCAAGCCCGTGCCGGCTGGGGTTGATGCCGAGCGACTCCATGGGAACCTCCTGATCCTTCCGCGACCCAGACGCCGCCCCCTGTGGGAGGGCCGCGTCCATTGAGGCGGGACACGGGAACTTAGCAGGCTGGGCCGGGGCAGGTCAAGGAGGTTCACCGTCCGGCTATTCCCCCTTTGCCCTGGACAAGGGACAGGCGGTTGGTATTAGTTATGCGCGGTACTTCCGCGGCCGCCAGGGCCGCAAAGGGCTCCGTCTCTGGCCACCCCCTGAATCCTCGAGGAGCGCGGGCACTCTTCATCCGCGGAAGAACCCGCATTTCGAAAGGAGGAGAAGCGATGGCTACACGTGGTCTGTGGCTCTGGCGCGCCCCCTGGATCGCTGCCCTGTGCCTCGGGCTGGCCCTCATCGGGCCCGGCCTGATGGGGGTGGCGGGCGCCGGGGAGAAGCCAAAGCTGGTCGTGTGGTGGAACAAGGGCTACTACAAGGAAGAAGACGAGGGGATGCAGAAGATCGCGGCGGAGTTCGCCCGCGAGAAAAACGTGGACCCGGAGATCACCTTCACCATCCAGGACGATCTGGGCCCGAAGATCATCAGCGCTCTGATCGCCCGCCGGGTGCCGGACGTGGCCTTCTGCTTCTTCAACGACTTCCACATCTCCCCCAAGTTCGCCTGGGACGGGAAGCTCGCCGACGTCTCCGACGTCATCGCCGAACTGAAGCCCCGCTACCTCGACGCGCACATGAAAACCGGGTGGCTCTTCAACAAGGCGGAGAACAAGTGGGCCTACTACGCCATCCCCATCGAGGCTCAAGCCCTGGGAAGCCACTACTGGAAGGACCTCGTCCAGGAGGCCGGCCTCAACCCCGATCCCAAGAAGATCCCCATGACCTGGAACGAGCACTGGGCCTTCTGGAAGAAGGTGCAGGACAACCTGCGGAAGAAGGACCCGGCCAAGTACGGGAAGGTCTACGGGATCGGCATGACTTCGTCCAGCCGATCTACGGACACCATCTACGACTTCGAGCAGTATCTCCTGGCCTTCCATGGCGAGGTGGTGACGCCCGAGGGGAAGCTGGTGGTGAACGAGCCCAAGAACCGCGAGGCCATCACCAAGGTGTTGGCCTTCTTCACCAGCATCTACAAGGAAGGCTACGCCCCGCCCGACACCCTGACCTGGACGGACGCCGACAACAATTTGATACACATTCCAGATGGGCAGGCTTAACTGGGGGGTGGCGACGTTCGTGACGGCGCTGCCGATCACGTTGCTCTTCATCTTCATCCTGATCCGCTGGGTCAAGTAGGAGCGTCTCCCATGCGCCTCCGTGGCTGGCAATAGACGGCCTTCTTCATTGTCTACGCCATCGTCCTGGTGTGGACGCTCTTCCCCGCGTACTACATGTTGACCCTCTCTTTGGTCCCGGAGGAGGACCTCTTCAAGCCCAGCCTGTACGTGGCCCATCCGGCTATTACGAACTATGCCAACACGATCAGGCAGAGCAATTACCTGGTCAGTACGTTTTGGATCCAGCCGTACAACAGCGTGAGCATCGCCCTCATGACCACGGTGGCTGTCGTCGTCGTTGGCACCTTGGGCAGCTTCGCCCTGGCCCGGATTCGGTTCCGCGGCAGTCGCATCATCTCCAGCATGACACTGTTCACCTACATCATCCCCTCTTCGTTTCTGTCGATCCCGTTCTTCAAGCTCATGGCGGACTACGACCCCCTGGGGACCAAGCTCCCGGTCGTTCTGGCTATGATCACCTTCGCCTCGCCCTATGCCGTCTGCATCCTCTGGGACTACGGCAGGACCGTACCGCCCGACATTGATGAAGCGGCGGCCATAGATGGGGCGGGGCCGCTGGCCCTATTTTTCCGGATCTACCTCCCGCTCATCATGCCACCGCTGTTCGCCATTGCGACATATGCCTTCCTTTACTCGTGGAATGAGTATCTCTACGCAGTGCTGTTCCTGTCGGGCGAGACCCATATCACGATCCCGGTGGCCATGGGCAACTTCCTGGCCACGGATAGCCCGCCGTGGAACCTTCTGATGGCCGAGTCGGTGCTGTACTCCATCCCGCCCGTGATCCTCTACTATTGCTTCCGGCGCCACCTGCTGAGCGGTTTGGTGACGGGAGCCGTGGCGGGGACATAGTGCGGGGCGCGCCGGCGAGATCCCGACGCGGAAAGCGCACTCGGCCGAGTAGCATTGACCGAATTTCGAATTGACAGGGGCAGTGGAATGACGCGGACTTAGGTAGGATTCGCCGTCTGAGTTGCGCCCAGGTTGCGTCCGGGCGTGGTGAGAATGGCCTCCCAGGCCATAGCAGCCGTCCGGGTCGCTTCGGGTGCCAGGTGTCCATAGACGGCATCCGTGATCGCGACACTGCCATGTCCAAGCTGCCGGCTGACAATGACCAAGGGTACACCCCGCTGAATGGCAAGACTGGCGTAGGTGTGTCTCAAGTCGTGAATCCGCAGGTGCCGGGTAATTCCTGCCGCCAGGATAACCCGCCGCAGGGCCGATCGAACCGTACTGGAGTCCAGCAGGTTCCCTGTCAGGCTCGGGAAGACCCACAAGGCTTCCTTCCCTCGCACTGCTGCTTCGGCCCGGATCGTATCGAGCCACCCGCACAGTACCGCAATGGTGGCCGGGGGCACGTCTACCGTTCTGGGCTTCCCACTTTTCGGACTTCCAAGCCGCAGTTTTCGCACGCTTCGGCGGATATAGAGCTTTTCCCGTTCAGGGTCCACATCACCGACTTACAGCGCAAGGGCCTCTCCAATTCGAATTCCCGTACTCGCCAAGGTGAGGATGACAGCATAGGATCCGGGTTCCCGTTCCTGTGCATTCGCCAGGACCTTGGCAAGTTCCGGCTCGGTCAACCATTCGGCTTGACGTACCTCTCTATCCTGCCGACCGAGCCGCCCACCAATGGCTTCTATGGGGTTGCTTGGGATACAGCCAGACGCCACCGCCCGGCGGAAGATCCCACCCGCCAC
>JBIOJT010000042.1:0-19656 GCA_044451055.1 Methylomirabilales bacterium (SeqCode)
CCGAGGTTTTGCGCCGCCTGTGGAACCACATTCCCGGGATGCGGCAACACTTCCTGGCACGGGGCGTCGCCTGGCCCGAGGTCCGCGTCGAAGAGATGACGGACCTTCTGGCATTCCTCGGGATGCAGCCTGGCCTGGAGCGCGCCCCCAACCCGGACCGCGGGCGCGCCCTAGTGATCCAAAAGGGCTGCCTCAAGTGCCACGAGTTGGCCGGCGAGGGCGCGCGCGCCGCCCCCGACCTGACGCAGTTCCGCTGGTTCAGGGACCCGGTTCCCCTGGCCACCGCTCTGTGGAATCACGCGCCGGCCATGCTGGACCGGATCGAGCAGAGCCGCATCCCGTATCCGATCTTCCGCGAGGGGGAGATGGCCGACCTGCTGGGATTCCTGGGGGCCTTTTCCGATGCCTCCCGCTGAGCGAGACGAGGACGCGGGTCGCCAGACGACCCGACAGGCTTTCGCCGCAGCTGCCGGGGAGGCGTCCTGCGTCCGCTGCGGGTACCCGGTGCCCGAACGACCCCTGGGATGCAAGGGGCCTTGTCCGAACTGCGGGTTCCTTTATCCCCGGGGTGACTGCTCGGACTGAGGCCGCCCGCCGGCGGTTCCGTTCAGCCCCTGGGCGGAGCCGGGGCGCGGCGTGCCCTGCACAGGAGAGTGGAATGCCATACGTCACGATCGTCCTCCGCGAAGGCCGGAGCGTGGAGCAGAAGCGAGAGATGGTGAAGGCCGTCACCGAGGCCATCGCGCGGACCACCGGCGCGAAGCCGGAGGCGGTGCACATCATCGTCCACGATCTGCCGGCCCACAACCTGGCCCATCACGGCGTCCTGCTCTCGGACCGGACCTGACGCGCGGCGGGAGGCGTGGTGGGCGAAGGGAGCTTCCGCTACGAGGCGGCCCTCGCACCAGACGGGCGCGTCCTGTCCCTCGTCGAGCGGGCCGCGGGAGAGGCCCCCCGGCCAATCGCGCCGGAGTCGCCGGAAGGCGTGCACGTCCTGGCGACGGGGCGTGATATCCTGTACCGATTCGATGAGGACCGGCGCCTGCGGGACCTCGCCTATCCGGACGTTCTGGAAGCCATGCGTCAGGAGATTCACCTGACCCTGCACAAGGTCAGCCACGGGGAGCTGCTGGACGAGCCGGAGCTGGTTCCCATCCTGCGGCGGCTCCTCACGGACCTCAAGGCGACGGCGGTAGCCTTCCGGGAGGCGCGGGCGCGCCTTGGCGCGGGGACATGAGGCGGAGGGGGCGCCCCAGGTGGGTGCCGCGGCGCAATGCGGCGGCGGTGGCGTGCACGTGCGCGAGTTGCGGCAACGCCTACGCGTGCCTGCGTCACTCGCTGGCAGAGGACATGGGCCTCTGCCTCCGCTGCTTCGAGCGAAAGGTGCGCTTCCCCGGATTGTGCCAGCGCCCGTGACCGGTGTCCTCGATGGCGGGTGAACCGTGGTGAGGCCGGAGATTCAGGCGGAGGTGGAGCGGATCATCGCCGGGTTCCGACAGGAGTGTCTGCGGGTCTTGGGCGAGACGGGGCGGTTGCGCGGCCCCCTGCCGGAGCCGCCGGAGGGCTGGCGCGAATATTTCACGCGGCGGATCTACACAGCGCTCCTGAAGCACAAGGAGGAAGTCGAGGCGCTGGTGGAGTCGCATCTCACCGCCGAAGAGAAGACCTGAGGGCGCGCCCCGCATCATGCGGGGCGGCGCTGGGGGGCGCCCCGACGGGGCCATGGCCGCGCGGCAGATGGCCGTGGTGGGGAGAAGGGGCTGATGGACGAACAGCGCGTGGCCGAGTTCTACGACGAGGTCGGCAGCAGTTACGACCGGACGCTCTATTTCTTGGCCTGCGATCCCCCGTACGAGGCCGAGATCGCCCGGCTCTCCACCGGCCGCCGATTGCGGCGGGCCCTGGACCTGGGGTGCGGCACCGGGAGGCAGACCGTCCTGCTGGCGCCTCGCGCGGAGGAGGTGTGGGCCATTGACCTCTCGGCCGAGTCACTTCGCCAGGCCGAGGCCCGCTGCGCCCGGGCGGGGATTCGTAACGTGAAGTTCCTGCAGCAGAGCATCGTGGCGCTTCCCGCCGAGGATGGATCGGTGGATGCCATCTTCTCCTACGGGGATGTGATCTCGCACGTCCACGATGCGTACCGCCAGGTGTTCGCGGAGGGTGCGCGCGTCCTCGCACGCGGGGGGGTCATGGCCTTCGAGGTGGATGGCAAGTGGGAACTGGATATGCTCCTGCATGACTCGGGGGAGCGGGCTCGGGCCCGGGCGGCCCGAGGCGTGGGCCACCTCCGCGTCTGGCGGGACATCCCCTGCAAGACGTTCACGGGCCCGGAACTCGCCGGCATCCTGCGGGAGGTCGGCCTGCGCGTGATCCGGATACGGGGCGTGAACATCTTCCACTGTCTGTTGCCCGAGGCCATTCTCTTCGGCCTTCCGCACGCGGTGGGAGCAGGCTGGCGGCTGGCCTCGGCCGTGCTGCAGCGAGTGGATGCGGTGGCTGGCCGGCTGCCCGGCTTTCACCGGCTGGCCTCGACCCGGCTGGTGGCGGCGATCAAGGACTGAAATCGAAAATCGACTGTCGAATGACGCATGGCGAAGTCGACCGAGAGAGTAGAAGGCGGCTGACGATTCCGTGAGGGGAGTGGGCAGAGATCCCAAACGTGAATCTGGTGACGCCGATCAGGTCGATGTCTGAAGCGAGTCCGTTGACGCTCTCGCCGGCTTCGCCATCCGCCAGCGGGTACCCGGCCAGCGGTTTCCCAGCGAGCCGGCACAACGAAGCCTCAGCGGGAGCGGACAGGCACTCTGCGCAGCCTCCGGCCGAGGGTCCCGACCAGCATGATCCCGAGGAGCGACCACGGGAAGAGCAGGATGATTACCATGACTGTGCTATACATACCGTGTCTCCTGTAGAGTGGAGTAGGAGTCAGGCCGAGCATCAGTTCCCGTTGGTCCGCCTCCACGGGAGAGGGACCTTGATCGAATCCTCGACTAGGGGGAGGCGAAGACCGTACCGCTCGCGTAGCAGGGAGAGAGCCGTGACATCTCCAGCCTTGGCCCCCTGCATGAGTTTCGTCCGGGCCAGTTGTTCGGACAGTTCGAAGTCGTCGATCCGCCGCTTAATTGCCAGGTACTCACGCGTTTTCATGGGTTTCTCCCCCTTGTGGTTGGATGGAAGTGACCGATTTTCGGCAAGTGACGAATTGATTTTGCAGGAAATGAGCCAATGCCAGCGATAGGGAAGGTTGAGAGTCCGGAGGGATGCGGGTCAGTCGGGGCGACAAAAGGCTCCACCGAAAGTCTGCCGCTCCGCCTCAGCTTCGCGATGTCGGCATACAACACCGCCCAGCGGATGATTCGATTCTCGGACGAGAAGGCCAGCTTCGTGTTCCTGTTCTTCGGCATCACCCTCTCTATCTTCTCTATCTTCGGCATTCGAGGTGATCGCATTCTGGTTATCCTGGGCGGACGGATACAGGCCGGGGGATTTCGCGCTCTGTTCATTCTGCTTTTCCTGCTGTTCCTGGCGACGATGATCCTGTCCCTATTCTACGGCCTCCAGACGATCGCCCCGCGCCTGGGGTCCCCTGTGAACAATCCGAACCACCGGCGACTCTACTGGTGCCACGACGTGCTGCGGTATCCGGTTGAGGATTATCTCATCCACCTTCGTCGTTGAGCGATGAGGCTGTGCTCCAGGAGATGGCCTACGAACTCTACGCTGCCTTGGCCATCGAACGAAGCACGTTCGATCGGATCAACCACTGCCTCCGCTGGGCCGTGGCAAGCTTTGTCGTCTGGGTCGGGCTGATCCTGATGACCATCACCTCATGAGCCCCCGTCGCGTCGTGGCCCCCGCCCGGGACCCGGACCTGCTGCGAGGGCTGGGCTTCTTCCGGGAATTCGCCCCTCCGGAGCTGCGCCGATTGGCCAGGCTCGGCAGCTTGTCCAGCTATGACGACGGTGAATTCCTGGCGACCGAGGGAACGCGCAAGCAGCGCCGGATTCTGTATGTGGTGCTCCAGGGAAAGCTCCAGTATGTGAAGCGGGTCCGGGGAGAGCGCGCCAACGTCGTGCTGACTCTCCTGCCCGGCGACGTCGGGGGGTTTCTCACCTTCTTCAACGACGACCCGTCGCCCGTATCGGTTCGGAGCGCCGGGAGAAGCCGCGTGTTCGAGATCGGGCGGCGCGAGTTCCAGGTGCTGATGGCGGATCAACCGACGCTGGCCGTGAAGGTCCTACTGGCGCTCCTGCGGGCCACGGTGTCGCATCTGGGAGCTTTCCTGGAGCAGGCGGCCGCCACGTGCGCCTGGGCTCTGGACCTCCAGCATCACCTGCAGGCCCTCCCGCTCGCGAAGGAGGAATAGGCGATTCGGATGAGATGCCCTGGGTGGGGGCTCGCACCGTCGAGTCAGGAGGGATGTTGCGGCTGATCTGGCGGCTCGGACGTCTTCTCGTGATGACGCTCGTCCTGGGCGTCGGTCTCTATTTGGGGAGCCCGTACCTGCTCACCATGGTGGGCCGGTACCTGGTCACGGAGCAGCCGCTGGCCAAGGCAGACCTGGTCCTGGTATTATCCGGCGAAACTCAGCTCCGGGTTCCGGAGGGGGCGCGAATCTACCATGAGGGGTATGCCGCCAAGATCCTCCTGACCAAAGAGCTGAAGCCTCGAGGATTGGACGACCTGTTACGGCTGGGCATCCGGTTCCCCGAGAGCCAGGAGAGCGGCATAACCATCCTGGAGGCGCTGCGCGTCCCGCGGAGCGCAATTCTGATTATCGAGGAGCGGGCCGACAGCACCCGAGCGGAGATGCAGACGGTGGCCCGGTTCTTGAAGTCCCACCCGATGAAGAGTATGATCATCGTGACGTCCAGGTCCCACACGACCCGGGCGTACAAGATCTTCTCCACCGGTCTGGGGCCGGGGATCCGCCTGATTATGCACCCAGTTCCGAACGATCCCTTCGATCCTACGCGGTGGTGGCACGACCGGACGGATGCCAAGGAAGTCTTGCACGAATATCAGGCGCTGGCCGATTTCTGGAGGTTGCGGTTCTGGAACATATTGGTCGGAGAGTTCGCGGAGCCGCCGCCACCAGTCACAGTTCGCTGAGGCTGCGGAGTATCCGGGATGCCTGCAATCCCAGTAGACGAAGCGGTCCTCCAAGACCTCCTGGCGCGAAGGGACGAACTGGTCCGAGCCATCACGGCCGGAATGGACTCTGGAGACTGGGACCAAGTGATGGCCCCCTTCGAGGGGCTGCTGGTGGCGATCAAGCAACTGGAAGAGAGCCTGGAGGCGGTGAAGCGGCAAGCACCCTGATGCCGCGACGACGCATTTCGCCTCCACCGGAAGTAATGCCCAGTTTCGGACGGGCTTGGAGGTCAACAGGGTAGAGGACGAGCACGACCGAACGCGACTACTCCACGCACCCGGGCTGAAGCCCGGGTGTGCCGAATGGGCCAAGCAGTTCTCACCGGAGGAAAAGGAGAAAGCAATGGCAGAGGCGACGAAGTCAAATCTCCCTCGGCTCCTTTCGCTGTTCATCGCTTTCCTGGGATGCGTGGTCGTGGCGGTGCCGATCATGTTCCCCTTGACGAACCCGGCTCCGCTGATCCTCATCGGATCAGGCGTGACCGTGGTTGCACTCGGCCTGTTTCTGTTTTTCTCGATCTGATCGGTTCCTCCTGACGTCTCGGCATCCGGTTCAGGGCCCCCGGGCGTCTGCCCTCCATCCCTATTCCGGCTGACCGGCCTCGCCGTCAGCGCAACAGGTCCCAGGAGGAGTGTCGCCCTTCTCCTCCCACCAAGCGCGGGTCATTGGTGTCGCGCGATCGGCCCGTCCTCGGGTCGAGATCGCCTGACCGCGTTGGTGATGGCCCCTCCGGGTCACCCGTCCGAACTCCGCATGCTCCACAGAACACCGAGAGTTCCGCTGGTTGACTCTGGATGGGTGGCGGCTTGCCAGCCTGGATGCGACCTCGTTCTTCCGCCAGACGTTGGATCGCGGGAGAGCGCGAGGCCGGCGAAAGCCTTGTCAATTGCAGCAGGTTTTCTCTGCAGGTCAGCTCGATATTCCGTCACCAGCCGCAGGGCGCCAACTGCTCAGTTGACTACCTGTTGGCGTTCTGTTCCCGGTAGGCGTGGACAAACATGTCCACCTGGCCGGCCACCGTCTCGCGGACAAAACGCGCCAGATCCTGCGCGGCCACGTCTCCAAAGTTCCCCACGCGCCAGGTGGCGGCAAGGATGATGCTCTTCCGATCGCGAACGAGCGCGACCGGTTGGGTAAGGCTGACCTCGATCACGAAAAAGTACCAGCCGTTCTCACGCCCCGAGGTGTTGACGGTGACATTGAGCGAGGCTGTGGCTGACGGAGAAGTCGTGATGCCAGCCTTCCGCAGCCGCAGCTTTACATCGCGCTGGAGGTGACCCGCCGTCAGACCATCCGCTTCCGCATCCGGGTGCAGGTCCCTCACCACTACCTTGAGAGCCTTGACCCCTTTGAGGGTGGTACGTTCCTCCGGAGTATCATCCGCCCAGCTTCGGCCAATCAGGGCCGGAGAAGCGGTTAGAAGAATACCCGCCAGAGCAAGGACGGTCCGGCGTCCCCGGACGAGGGCCATCGAGCGCATCACTTCATTCTCCTTGCCAATGCCGTAGGGGCACTGGCGATGGAGGTTATCGAAGGCGGCATGGTGTGTCAACCCGAACGCCCGTCCCGGGTCAAGTGCCGGAGCCCGCGCCGCCTGCGGCTTGGGTCGGGGGCAGGTTCGTCGGCGCGTCCAGGCGAATCGGGACAGAGGCGTCGGATGCTTGTCTCCGAAGGTGCCGGCGTGCCGGAGCAAGGACGGGCCGTGGGATTACCCCCGTTGCGTGACGAGGGCGGCCGGGTCACGAGGCCGACGGCCGAGAGGATGCGTCGCCAGGGTAGGGCAGGGCGGACCGGTCCAACTGAGTCTCTGGACACGAACACACCCGCCGGTGTAGAACACGAGTGGGGTCAGGCGATCAGGATGGCAAGAGGAGGAGGGGATTGAGGAGGCGCACATGAAGAGGCTCAGCGGAAAGGTCGCGATGGTCACCGGTTGCGCCGGTGAGCGGGGCGTGGGTCGCGCCATCGCGCGGCGCCTGGCAGCGGACGGGGCCGATCTGATGATGACCGATGTCGCGCCGGGCGGCACACGGGTGGTGGCCACGAAGCCGACGAGCGGGTGGGGCGGGCTGGATGCCGTCGCGGCCGAGGTGCGAGCGGTGGGCCAGCGGGCCCTCACGGCGCTCCTGGATGTCCGGTCTGTGTCTCAGATCGACAGCGTCATCGGCCAGGCTCTCCAGACGTTCGGGCGGCTGGACATCCTCGTGAATAACGCGGCCGCGCCGCCGGGAGCCGATCGGGTGCCCGTCGTGCAGCTCTCGGAGGAGGCCTGGGACACCGTCTTGAACATCAACCTGAAGGGGAGTTTCCTCTGCGCCAAGGCCGCGGCGAACGTCATGCTCCGCCAGAAGATCCGCGGCCGCATCATCAACATCGGCTCGGATAACAGCAAAGTCGGGCAGCCGAACTTGGCGGCTTACTGCGCCTCGAAGTTCGGCCTCGTCGGCTTCACGCAGGCCCTCGCCATGGAGCTGGCGCCCGCCGGGATCACTGTGAACACCATCTGCCCGGGCCCCATGGACACGGAGCGGGTGGATTACTTCGGCCGGCGCGAGGATGGAAGCTACGACGAGACGCGGCGGGTTGAACGGGTCCGGCGTTTAGCGGCCGAGGTCCCGCTGGGTCGCCTTGCGACCCCAGAGGACGTGGCCGAGGTTGCCGCCTTCCTCGCCTTGGATGCGGCCGAGTACATCACCGGGCAAGCGATCAACGTTGCAGGGGGAGTCATCATGCATTGACAAGCTGTATACGCCCCGGGGAGCTGGTGCCTTCGATTCTCCTTCCACGGGTCAGAGAAGCTTCCCCCGCCCCAGGATTGGCCAGACGGCTTCAAGGCAGCCGTTTCGAACCCCGTAGAGATGATCGTGCAGGAAGACGGTGGAGTCTGAGTAGCCGGCCACGAATTGCACCTGGTCTCCCACCCCGGGGACGGATCGGGGCGTGGCCAGTTCGATGGTCGCATGCTCCGCCGAGAGATTCAGACTCTTCACCTCACCGAGGCCGAGAGGCTCGGGAAAAGCGGGATGCCGCGCCATGGCCTTCCAGCCGGCATCGCAGATGATGCGGGTCGGGGTCGGGCGGCTGACCACGGTGGTCAGGATGCTGAGGGCGTACTCGTGCTGGACACCGTAGTCCCTCCGGTAGTGCACATCGCAAAAGATGCCTCCACCGGCCTGCACCTCCGTGACGCCCGGGAGCTTGGCCGTGATCCAGTAGGTCCCGGTCCCCCCACAGCTCACGATCTCGACGGGGAGGCCCGCTGCTCGGCAGCGCTCGGCGCTGGCAGTGATGAGACCGACGGCCGCTTCGATCCTCTTCCGCTTCTCATCGGGGTCGGGGATTTCTGCGAGCCGACCCCCCTCCCAGCCCATGAGTCCTGCGAAACGGAGGCCCCGACATGACGCCACCCCTCTGGCCAGGGCCACGACAGGTTCCCCAGGCTCCACGCCGGCCCGGTTCATCGCGATGTTCACTTCGACCACCACCCGGAGCCGCGTCCCGGCCGCCTGAGCGGCGGCGTCGAGGGCCTTGACGTGCGCGTCGCAATCCACGGCCACGATGATGTCGGCGTGTCGGAGGAGACGGACCAGGCGTGCGATCTTCGCGGTACCCACCACCTGATTCGCGATCAGGATATCCCGGATGCCCGCCGCCGCCATCACCTCGGCCTCACTCAGCTTGGCGCAGGTGACGCCGTGGGCGCCGGCCTGGAGCAGTTTGTGGGCGATGGCCGGGGTCTTGATGGCTTTCGTGTGAGGGCGCCAGCCGATCCCGGCCTCCGCCATGATCACCTGCCGCATCTTTGCAATGTTCCGGTCCAGCTTGTCCAGGTCCACCAGCAAGACGGGGGTGTCCAGGTCCCGGATGGGATGGCCGACCATGTTGGCTTGTGCGGTCATGAGAAGACTCCTTCCACCGTTCGGGCTGCCTTCCGTCCTTCCTCGATCACGTGCCGTCTGCGAAACCGAATAGTCGGGATGGATTTTGCCAGAGGACTCGATCTCGATCGTCCGGACTGGGCAGCCATCGCTGCAGGCAGCTCAGGAGGTTGCCGTACTCGACCCGCTGCGATGTATTGATGAAGGGCCAGTCGGAGCCCCAGACGCAGCGGTCCAGACCAAAGGCGTCGACGACTGCCGCAACGAATGGGTCGACATCCGCGTGCGGAAAGGGTTGGGCTGACGTCCGGAAGGGAGCCGACAGCTTGACAATGGCATCGGTCTCGCGACCGAGGGCGAGTACGGCCTGAAACCCCGGTTGATCGATGCCTCGCGATGGCTCTGGTTCACCGAAGTGGTCAATGATGAGCCTAGAGTGGCTCTGTCGCAAAATGCGTTCAATCCCGCACCACACCGGGCCTGTCGCGTATATCTGCAGGAACCAGCCGAGGGCCTTGACGCATGCAAGCAAGCGGCCGGCGTCGGGCCGGGAGAGGGCCTCCGGATCCGACCGCATGAGGTTGAGTCGAATACCGACAACCCCCTGTTCCTTCAGCGACCGCAACTCCCTGTCGGTCGCCTGTGGCGCAACGACCGCGATGCCCTTGAAGCGTCCGCCGCTTCGGGCCATCGCATCCAGCATGCACGCGTTGTCGAACCCATAACAGCTTGGCTGCACCAGGAGTGCGTGGCTGATCCCGTGATCCGCCAGGGCGCGGCAGAATGCGTTGCAGTCTCCTGTTTCATCCGGCCGAGGCTTATATCCCGGCCCGTCGGCATACGGGAATCTGTCGGGTGCGATCACATGCGCGTGGCAGTCAATACGCCATCCGTTGGCCATGCTCCCTCCGTCTGGAGATGCGACTGGGTGAACTCCTGGCCTGCCCCGCGCTGTCCCCGCGTGTTCCAGCACATCCGGATTCCCCTCGCTACTTCACCGCGCCCGCCGTCATGCCCCGGATCAGCTTTTCGGAGAACAGGACGTAAATGATGATGACGGGAATGATCGCGATCATCAGCCCGGTTGCGATCATGCCGATGTCCTGCATCTGATCCCCCATGAACTTCTGGATGCCCAAAGGCAGGGTGCGCATCTCTTCGTCCGTAATCAGCACCACTGCATAGAGAAACTCATTCCAGAGGCTGATGAAGTTCAGGATGATGGTCGTGGCGATGGCCGGAACGCCAATCGGCAGCGTCAGCCGCCAGAAGATGTTGTAGTCGGAGCAGCCGTCGATCTTTGCGGCCTCATACAGCTCCTGCGGGATCTGGGCGAAGAAGCTCTCGAGAATGTACATCGTGAGGGGAAGCTGAATCGAGACGTAAACCAGGGTGAGGCCCGTCCGCGTGTTGAAGAGACCATAATTCACCAGGACCTGGAACAGCGAGATGATGGTCACCTGAGGCGGGAAGATGATGGCGCTGAAGATGAGGAAGTATAGAAGCCGGTTACCCGGAAACCGGTAGCGCGCAAAACAGTGTGCAGCCATGGCGCCGAGGACGGTCAGGATCGCCACCGCCGAGACGACGACGAGCGTGCTGTTCCAGAAGTACATGCCGTAGTGGGAGGTCGTCCAGGCGGTGAGGAACTTCTCCCAGTGGACGTGTTCCGGGAGCCCGTAGGGATTGGCGCTGATCTCGGGCGTGGTGCGGAGGGACATCGCGGCCACCCAGCCGAAGGGTCCGGCGGAGAAGACCGTGTACATAGTGAGGGCGATCAGCAGGAGCCCGTGCTTCCAGGCCCGCGTGACGCGCATGGCTCAGTACTCCAACCGCTCGCGCTGGCGAAACAGCCACGTGAGGCCCAGGACGAACGCCAGGACCACGATGAACCACACGGCTGCAACAGCGGAGGGATACCCGAGGTCGAAGGTGTTCCACTCGAATGCGCGCTTGTAGACGTAGGTGGAAACCGTCTCCGTCGACCACAGCGGCCCACCCTTCGTCATGATCCAGACGAGGTCAAACACCTTCATCTTGCCGATGAAGGCGAGGATCAGCAAGTTCAGCAGGGTCGCCCGGAGCATCGGGATGATGATGTACACGAGTTTGCGGAACCACCCGCAATTGTCGAGGTCCGCCGCCTCCAGCACCTCCGTCGGCAAGGCGAAGAGGGCGGCCAGGCACACGACCATGTTGAACCCTGCCCACTTCCAGGCGTGGGCAAAGATGAGGGCCCACAGCGCGGTCGCCGGATCGCCGATCCACGAATGCGCCCACCGGCCGAGCCCGACGGACCGCAGGAGCAGGTTGGCGATGCCCCAGTCGTAGTTGTAGATCCACATCCACAGAATGCCGACCACCACGTAGGAGATCAGGACGGGGGTGAACCAGGCGACCCGGAAAAACCGCGCGAAGGGCACCTTGGCATACAGACACAACGCGAGGAGCAGACCGGTGGCGACGTCGGCAACCGGGGCCACCGTGGCCCAGATCATGGTGTTCGTCACCGATCTCCAGAAGGTGGGATCCTGGGTGAACAAGGTGACAAAATTGGCGAGACCCACGTACTCCTCGACCCCGCGGGGCTTGATCACGTGGAAGCTATTGTAGAATGTGAGAAAGACCGGGTAGATGGTGAAGGCGGCATAGACGAGAAGCGCCGGCGAGAGGTACACCATGATCGCGCCCCACGGTGTCTCTAGCGGACCACCTTGCACCGGCCTGATAACGCGCGCTCTTGCGGAGAACAGCTTATCGGAGGCCGAGATGGTGGACGTCGTCGTCACCGATTTGGCCATGGCCCGACCTTCCGCGAGGAGGGTGAATATTTCCGGAAGATGGGAATGCTGAACGTTCCCATCCCCCCCGAAAAGACGGGCGATCCCTCGGGCCGGTTCAGGGTTTGTAGCACGCCTGGTTCACCATCTCGAGCGCCTTGTCGACGGCCAGCAGACCACCCGGGAAGGCCGTGTTCACCACCTGGACATAGGTTTCCTGGCACTGGCCCTTCAGGAGGTTCCGAGGCGAGCCGATGAAGTATTCCGCCCCTTTGTTCATCGCGGTGAGTTCCCGGAAGTAGGCGGCGTATTTCCCCGTGATCTTGCTCGGGTCGCTCTTGATCCCGGTCTGGAGCAGTATGGTGCTCAGCCAGAGCGTCCCCATCTCGGGGGTGGCCATCTCGTTGAGTAGGGCCCCGGCCAGTTTCTGGTTCTTGCTGTTGGCATTGATCGAGAAGCTGCCACCGGCCAGCAGCGACTTGCACTGGTTGCACGCGCCCCCATCCATGGCCGCGAAGTTCATGACGCCGAGGGGGAAGTTCTCTGGCTGTCCGCCCTTGTCCGGCGTGACGAAGGCCCGGCCGGTGTAGAAAGCTCCCATCGGAAACATCAGGGCGCCGGGCTTGGTGTGGAAGTAGTAGTGGGACTCGCCAAGCTTCAGCGTCGCGAAGCTCTTGGGGTAGGCGCCGGCGTCCACGAGCTGCTTGACCCACGCGAAGACCTCGACGATCCGCGGGTCCTTCCAGGAGAGCTTGCCGGCCAGGAGCCTCCCGTAGTCGGCTCGCCCGAGCTTCTTCAGGACGGCCTCGTGGGTGAGATACGCGCCCGGAAATGGCCGGTCCCCCACTCCCTGGGCGATCGGAGTCATTCCGGCCGCCACGGCCTTCTTGACGATCTGGAGGAACTCGGCCTGGCTCACCTGGCCGTTCGCCGGGAGGCTCACGCCGAGCTTCTTCATCCAGTCTTTGTTGTAGTAGAGCTCGATCGTGTAGGCCTCTTTCGGTAGCCCGTACACCTTCCCGTCGTGGGTCCAGGCTTCGCGCGCCCATGCCTCGACGTTGTTCCAGTCGATGAGATCGTTCAAGGGGAGGAGGAACCCGTTCTCGATGTACTCGGTCTGATCCGGCTCGGTGTACAGGATGTCGGGTCCCTGTCCGGCCCGCAGCGCGGCTTTCAAGGCGGCGTTGAGCGCCTCCTTCTGGTACCAGGTCATCTTGACCTTCACCCCGGGATTTTTCCTTTCAAAGTTCCGGGCGGCGGTTTCGGCCCAGGCCACTTTCGCGGCTTCATCCGCCTCGTGGCTCCAAAGGGTGATGGTCGTTTCGGCCGCGCAGACGACCCTCCCGATCGCCAGGAGGGACACCAGGAAGCCCAGCGTGTAGCACCATCGGATCGTGGACTTGAGCGTACTCATGATCGGCTCCTTCCCTCTGTACGGCCCGTTCCCGGTTGCCCGCGCTCTTCTTTCGTCGTGCTCCGCCCCATGCCGACCAGTCGGTTCATCCTCGCATAGCACTCCCCCCGTTGGATTCAATGGGACAGCATGCCCACCCACGCGCTCTTTCTCAACGGAGATCATTCGATGCACGTATTCCAGTCATGGAGATGACGCCCGGATCATGAGCTCAGGCGGGAGGAGAATCTGCCGCTGTCCCGTTGGTCCACTGCCGTCATATCGCTGGAAGGGGAGCTCTGCAGATATTTCCCCCACGAGCCGTTTTGGAACGGCGATCGTGGTCAGGGGCACTCGCGAGCACTCCGCGTACGGGATGTCGTCATAGCCGACCACCGCGACGTCCTCCGGCACGCGGATTCCTCGTTGCTGCAGCCGATGCACGACCCCCAGGGCTTTGCGGTCGGATGTCACGAATACGGCCGAGGGGCGTTCCGATTGTGCAAGCAATCGATCGGCCGCCTCCATCCCGTCCTTGATCTGGCCATCGGCGACTCGCACATCCCACGCGTCCGGAACTGCGATACCGGCGGATCCCAGGACCTCGTGGAACCCCTGAACAATGGCTTGCACGGGGGTGTGGCGAGGGTCCCCTCTCCGGATGAGTGCAATGCGTCGATGGCCCCGCTTCAGCAGGTGCTCTGCCGCCAGTCGGCCGCCCTCAACATCGTCAGTGGAGACGTAGTCTCCATCCTCCCACCGTCGGGCCATCACCACCACCGGCGTGCCGTTGGCGCGTACTGCGAGCAAGTGGTCCAGCCTGTTCGTAACTGGGCTGACGATCATCCCGCCAATCCGGAGTTGTTGGAACTGTTCAATGTACTGCCGCTCTTCTTCCTCGTCGCGGCTCGATTCCCCAATGACGACGAAGAACCCTCGCTTGGCAGCGACGGCATGGATAGCGCTGAGCATCGGGGCGAAAAAGGGATTGGCCAGCTCGAGGACCACGACCCCGACCGTCGCGGTCCGGTTGTGAACGAGACCGCGGGCCAAGAGATTCAGTGTATATCCCAGTTCGGTCGCCGCGGCGAGTACCCGATGCCGCGTGGCCTCAGCGACGAGCTTGCTGTGGCGGAGGGCCCTGGAGGCAGTGATCAACGAGACACCGGCGCGTTGCGCGACGGACGCAAGGGTGATTGCCCCAGGACATTTCCGCCTCCGACGCGCGCCTGATAGCGCTACCATTACCCAAATCCGAACTTAGAGTCAAGCCGTTTTCGTGTAACTCCCAAGGAGTGTGAAATCGTGGTCTTTCTGGAGGCAGGAGAATGGGCCCGGAGATACGTCCCACTGACCTCAGGAAGGGGCGGGGGTATCGGAGAGGCTATTCCTGAATGATCAGGTGGCTGGACGCTCGACGCCCAAGGATTCGATGAACACTTCCTCAAAGTGTGGGTGCTTGGAGCGTTCGAAGTATTCGATGCGGCGGGCCAGCCTCTGGGCCCATCCCCCACATCCGCCACCGCTGCTCCCGGGAGTTTTGCGTTGACGCCGGACCCCTGCT
Source organism: Methylomirabilales bacterium (SeqCode) (assembly GCA_044451055.1). Classification (GTDB taxonomy): domain Bacteria; phylum Methylomirabilota; class Methylomirabilia; order Methylomirabilales; family 2-02-FULL-66-22; genus 2-02-FULL-66-22. The sequence continues at coordinate 14,771 of JBIOJT010000042.1, forward strand.
GGGTGATACTCAATTTACTTCAATTCGGTTTCCAGGCAGTCCGTCGATTTCCTGAGACCACGAGGGTGATCCGGCCTAGGAGCGAATTCCTGTCAGACGAATTCCCATCATCCGCCGGACGGCGGGAGGAGGTGTCCCATGATGACAGGCCTCACGAAACGGTGGGTGGTCGCCGCGGCACTTCTTCTGGCCTGGGCCCTGGTGGGTCCGCCGATGGCACGCGCCGCGGAGACGACCCTTACGGTCTGGAGCCACGAGGCGGACGAACCCGCCAAAGTGGCGTTCCGGGAGCTCGCGGCGCGTACCCTCGAGAAGCAACATCCGGGGGTGCACGTCAAGATCACCTGGTACGAGAAGGGCGGGCTGTACACTGCGCTCAAGACGGCCCTGCCGGCCGGTCAGGGACCCGACGTCTTCTATCTCGAGCCCGACCAGACCGAGTACATCACCAACGGCTACATCGTCCCGCTCGACAACCTGGTGGACTGGAGCAAGATTTACGACTGGGCGCGCAGGGTGTGGACGATCGATGGCAAGACCTGGGCCTTGCCCCAAGAGGCGTACACCGACGAGCTGTACTACAACAAGGATCTCCTGAAGAAGCTTGGCTTCACCCTGCCGGCGAACGGCCAGTTCACCCAGGAGCAATTCCTCGCCATCGTGAAGAAGGCCCGCGCCGCCGAGATCACGCCGATCGCGCAAGGGGTCGGCGACCGGCCCTATCCTGGCGCCTATATTTTGGCCGAGGCGCTCCTCAGGAAGCTCGGCACCGATGACTACGGGAAGCTGCTCCACGGCCAGCTCTCCTTCGAAGACCCGCGCGTGGTGGCCGTGTTCAAATGGGTCAAGGAGCTGGCGGACGCTGGAGCGTACCCCAAGAACTTCATGACCGTGAAACTCGGCGAGTCCCACTACTACTTCTATCAGAAGCCGGGCGCCCTCATGCTGCCGATGGGGAGCTGGTACACCGGCCGTGCCTTCGTGCCGGTGGACAAGGGCGGCCAGCCACTCGACTTCCCGCTCGGCGTCATGCAGTTTCCGGCCATGGACGGCGGCGCCTGCAACGACTGTAAGACGCTGGCCGTGGGAGCAAGCTTCGCCATCAACGCGGCGAGCAAGCAAAAGGAACTCGCCGCCGAGTACTTGAACGCCATGTCCACTCCCGAGATGGGCAAGCGCTGGATCGAGACCATCTATCTACAGACCGCGGTCAAGACCGACGTGAGCTCGTTCAGTGGGCCCTACGCTGCCTACTTCAAGGAGCTGATGGCACGCCAGCAGGGCGCCAAATACTTCATCGGCATGCCGATCGACATCCTCAAGGGCCAGTGCAAGGATACCTTCGTCCAGGTGATGAACTCCGCTTTCCCGGGTGGGCTGCTCACCGTCGACAAAGCGGTCACGATGATGAACCAGGGCTGCTACCAGAAGTAGGAGGGTGCGCGCGACCTCTTCTATGTCGTACGTGTGGGGCAAGTCGCCACGCGCGGCGAATGAAACCGTGGGCAAGACTCTCGGGGCGGGGGGCGTAATCCGGCACGAGCCGGAAGGCGCCCCTCACCTGTCTTTCCCCCGACCTCCGAGCCTCCAATCCTGATTGATGATGGCTCCATCCAAGAGCACCGAAATCCCCGCCGGGTGGATCCGCCCGTCGCTCGCAAGAGCACGCCAAGCCTCCCGGAACCCGGTCCTCGTGTTCCTCGCCCCGGCGCTCCTGATTTACGTCGGCTTCATCGTCTATCCAGTCTTGCGGACCTTTTACAACAGCGTCCACGTGTTAAGGCCGCACAACATCGCGGAGTTTGTCGGCTTCAGGAACTTCGCCGAACTCTTCAGCAAGGACCCCGTGTTCTGGACGTCGGTGCGGAACACGGCGATCTTCTCGGTGGTCGGCACGATCGCCGACGTGGCGGGCGGACTTCTTTTGGCGCTCTGCCTCTTCGCCAAGGTGCCGCTCGCGCGGGCCTGGCGGGTGGTCTGGTTTACACCGGTGTTGATGTCCTACGTTGTGGTCGGCATCATCTGGGTGTGGATTTACGATTACGACTGGGGCGTGGTGAATCTCGTGTTGCACTGGCTCGGGCTTGGCGCGCTCGAGCATTCCTGGTTGGGCGACCCCTCCACGGCGCTCTGGGCCGTGATGGTGACCCATCTCTGGAAATGGCTCGGCTTCAACATGATCATCTGCCTGGCGGCGCTCTACGCGCTGCCGGGCGAGGTGCTGGGCGCCGCCGAGCTTGACAATTGTGGCTGGATCGCCAAGCTCGTCTACGTCATCGTCCCGATGCTGCGTCCGACCCTCGTCAACCTTCTGGTGTTGTCCTTTATCGGAAAGATGATGATCTTCGACCTCGTCTGGATCATGACCGGCGGAGGTCCGCTCTGGTCGACCGAGACGGTGTCGACCTATGTCTACAAACGCGCCTTCGACTGGAACACGTTCGACCTGGGATACCCCTCGGCGATCGCCGTGGTGTGGTCCGTCATCATCCTGCTCTTCGTCGCGCTCATGACGCGCCTGTTGAGCCAGCGGGAGAAGCTGGAATTTTGAAGGCGGGTGGTTCCATGACACTCTGGGTCGCGCACCTCAAGCGCACACCGCTGCTCCTCTTCATCGTCCTCTACACGATCGCCACCGGCGGTCCGTTCGTGTGGGTCGCGTCGATGTCGGTCCGCACCACGCCGGAGATCTTTGCCAACCCCTATGCCTTGCCGGTGCATCTCCACTGGAACAAGTTCATGGATGCCTGGACCACGTCGAACTACGGCACCTATTTCTGGAACAGCACGATTGTGGTGGTGACCGCGGTGGCGGCCGTCACCGTAATCGGCGCCATGGCCGCGCACTGCCTGGCGCGCTACCGCTTCCGCGGCCGCCGGACCGTGCGCTTCCTGATCCTCTCGGGCCTGGTCGTGCCGCCGCAACTCCTCATCCTGTCGCTCTTCCAGATCCTGCTCGACTACAGGCTCTACAACTCGCTCACCGGGCTGATCATCGTCTATGTCGCCACCCAGCTCGCCATGACGGTCTATATCCTTGAGGGCTTCTTCGCGCAGATTCCGCAGGACCTGTTCGACGCGGCGCGGATGGACGGCTACTCGGACTTCGAGATCTTTTGGCGTATCACGCTGCCGATCGGCCTGGCCGCGATCTTCACCACGGTGACGCTGAATTTCATCATCCTGTGGAACGAATTTCTCTATGCGGTTGTGCTGTTGACTGATGACACCAAGCGCACGTTGCCGCTTGGCATCATGCACTTCATGGGGGGCCACCAACTCGATGTCGGCATGATCGCAACCGGCCTCATGATTGCGATTCTCCCGGTCATCCTGCTCTACGCCTTCTTCTCCGAGACCATGATTAAGGGGATGACGGCGGGGGCGGTGCGGTGAGTGCCCGCGGCTCCTTGCGGGACGGAGGTCGAGCGTGGCAGTCGTGACCGTTGACCAACTCAGCAAGCGCTACGAGGGCAGCAACGAGCTTGCCGTCAAGGACGTCGTCTTCACCGTCGCCGACGGCGAGTTCATGGTGTTGCTCGGACCGTCCGGATGTGGGAAATCCTCCGTCCTGCGCATGATTGCGGGGCTCGAGCCGATCACCGCGGGCACCGTATCCATCGACGGCCGGGTGATGAATCCCGTGCCGGCCAAGGACCGGGACATCGCCATGGTGTTCCAGTCCTACGCGCTCTACCCCCACATGGACGTGTACACCAACCTCGCATTTGGACTGCGTCGGCGGGGCGTCGCTCGCGAGGAGATCGATCGGCGTGTGCGGGGTGTCGCGGAGAAACTCGGCCTGACGCCCTTCTTGGGCCGGAAGCCCCACGCGCTTTCGGGCGGCCAGCGCCAGCGCGTCGCGCTGGGCCGCGCCATCGTGCGCGACCCCAAGGTGTTCCTCTTCGACGAACCGCTCTCGAATCTCGACGCGGCGCTTCGGGTCACGACGCGCAACGAGCTGATCAAGCAGCAACATGAGCTCGGCACCACGACGATCTACGTCACCCACGACCAGGTCGAGGCCATGACCATGGGTGACCGCATCTGCATCATGAACAGGGGCGAGGTGATCCAGATCGGCCGGCCGCTGGAGGTGTACCGCCATCCGGCCGACACCTTTGTCGCCCGTTTCCTGGGGAATCCGCCGATGAACCTCCTTTCCGGCCGGCTGGAGGGCGCGGGCGAGAGCCCGCGGCTGCGCTTCGCGGGTGTGGCGTTCGAGCTGTCCGGCTGGCCTCCGGCTGCGCTCCGCTCCCATCTGGGCCGCGAGGTGACCGTGGGCGTGCGGCCCGAGGACCTCTGGGAGGGGCCGCCGCCCGGACTCGAGTCCGGAATGGTGCGGCTCCCAGTGCACGTCATTACTGTCGAGCCACTCGGGGCCGAGACACTCCTCCTGCTGTCGATCGGCGGCGCGGACGAAGAGCTGATCGCGCGGGTCGGACGTGATACGGCGCTCAAGAATGGCGACCGGGCCTCGATAGCGCTGGATCCATCCGCGGTGTACCTCTTCGACCGTGCGACCACCAAGGCCATCACGCGGGCCGGCTGATCGAGGTGCGGGGGAGGGGTGGGCGCGCAGGGGCCCCCTGGTGCATCCGCAATGTGTGGCCTGACGGAGAGGGACGCCCTAGCGCTCGAAGCCCATGGACTCGATGAAGACCTCTTCGAAGTGCGGATGCTTGGAGAGTTCGAAGTACTCGATGCGGCGGGCCAGCCTCTCGGCGCGCCGGCGGATGGATTTGGAGAGGAGGGTCATGCGGGAGCCCTGGCCGGCCGCATTCCCCACGCCCACGATGCGGTCGGGCGGGATTGTCGGTGGGAGCATGCCAATGCCTAGCGCACTCCGCTTGTCCACGAAGTTGCCGAAGGCCCCGGCGAGGTAC
>JBIOJT010000043.1:0-19380 GCA_044451055.1 Methylomirabilales bacterium (SeqCode)
CTGTCTGGTGGGCTCGGTGATGTTTTTAACCGACTGGTGCGGCTTGTCCACGGTTGTGCCAGGGCCGGGCGGGGCGCCGGCGCCCTCCTGCTGAACCTTCCCCTCCAGGGCCTTCTGGACGATCTCCCCAATGTCTGCGCCGCTCATCTTCACCGTCCGTGCCAGGACGGCATCGAAATCCAGTTCGGCAAACAGCTTCCGCCCGGCGATGGCCTCGGCCTGGTCCAGGTGGATCTGGAGGATCTCTCGCTTCCCCTCGCTCTCCGGCAGCGGGATCTCGATCAGCCTATCGATCCGGCCGGGCCGGATCAGCGTGGGCTCCACGGCGTCGGGACGGTTCGTGGACGCGACGGCCAGGATGTCCCCGGAGCGGCCTATGTCGTCGAGTTGCTCCCCGATGCTGTTGACCAGGCGGCGGCTCGCGGCCCGCAACTCTTCCGGGGCCGCGCGGTCGAAGACCAGATCGTCGATCTCGTCGAGGAAGAGAATGCAGCGCCCGCTCTCCTTGACCTGGTTGAAGACCTCCTGCAGCACCTCCCAGGACTCGGCATACCACTTGGTCACGACGTTCGTCACGTGGACGTGGAAGAAGACCGCTTCCGACTCGCGCGCCAGCGCCTTGGCGAGGAGACTCTTGCCCGTCCCGGGCGGGCCATAGAGCAGGACGCCGTTGGGAGGCTGGGTCCCCCACTTCTTGTGGAGGTCCGGGCTCTTGAGCGCGCAAACCAGGCCAGCGATCTCCTGCTTGGCCCGCGTCAGGCCGCCGATGTCCTTGAAGGACACCTCCGGCTGCATGGCGATCTCGATCTTGCCCTTCATCTCGCCGAACCGCTTCGTCAGCCGAGCCAGAAAGTCCTCAAGCTGCCGTCGGAGCAGGGCGGGCGTGTGTCCGGTGAGCATTTTTCGTTCGACCATCGATGGCACCTCGTCAGTTTTGATGCTACACAACCCGAAAACGCGTGACAAGCAAAAAGGGCACCACGTCACGGACAAGGCGGGAGTCAGACGGATTCGGGGGTGGGGCAGCAGCAAGGGGATAGCCGCCAGGACGAACGGATCTTTGGCACGGAGGACGAGGCGGAACGGCGGCTGTACGGATCGCGTTCCCCTTCAGTCATCCACCGAGCCAGCGGCGCGGAAGAAAGACTCCTGCATCTTCTGCATGAGGGCCGGGATGTCGGTGGTCATGATGACCACGTCATGCTTCCGCCCCTGGAGGTCTATCACGTGGTTGGCCAGGCGGGCCTCTTTCTGGAATCCTAGCTTTTCGAAGACCTTGATCGCGGCAATCTGGTCCGCCACCATCTCCGCGACCATCTTGTCCAAGCCGAACTGCAACGCCAGGTAGAAGATCTCACGGGCCATGGCAGAGGCCAGGCCGCGCCGCCGGAAGTACGCGTCTGTCACCACGCGGATCTCTCCCACGTGACGCATCCAGCCATAGACCTGCCGGTGCAAGGTTGCATCCCCGACGATCTGCCCCTCGTATTCCGCCAGGATCGGGAGGACCCGATCGTAGTTCAGATCCCGCACCCAGGCGTCGATAATCTCGGCGCGGGTGACGTCATCTTTCAGGAACTGGCGATCCTCCGGCGCTAGCCGCCGGCAGAACGCGAGCAGTTCGTCCCTGTCTTCCCGAACCATGGGGCGCAGGGTAACGACCGTCTGGTCGCGCAAGATGACCTTCTTCGGGAATTCCCTGAGACGCATGGCGAATCTCCTCAGGCCAACGCATCTGCCGGCCGCCACTCCTGAACTGCATGACACCCTAGCAGAGATTGCGCCCGAGGCGCAAGGGAGACTGCGCCCCCCTCGGTCGAATGTCAGGAATTTCAGGCCAGGAATCCCAGAGAACCGGGGTGCAGGGGCTGGAGAGCACGGGAGTAAAGGAGATACAGAGCGCCCCAGTGGAGCCGGCCCTATTCTACCGAGAGCAGATTGATGAGCATCTGGGCGTTGGTCACGGCCTGCCCTCGGGCATGATTGTTAAAAAACGCGTAGCACTTCTGCGTCGCCTCGGCCAGGGCGCGGATCCTGGGAACCCATGCACGGAGCTCGGCCTCGCTGTACAAATAGTCGTAGCGCTCCCAGGCCTCGGCGTGGGCCCACCATTTCTGGCGATTCCTCCCGTGGAACCGGACGTAGGCGATGGGTGCCGTGGCTCGCACCACGGGCGGTGGCAGGTTCGGAAGGTGCGGCTCGTCCACACAGCAGTAGGCCACGCCCAGATCGCGAAGCAGGCCGAAGGTCCCGTCCGTGGTCCAGCTCCGGTGGCGGAACTCCACCACCACAGGATCCGGGGCGAGATCCGAGGCAATCCCGCGAAGGAAGTCGATGTTCGCGGGTATCGCCTTGAACGAGAACGGGAACTGCACCAGGACACAGCCCAGGACACCGGCCTCGCGGAGCGGCGCGATGGCTTCTCGGAAGAGAGGGAGCGCGTCCGAGTACTTGTCGCGGGCGTGGGTCATGTCCTGGTGGGCCTTGACCGAGAACTCCACACGGCCCTCGGCGCGTTTCGCCATGGCGGCCATGTTGCGGGCCGTGGGGATGTGATAGTACGTCGAATTGATCTCGACGGCAGGGAAGTGCCGGGCGTAAAACTCCAGCATCCGCTGCTGGGCCAGCCCCTCCGGATAGAACGACCCGCGCCACTCGGGATAGCTGAACCCGCTGGTCCCCACTTTGATCCCCGTTCGACCGGAGCCGTCGTGTCCAGAGGAAAACAGATCCAACGCCGTTCAGCCTTTCGGCCCGGCGAAACAGACCGGCAAGGGTCCAAGCCGGGGCGGGCACCCCGGTTTTCCTCTCATACTAGCCTGAGGTCCGGGATATCTCGAAAATCCTCCGGGTTCAGCGTCCAGAGAGCGGCCCCATGCGTCAGCGCGCAGGCGGCCACGGCGAGGTCGAGTTCCCGGCCGCGCGGCCGCCGGAGCGTTCGGTACACCTCAGCGACGATGGCGGCCTCGCGAGGCCCGAAAGGGATGGCCATAGCCGACGGGAACAGCGCCTCCTGGGCCTCGATTTCCTCGCGCACCCGCGGACCCCGAAGCCACTCGTAGAGGACCAGGGCGCTCACGAGGATACGTTCCCTGTTGTCGATCCACTCTCGAAGCTGGGGGGCAGACCGCCTCGGTCCAGTCAGGGCGTCAATGAGGACGGATGTGTCGAGGTGAATCACCGGGTCGCAGTGTCATGCCTGCGGCCGCCTCGACGCCGAGCGGTTCGCACGGCGGCGATCTCGGCCCGGACTTGTGAGAGGGGCCGTGGGGGAATGGCGGCGACGACGGTGTCGAAGGCCTTGAGCAGGCGCCGCCGCTCCTGCTCGCTGAGGCTGCCGATTCGCTCGGCATACTCCCGGACTGCCTCGCGCACCACATAGCTTTGCGGCCGGGCCAGGCGGGCGGCGGCCTGGCGGAGGCGAGCCACCGTCTCTTCGTCGAAGGTGAACGTCATCTTAACCATACCGAGACCATACCCCCCATACTCTACGGGCGTCAAGTGCCGCAGCCGCCTTCACCGTTCCGATGTCGCCAGACGGCCGAGGCCGCGGCCTATCCCTTCACATACGACAGCTTCTCTGCCACCTTGCCGTTCCGCACGCGAACGATGTCCACACCGCGCACGTGCCCGGGCTTTCCATCCTTGACCCAGTGATACGTCCACCGGACCACACAGCGGTCGCCGGCGGCGAAGATCTCCTCCGGGTCGAACCTCGCATGCGGCGAGCGCCGGAAGAACTCCGCCCAGAACGCCCGCACGGCGGCCTGCCCCACGATCCGCTCGCCGTCCGGCGCCGGCCGCGTGTTGTCGAAGACGCAGTCGTCCGTCATGAGCCCCATGACGGCGTCCACATCGTGCCGATTGAAGGCGTCGTTGAACCGGTGGATGGTGGCGAGCGTCTCCTCGGTCATTGTCCCCCCCCTCGCGGTTGTCCCCCGCTCAGTCGAGAAGCTCCGGGAGGGACTCTCCCTCGGGGACGAACTCGAGCGCCAGCCCATTGTTGCACCAGCGCTGGCCGGTGGGCGCCGGTCCGTCGGTGAAGACGTGGCCCTGGTGACCGCCGCAGCGGGCGCAATGGTACTCGGTGCGGGGCAAGATCAGCGTGAAGTCCCTCTTGGTGCCGACGTGTCCGGGAACCGGCTGGGTGAAACTGGGCCAGCCGGTTCCGCTCTCAAATTTCGCATCGGAGGTGAAGAGCGGCAAGTGGCAGGCGGCACAGACGTACGTCCCCGGGCGCTTCTCCTGGTTCAAGGGGCTGGAGCGGGGCGGCTCCGTGGCCTCTTCGAAGAGAACCGGATACCGCTCTGGCGCAAGGGCGTTGCGCCAGGCCGCGTGGGGCTTCTCGAGCTTCTTGACGGGCTCCGACATGTCTGGGCTCCTCCCGGACGGGGAATCGCGCGTCCAGGGGAAGTGTACGGCGTGAGTGCGAAGACCGCAAGGGAGGCAATCGTAGATGTCCGAACTAGCCGGGCCGGGTAGCGCTTCACAATGCTGTGCCAGGCCGGCGTGAGGCGATTACGGACGCTCAATCACGGTCCGTCGGACACCAGGGGACTCTAGCGAAATCGTACTTTTCGCGCCACGTCCCCTCTGAGGCTCGCGAGGCGTGTCCAAAGGAAGTCAGGGGTGACGATTCCAGGCGCACGAGCTTCACCCCAGCCCATTCAATGGATCAAGTCCCTAGCGGGACGGCGAGGGGAGTTGCCGGAGCGACTGCCGACTCCAGCTGCCTCAACCCGCTTCCCCAAAGACAGAGCGGCCCTCGGGGGCTGCACGCCTCGAGGGCCGTTCGGCGCCGTGCGCAGAGGGGGGGCCGTAGGGATCCCCTCGTGCCCGCTGTCCAATGACCTCATCTCAGCGCCCTCCCCCGAGCGTCAGGGGATCGTCCGACCCGGTCCGACGCTACTGTCAACCGGCCTTCCGCGTCAAGCGCGACGCAACTTCTGCTTGGGGCGGGGAAGTGTCACAGCTCGCCGGGCCTTCGTCGGCCTGGCAGGCCTAGCTTCTTCTTGAGCTCGTCGGCAGGGGCCTGGATCTGTGCGCGGCCTCGCCCATGGGCTCCTGATGCGGCGATGAACTCCTCGTAGTCTCGGGATGGGATGGTACCCTCGCGTCTCCAGGTGGCTTTCAAGCGCATCCTCAACCGCCTCCACTCGCTCCTCGGGAGGGAGCTCCTCATACCAGAATCGGAAATCCGCTTCCTCCGCTGCCTCCTTCCGTACCTTGCGGACAGTCCACGTCCTTCCCCGGCCGTCAACCACCCGTCTCTGTTCCGTCGTTCTCGTTCCCAGGTTCCGCGACGTACGCGCACCAACCTCTGCCCTCAGCTTGCGGGGCTAGATCTTCCGCAGGATCCCGACGACCTTGCCGATGATCTGGAAGCTCTTCTCGCCCCGGCGGACCTGGATGGGGGACATGGTGGGATGTTCGGGCTGGAGGACAACGACGTCTTTCTTGAAGAAGACCCGCTTGATGGTGGCCTCGTCATTCACCAGGGCCACGACGATCTCCCCGTTCTCCGCCGTGGCCTGCCGACGGACCAGGGCGTAGTCGCCAGGGAGGATGTGCGCATTGATCATGCTCTCGCCCTGGACCTTGAGGATGAATGCCTCGTCGCCATTCACCCAGTCGCGAGAGATGGTGAAGGTCCCCTCGACATTCTGCTCGGCGAGCAGGGGTTCACCTGCCGCGACGCGGCCGAGGATGGGCAACTCTCGGAAGGGGCCCGGAGCCCTGCCGGGGGGAGATGGCTGCACCGTTCCCGAAGAATCCAGGATCTGGAGGGACCGGGATTTCGAGGCCGTGCGACGCAGGTAGCCCTTCCGCTCCAACGCCTTGAGATGGTCGAAGACACTGCGAGGGACGAAGCCGAAGTGCGCCCCGATCTCTCGCACCGTCGGCGGATAGCCCGCCTGCGTCATGAAATGGCGGATGAAGTCGAGGACCTCGCGTTGCCTGGCGGTTAGCGTCGATCTCACGGTCATTGCCTTCCTTTCATCACACCCGTGGTATGTGGCTTCATCCCTGTTTGCATATACCATACGTGCGTATGGTTGGTCAAGCCAAAACGGATTCCCCTCGGCGATTTCTTCCCGACAAATTTCGTGATAGGCTTCGTCCCCGGAAGCGGCGAGCCTCTCCAAGGTGATCTGCGTGCCCTCTGCGGGAGAAAGGAATTTGATCGGCTCACGGCAGTTTCATGGGATTGGTTGGCCCGGACGCGTCGGTGCTGCGCTCATGGAAAGCTGTACACAACATTGTTGCTAGCGGGGAGGGACAGATGAAGCAAAAGAAGCTGAACGACGTCGCGTCACACAGTATGACCCGTCGGGAGATCCTGCGGCTGGGAGCCACCATGGCCGGCGGCGCGGCTGTGGGCCCGTTCGTGGCAACGCCGGCCCGAGCCCAGACCTTCAACTGGCAGCGCTTCAAGGGGAAGGAACTGTTCCTGATCTTCCTCAAGCATCCGTGGGTAGAGGAGATCGTCACGCACATCCCGGAGTTCGAGTCACTCACCGGGATCAAGGCGAAGTATGAGATCCTGCCGGAAATCCAGGCCCGTCAGAAGCTCACGGTGGAGATGGCGTCTGGCTCCGGGGGTCTGGACGCATTCGTCAGCAGCCTGCATGTTGAGAAGCGCCGGTTCTGGAAGGCGGGCTGGTACGAGCCCCTGAACAAGTACCTCGATGACAAGACGCTCACCGCCCCGGACTACGACTGGGATGACTTCACGCCCACTGCCAAGGCGGCGGTCACGCAGCCGGATAAGACGGTGAGCGCACTTCCTACCTACGTAGACCCCGACATACTTTTCTATCGGAAGGATATCTTCCAACAGCAGGGCCTCAAGCTCCCCAAGACCCTGGAGGAGATGGAGGCGCTGGCGCAGAAGCTCCACAACCCGCCGACCATGTATGGCTTCGTCGCCCGGGGGCTCAAGAACGCCAACGCCTCGCCCTGGGCGTACGTGGTGTTCGCCATGGGTGGGGAGTACCTCACCCCGGACCGGAAGTCCGCCATCAATACGCCGGCCTGGGTGAAAGGCCTCGAATGGTATTCGAGGATGCTCCGCCGCTTCGCCCCGCCGGGCGTCGTGAACTTCAACTGGTACGAATGCAGCGCCGCCTTCATGCAAGGCCAGGTCGGCATGTACTACGATGGGGTGAACTTCGCCACCCAGTTCGAGGACAAGGAGAAGTCCAGGGTCGCGGGAAAGGTCGGCTACACCCTGCTGCCGGCGGGCCCGGGCGGCCTCCACACCTGCATGTTTACCACCGGGGTGTCCATCAGTGCCCAGAGCAGGAACAAGGAGGCAGCCTGGTTCTTCATCCAGTGGGCCACCAACAAGCAAAACTGCGTCCGCGGGCTGGTGGCGGGCGTCGGCGGCGGCCGGGCCTCCACCTGGAATCATCCCGAGGTGAAGGCCAAGCCGCGGATGCCAGCCGACTGGTACACCGCCTTCCTGGAGAGCCTGAAGATTGGGCGAAACGGTTTGCCCGAGATCGTGGACGTCACCCAGTATCGGGACATCATCGGGCTGGCCATCCAGAAGGCGATCGAGGGAAGCAACCCGGCGGACGTCATCGCTGATGCGCACAAGGAGTTCCAGGAAATGCTGGACAAGACCGAGAAGTAGAGTCTTACCCCCATCACCCGGAGGAGGCCATCTCCCCACGGCTGATCTGTGCAGAGGAGAACTGAACGGAAGATCGGTTGGAGAGGAGGCGATAACGGATTCGAGCGCCAGATGTCGGTGAAGACGGGCCTTGACAGGGCCGTTCCGACTGGATAGGTTGCAGACAGGAATCCTGCCTGCACAAGTCATTCAGGAGGGGAAGGAGGCTATCATGAAGCCGCGGAAATCTCACAGCGTCGGTTCCCAGGGAATGACCCGCCGGGACGTCCTGCGCCTCGGCGCCACGGCGGCGGGTGGCGCGGCGATCGGCCCGTTCGTCATGCGGGTGGCCGGCGCGGCGGATGCCTTCACCTGGCAGCGGTTCAAGGGGAGCAAGATCTTCATCCAATTCACCAAGAACCCCTGGTCCGACACCATGGAGAAAATGCTGCCGGACTTCGAGAAGCAGACCGGCATCAAGGTCGAGTTCTCGGACCTGCCCGAGATCCAGGCCCGTCAGAAGGTGACGGTCGAGCACACGGCGGGCTCGGGCGGCATTGACGTCTGGTACACGAGTATGCACGTGGAGAAGCGCCGGTTCTGGAAGTCGGGGTGGTACCTCGACCTCAGCAAGTACCTGAAGGACCCGACGATGACTGCGCCGGATTACGACTGGAACGACATGACAGCCGGCGCCAAGGATGCGGTGACGCAGTCGGACGGCAGCATCTCGGCTCTGCCGGCCTTCGTGGATCCCTGGATCCTGTTTTATCGGAAGGACCTGTTCGCGCAGAAGGGCCTGAAGCCCCCCAAGACCCTGGCCGAGATGGAAGAGTTCGCGCAGAAGTTCCACAACCCACCCGGGATGTATGGATTCGTGGCGCGGGGCCTCAAGAACGCCAACGCCCCGGCCTGGGACTGGGTACTCTTCAGCATGGGCGGGAGCTTCCTGACCAAGGACGGGAAGGCGTCCATTAACACGCCAGAAGCCGTCAAGGCCATGGACTACTACGCCGGCATGCTCCGCCGCTTCGCCCCTCCGGGCGTGGTGAACTTCAACTGGTACGAGTGCAGCGCGGTCTTCATGCAAGGCCAGACCCCCCTGTATTTCGACGGCGTCAATTTTGCGAACCAGTTTGAGGACAAGGAGAAGTCCAAGGTCGTGGGCAAGACGGGGTACGCCGTCCTGCCGGCCGGACCCGGCGGCCGGTTCTCGCCGATCTTCAGCAACGCCGTGGCCGTCAGCGCCCAGAGCAAGGTGCAGGGGCCGGCCTACTTCTTTGCCCAGTGGGCCACCACCAAGCAGAGCGCCATCAAGGAGCTGCTGGATGGCACAGGGAGCGGCCGGGCCTCCGTCTGGAATAACCCGGAGGTGAAGGCCAAGGCCAAGATGCCGCCCGACTGGGCGCAGGCCTACGTGGACAGCATCAAGATCGGCCGCATGGGCTTGCCCGAGGTCGTGGACGTCACCCAGTACCGGGACATCCTCGGCGTCGCCATCCAGAAGGCCATCGAGGGGGCCAAGTCGGCCGACGTCCTGGCCCAGGTGCAGAAGGAGTGGCAGGAAGTCTTGGAGAAGACGGAGAAATAGCTTCAACGGGAAACGGATCTGTGGGTGGGAGCCTGAGAACGAGGGGCTTGACAGGCTCGCAGCGACTGGATACGTTGCGGGCACCGTCGCCGCCCAGAAACCCGTTCAGGGGAGGAGGACATCATGAAGCAGCCCAAACGGAGCGGTATCGCTTCCCGTGGCGTGACTCGTCGGGAGGTGCTTCGCCTGGGGGCTGTTGGAGCCGCCTCTGCGGCCTTCGGCCCCTTCGTCGTCACGCCGGCACGGGCCCAGACCTTCAACTGGCAGCGGTTCCGGGGGAAAGAGCTGTTCTGCATCTTCTACAAGCACCCGTGGATTGACGAAATGGTCAAGTTCTTCCCCGAGTTCGAGGACCTCACCGGAATGAAGGTCAAGTACGAGGTTCTCCCCGAGGTCCAGGGCCGCCAGAAACTGACGATCGAGTTCACGGCCGGCTCCGGGGGCGTGGACGCCTGGCACGCCAGCATGCACGTGGAGAAGCGGCGGTTCTGGAAGTCCGGCTGGTTCCAGCCCTTGAATAAATTCCTCGATGACAAAAGCCTGACCGCGCCCGACTACGATTGGAACGACTTCACGACCGCGGCCCGGAGCGACGTCACCCAGCCGGACAAGACGATCAGCGCCATTCCCACCTTCGTCGACGTTTTCACCCTGTTCTACCGAAAAGATCTTTTCCAGCAGAAGGGGATCCAGGCCCCCCGCACGATGGCCGAACTGGAGGACGCCGCCAAGAAGCTCCATGATCCGCCGCGCATGTACGGCTTCGTGTCCCGGGGGCTGAAGAACGCCAATGCCACCCCCTGGGCCTACGTGATCTACGCCTTTGGCGGTGAGTACCTGACCAAGGACGGGAAGTCCGCCATCAACACGCCCCCGTGGATCAAGTCCATGGACTGGTACGCCGGGATGCTCCGGCGCTATGCCCCGCCGGGCGTCGTGAACTTCAACTGGTACGAATGCAGCTCCGCCTTTATGCAGGACCAGGTCGCCATCTACTACGACGGCGTGAACTTCGCCAACCAGTTCGAGGTGCCCGAGAAGTCCAAGATCGCGGGCAAGGTGGGTTACGCGGTGTTGCCCGCCGGGCCGTCCGCTCACGTCGCCCCGACCTACACCAACGCCATGGCCGTCAGTGCGCAGAGCCGCAATAAGGAGGCAGCGTACCTCTTCATCCAGTGGGCTACCACGAAGAAGATGTGTGTGCGAGAATTGCTGAGCGGCGTCGGCGTGGGCCGGGTTTCACCTTGGAGTGACCCCGAGGTGAAGGCCAAGCCCAAGATGCCGGCCGACTGGTACACCGCCTATCTGGAGAGTCTGAAGATCGGGCGGGCCGGCCTGCCGGAAATCGTGGATGTGACCCAGTATCGAGATATCATCGGCGTCGGAATCCAGAGGGCCATCGAGGGGGGCAAGCCGGAAGAGGTCGTCGCCCAAGCGCACAAAGAGTTCCAGGAGATGCTGGACAAGACCGAGAAGTAAGCGTCCTGCCCATCGATACTGAGAAGCCTGGCTCTCCCGCCCATGGTGTGGCGAACGGCGGGAGGACCGGGCTCTTTTCACGCGGGAATTCCGAGGCCGTCCATAATGGCGAACCGCACCGGCGTTGTTAATGAGTCCGTGGCCGGGGCGTCCCTGCCCCTCGGGATCCGGATCTCGCGCTTTGGTCACCGCTACGCACGGATCATCTTTCCTGCCCCGGCCATCATCATTGTCGCGTTGATCATCGTGTACCCGGTCCTTTACACGGGCTGGATGAGCCTCCAGGAATGGTTCGCTTCCAGTCTCACTCTGCCCAAGTTCATCGCGTTCGCCAACTACAAGCAGATTCTCACTGGGGATCCACGGTTCCGCGATGCGTTCTTTCGGACGATCTACTTCACCATCATCGCGGTGTCGGCGGAGACCGTTCTGGGTGTGGCGATGGCCCTCCTGTTCAACAGGGAGTTCTGGGGCCGGGGGCTAGTTCGAACCCTGTCCATCCTTCCCATGATGGCCACGCCGACCGCCATCTCCTTGGTCTTCGTCATGATGTACCACCCCACGCTGGGGGTGATGAACTACCTGGTCAGCCTCGTGGGGCTGTCGCCGTTCAAGTGGACCTACAGCAGCAAGACGGCCCTGTACGCCATCGCTCTGGTGGACGTGTGGGAATGGACCCCGCTCATCATGCTCATCGCCCTGGCGGGTCTGGCCGCCCTCCCCAAGGAGCCGTATGAGTCGGCCCTGATCGACGGCGCCTCCCCCTTCCAGTGCTTCTACCTGATCACGCTGCCCTTGCTTCGGCCCACGCTGATCGTGGCCATCCTTTTCCGAGCCATCGACGCCCTGAAGACCTTCGACATCATCTTCGTCATGACCCAGGGCGGTCCCTCGAACGCCTCGGAGACCATCAACATCCTCCTCTTCAATCAGGCATTCTCCTACTTCAACATGGGCTACGCCTCCTCCATGGCGGTGGCGCTGTTCGCGATCGTCATGGGTGCGTCCCTGATTCTCATGAAGGTCCGGAGGGTCGGGTGGTAGACCGAAAGACGAAGCAGCTCCTCGCGAAGATCGCGTTCTACGCCGCGGTGGTCCTGGTCATGCTGCCGACGGTCTTCGTGTTCTACTGGATGATCACGCTCTCGCTGAAGCCGCAGGTCGAGGCCGCCGGCTATCCGCCCAGTTTCTTCTGGTTCAAGGTGACCTTCAAGGGCTATGTGGACGTGTTCGCCAAGAACCCGTTCCTCCTCTACACCTGGAACAGCCTGGTGGTGGCCACTGGCTGCACGCTCCTGGCCCTCATCGTGGGGCTGCCCTGCGCCTACAGCATCGCCCACTGGCGCCAGCGGGGGCTTGCCCTGACCGCGCTCGTGGCCCGCATCATCCCGGGCATCAGCTACCTCATCCCCTGGTACATTTTGTTCCGGAACCTCAAGATGGTGGACACCTACCAAGCTCTGATCCTCACCCATCTGGTGGTGGGCCTGCCCATCGTGATCTGGGTCATGATCGGGTTCTTCGAGGATATCCCGACCGAGCTGCGCGAGGCGGCCCTGATCGACGGCTGCACCGATTACGGGGCCTTCTTGCGGGTCGCCGTTCCCCTGGTCAAGCCGGGGATCGTGGCGACATCCATCTTGAGCTTCATCTTCTCCTGGAACAACTTCCTATTCTCGGTGATCCTGGCCGGCCGGAATACCCGGACCCTGCCCATCGCTGTCTTCAACATGATCGGCTACGAGGAGATCAACTGGGGGCCTCTGGCCGCGGCCGCAACCCTGATCACGCTGCCCGTGATCATTCTCACCCTGATCATCCAGCGCCACATCGTCGCCGGCCTGACGTTCGGGGCGGTCAAGGGGTAACCGGCTCTATCCTTCTCGACCTGTGGTGGGGGCCGGCGATACGCTCGGTGCGGAAGGAACCATGATGCGAGAAAGACGGGTGGCGTTGACAGCGCGGAGCGTAACGGGATGTTGAGGACCTGGGGGATAAGATTCCGCAAATGGCTGGACGGCTGGCGGAAGTGGTTCCGGGGCTTCATCTACGGCCTCGCTCTCTACGACGGCGTAGTGATGTTTCGGAAGCAGCGTGGGGACCTGGAACATCTGTTCGTGCTCATCGTCTTTGGCGACATTCTCGGGATCCCGATTATTCCGCCCTATTATACGCTGCGCCTCCTCCCCTACATCGTCCCCGCCGTCAGCAATTGGAAACGGCGGATGCTCCGAGAGAAGGACCTCACCGACCTCGCGGGAGCCGGATGACATCGCGCGGTGGATCGACGATTTGGGATTGCCGATCGGTGAATGTTCCTGCTCCTTCTCGTCTGAACCTCGATGCCCGTTCCCAAGCTCCTGACCTCCGCCGAATGGGAGACTCGCGCTGATGTTCAACCGGCCGCTCACCGGGACTGACCTGGCAATCGGCCTGGCAGCGTTCCTGCTTCTCTGGTACGTCATCGGGATCCAGATTAATCGCCGGCGAGCCCGAACTCTCTTGCGCCAGGTCCGTGAGTCGGCTGAGCCTTTCGGTGGGTCGGCGACCATCCGATGGTACGGGCGCAGCGCGTTCCGGGTCGAGGTCGAGCAGCTGACATCTCCGTTTGTCCGCTTGAATATCAGCGTCCTACTGGAACCCCGCGAGACGTTCCTCCTCTGGGCATTCGGCCGTGTGAGGGGGCGCCGGGACTGGCTTGTCACTCGCGTGACCCTGGCCGGGCGCGTCGCATCCAGCTTCGAGGTCTATCACCCCAGAAGGCGCGGCGCCTTTCAGGTGGCGTCCGAGATCCGGAAAAAATCATGGCGCCAGGAACCCCTGGCCGGGCGGCCGCCATTCCTCTGCGCCGCTCCTGATGTCGACGGGCAGGCGCTGGCCCGCGAGGTCATGAATCTCCTGGCACGAGCGGAGGTCTGGCGCGTCGGTCTGCAGCCCGAGGCGCCGCACCTGACCATTAGTCTCCCGGTCCCCGCCACGGAAACCAGGAGCCCCTTGCC
Organism: Methylomirabilales bacterium (SeqCode); assembly: GCA_044451055.1. Taxonomy (GTDB): domain Bacteria; phylum Methylomirabilota; class Methylomirabilia; order Methylomirabilales; family 2-02-FULL-66-22; genus 2-02-FULL-66-22. The sequence continues at coordinate 13,688 of JBIOJT010000043.1, forward strand.
GATCTTCACCATCCTCCCGCAGCTCGCCCAGACCGCTCTCTCACGCGGGTCTCGTTAACGCGGAAGCCGCGCTCAAAGAATCCCGGAGGACGAAGAGAACGCATGCTCTCGCATGCCATATCGGTCCGTGCGCTTGATTCGGGGTCCCGCACTGAGTATGCTCCTATCACGAGGCGAATCCGGCGATGAGGCTGCAGACCGGCAATCACGTGATGGTTTCCGTGTACTACGTCGTCATGGCCCATGAACGAAAGGCCAGGACAGGCGTCTTTTCATCCAACGGGAGAAGGAGGACAAATCATGAAGAAACCGAGATGGCTCGGCACAATCTTGGGGATCACCCTACTCGCTGCGTTCCTGGTTATTCCGGCCTCAGCCTTGGCCGGGCAGCAGATCAAGCTGACCCTCTGGAGCGGCTATCCGGAAATGAAGCCGTACTTCGAGGCGGCAGCCAAGTATTACAACGAGCTGCATCCGAACATCAGCATCGAGGTGTCCACGTTCCCGCTCCGTGATGTGGAGCAGAAATACGCGGTGAGCCTGCCGACCAAGTCGGGCCCGGACATCGGCGAGATGCAGTCGTACATCGCCCAGATCCACATCGAGAACGGCGGCTTACTGCCCGATCCGCCCGAGGTCAACACCTTCCTCAAGAGCGGGGTGTTCCATCCGTTGTTCCTCTCGGACAGTACCTGGCAGGGAAAGATCTACGGCGTGCCCGTTCTCTACAGCCTGGACAGCCTGCTCTACAATACCCAGATGTTCAAGGAGGCCGGCCTCCCGGCTCCACCCAAGAACTGGGACGAGATGCTCTCCATGGCCAAGAAGCTGACGAAATACGATGCCCAGGGGAACGTTACGCGGAGCGGCCTGGGCCTGCGCCTCTTCGGGGCCGGCAGCGGAGTCTCGGCCAAGTGGTGGTACTTCCTCAAGTCGGCCGGCGGGGAGCTGTACGAGGAGTGCGCCCCTGGCGCGAAGAAGTACCGCGCTGGCTACGACAACGAGGCGGGGCGCGAGGCCTTGAAAATGTACATCGACGCCCTCTATAAGCTCAAGGTCCACGATCCCAAGCTGAAGCAGGACGCCGAGGGCTTTGCCAACCAGCAGGCGGCCATGTTCGTGCGGGAGTCGTGGCTGGTCGGATACATGAAGAAGAATGCCCCCAACGTCGAGTACAATGTGGCGCCGCTGCCCGCCTTCAAGAAGACGAACACCCTGTTGTTCTGGACGAACGTGTATGTCACCAGCAGTTCCAAGTACCCGAAGGAGGCGTGGGACTTCATCATGTTCATGGCCAACGGGCCGAAGCTGAAGGAGCTGGAGCAGATCCAGTACGATACCGTGGGATGGATGCCGCCGCGCAATGACGTCCAAAAGCGTCACCCGGGCATCTACACCCAGGTGCCCCAGTACAAGTATTTCGCCGAGGTACCCTCGAACTACACGCTCTACCCGTACCCGCGGCTATACGTCACGGACGAAGCCCTGACCAAGCTGGCCGAGCGGCTGGTGACAGCCTACCAGGACAAGAGCCTGCTGGATAACCCGACCGGCATCGCCAAAGTCATCCACGACGCCGCCCAGGAATCCAACCAGATTCTCAAGGAGAACAACCTGTACTGCGGGAAGTAGTCGTTCCGGATTGCTGGCCCGCCGCCCTTGACCCTGAGGGCGGCGGGCCATGAATTGAGGCGCGCATGCAGACCCTTGTCTCAGCGGGTGTCGGGGCCGGAAGCGGGCGGCAGGCACGCTGGCGCTCGCAGGTGCGCTGGTATGCACCCCAGTGGAAGTATTGTTTGGCGGTCCTGGGGCCGGTCTGCCTGGCCTACCTCGTCATCCGCATCATCCCGATCTTCGACACGGCTTGGATGAGCCTCCACAACTGGAGCCTGGTCAGGCCGATCAAGCCGTTCATCGGTCTGGAGAACTATCAGAAGCTTGCCACGGATCCCCTCTTCCGGACGGCCCTGGTCAACACCACGCTCTTCGCGGTGGTGACCGTGCCCGTGACGCTGGCGCTCGCGTTCGCCGTGGCCGTCCTTTTGGACAAGCCGATGCGCGGCCGCTTGGAGAATGTCTACAAGTTTCTGTTCTTTCTGCCAGTGGTGCCGACCATGGTGCCGGTGTCGGTCGTCTGGAAATGGATTTACGATCCCTCCTACGGGATCCTGAACTATGCGCTCGGCTTCCTCGGCGTGCCGGCCCAGGGCTGGCTCATCGATCCTCACCTGGCCATCTGGGCGATCATCCTCATGACGGTGTGGAAGAGCGTGGGCTACTACATGGTCCTGTTCCTGGTGGGGCTGAAGGACATCCCCGTGGACTACTACGAGGCGGCCAGCATCGACGGCGCGACGGGCTGGCAGCGGCTCACGCAGATCACAGTCCCCCTGATGCGGCCCATGCTGCTCTTCAATGTGGTGATCGCCACGATCTTTGCCTACAACGTGTTCGCCCAGGTCTACGTCATGACCGTGGGACCGCAAGGCTCGCCCGCCAATCCCGTCCGCGTCATCGTCCTGGACATGTACGAGAACGGGTTCCGCTATCTCAAGATGGGGTACGCGTCGGCCGAGGCTATGATCCTGCTCATGATCGTCTTCGCCTTGACCATCATCGAGTTCCGCTTCTTCCGGCCCAAGGTCTGAGGGGAAAACGGGAATCGCCGCATGCGCACACACGGCTTCCGCCGCTTCCTGATCGAAGACGGGCTTCGCCATCTGATTCTGGCACCGCTGGCGCTCCTCCTCGTGTTTCCCATCGCCTGGATGGTGCTCACCTCGCTGAAGCCCAGCGCGGAGACGATCCTCTGGCCGCCGCGGATGCTCCCCCAGGTCCCGACCTTCGAGAACTATCGCGAGGTCTTCCTCCGCTGGCCCTTCCTGCGGTTTTTTCTGAACTCGCTCTTCGTCTCGGGCGTGTCCACGGTGGCCATCCTGCTCACCTCTTCCAGCGCCGGCTACGCCTTCGCCAAGATCAAGTCGCGCTGGCTGAACGTTGTCTTCTTCATCTTCATCGCCACGATCATCGTCCCCTTCGAGTCCTACATGATCCCCGTCTACCTCCTGGTGAACCGGCTGGGCTGGCTGAACAGTTATCCGGGCCTCATCCTTCCGTTCATCATCATGGCCTTCGGCGTCTTCTTCATGCGCCAGACAATCCAGGCCATCCCAGACGAGCTGATCCAGGCCGCGCGCATCGACGGCTGTTCCGAGTTCGCCATTTTCTGGCGGATGATCTTGCCCCTCTCCGGCGGGCCGCTTTCGGCTCTGGCGATCTACGCCTTCCTCAACGTCTGGGGCTTCTTCACCTGGCCGCTGATCATCACCATGTCGCAGGAGATGTACACGACGGAGATCGGGCTGGCTCTCTTCCAGAGCCAGTTCTTTATCGAGTACGGCCTGGTGGCGGCGGGCGCGACCGTGACGGCCCTGCCGCTGCTCCTGGTCTTCTTCGTGTTCCAGCGGCGGATCATCACGGCGGTGACCCTGACCGGCCTCAAGGGGACCTGATGGCGTTCACAGGGGACGATCGCTCGGGACGGGGATTTCCATGCGGTGACCCCAGAGATTCCTCGACTGGGGATCCGAAAATCAACAAGAAAGGTGGATGTCGTTGACGACTGACAGCTTTCGATTTGCCAAGCAGGTGGGGGCGACGTATCTGATTGCCCATGCGGCGATGACCATCATCGAGGCGGAGTGACATGACCAAGAACGCGTTTCGTCTGGATGGGAAATTGGCTCTCGTCACGGGGGGTGGGACCGGCCTCGGCTTCGGAATCTGCCGGGCCCTGGCGGAGGCAGGCGCGCGCGTCATCATGACGGGCCGGCGGGAGGATGTGTTGAAGGAAGCCTGCAAGCAAGTGGGGGCATCCGCCGCCTACGTTCGACACGACGTGACGGACCTCCCCTCAATCCCCGGGCTAGGAGAGCAGGTCGAGGACCGCTTCGGCCCAATAGACATTCTGGTGAACAACGCCGGCAACTACCTCAAGAAGTCCGCGGTGGACACGTCCGATGCCGACTTCGCAAGCGTGCTCCACACGCACCTGTTCGGTTCATATGCCTTGAGTCGAGAGTGCGGCCGGCGCATGATGGCGCGGAGGGGCGGATCGATCCTGATGATCGTCTCCATGGCATCGCTCTTCGGCATCCCGTTGGTTTCGGCCTACAGTGCGGCCAAGTCCGCCCTCCTCGGTTTGACCCGGGCCCTTACGGTCGAGTTTTCCCCCCACGGGGTGCGTGTCAACGCCATCGCGCCAGGGTGGTTCAATACCGCATTGAACCGCAAGGCCTTCGAGACGGATCCGGCTCGAAAACAGAAGATCCTGGAGCGGACCCCCCTGGGCGCGCTGGGAGATGAGATGGATATCGGCTACGCGGCTGTCTACCTGAGTTCTCCGGCGGCCAAGTTCGTCACGGGCGTCTGCCTGCCGGTGGATGGGGGGGCAAGCATCGGGTTTTGAGACGCCGTCAGCCATTGCCCTTCAGCCATCAGTGAGAACGAAAAACCAAGAGCGGCCCGCATGGGCCGCTCTCTGTGTTCTGGGCGAACGGCTAGTGACTGATGGCTGACGGCCGGTTTAACCGTACAACGCCCTGGCCGTCCGCTCCAGCATGGGGACGCCCCGGATCTCGGTCTCGAAGAGGGGGAGGACGGCGCGTACCATCCCCGGGAAGTCCGACTTGATCTCTTCCATGTAGGCTTCCTGCATAGCCACGCGGTTGCGCACGAATTCCGGCGAGTCGGGCTTCACCTGTTGTTTGTCGATCAGCATGTTGACCACGACGCCTCCGACGGGGATCCCGAAATCCTTGAACCAGGCGATGAAGCGCGTGATCACGGCGATGGGCAGGGCCTCGGGCAGGGTCACGAAGAAGAAGGCCGTCTTCTCGGCGTCGGTGAGCAGCTTCTTGGCCTGGGCCATCCGGTCCTGGAAGGAGAGAAGATAGTCCATGAGCGGGTCCTTCTCGTCCTTCTTCTTGCTGTAGGACAGGACCTTCCGGAGGGACTGCGCCTCTTCCCGGCTCTTCATCATCTTGCCGACCCAGAGGGAGTACACGGAGGACATGCCCAGAAGGCGCCGGGCGTTGGCGGTGGGGGCGGTGTCGAAGACGTAGACCTCGTACTCGTCCTTGAACATGATGTCAATCATGTTCTCGAACATGGCCGATTCCTCGAAGGCCGGATTCATGGTGGCGGACTCGACGAAGGCGTCCGCCTGCGTCCGGATCTCGGCGAACTTGAGGAACCAGCTCACCTTCTCCTTGATCTCCCGCTTGGACTTCTCGATCGTGTCCTTGGTGTCGATCTCGTAGGCGAAGAGGTTGGGGACCCCGGTCACCGGGACCGCCTGCCCGAAGACGTTCTGATCCAGCAGGCCGCTCAGGCTGTGGACGGGGTTGGTCGAGGCCAGGAGGGTCCGTTTCCCCTGGCGGGCGAGAGCCACCGCGGCGGCGCCCGCGAGCACCGTCTTGCCCACGCCCCCCTTGCCGCCGAAGAAGCTGTACTTCAGGCCGGGATGCTTCTGGAGGAACTCCAGCATGCTCTCTTTGACCAGGGGATGGTTCTGTGTCTGAGTCATTGAATCACGCTCCCGCGCGAGGATGGGACAACCGTTATCGGCTCGGCCCGAACAAGGCCTCGGCCATCTTCTCGATCATGGGCAGGCCGGTGATGTCGCGCTCGAA
>JBIOJT010000044.1:0-19107 GCA_044451055.1 Methylomirabilales bacterium (SeqCode)
CGGCTCGGCGAAGGCGAGGCCATGGTGGACGGTGCCCCCGGCGGCGGCGGTCCACACGACCTTGCCTTCCATCTCCCGGGGTCCCTGTCGCGTCTGGAGGAGTACCCACAGGGTGCTGCCGGACACCACCTCCACGGGCAGTTCCACCATCAGCCCCCCCGCGGCGATGTACAGCACCACCCCGCGGAGTTCCGTCCCTGGAAACTGCGGGGCCCGGGCGATGGCCGGCAGGGAGACGGGGACTCGCTCAAACCGTCGCACCACCTGCATGGGACCCGTCTCCGGGGGTCCTTCCTCGCCCTCGGGAATCTCTGTTTGCGGGACGCTTCGCGCATGCTCCCGATCGATGTATCGCTTTGCACCATCCGCAGCGGCTGCCTCTGAGTCAAATGTGACGGGCAGGAGCATCTCCTCCGAGGGGGGAGCAGACAATGCTCCACCCTCAGTGGGCGCCGATGCAGGCACGACTGCCGCCACCCAGCGTCCTCGCCCGAGTTCCCCCGTCCAAATCACGTAATCTCGATACGACCCGGTTTGCTGCCAGTCCATGGCGCCCCTTTGGCCACCGCAAGAGGATTGCCGTGCGTCGTGTTCACCTGGGCTCCGATTCCCTTTGCCTCCTGCCCGCCCAGACCGCCTCGGTGGTAACGAGGAGGACCCCCTCGCGGAAGGGCTTCGGCAGGCAGGCCGGTCTCCTGGGCCCCGGATGCATCCCGGAGCCCGAGTCCGGCCGCCACGAAGATCCCAGCGGCCAGCAGAACGAATCCCTGCCAGGTCGGCCGGCCGAGATGCATCGGGAGCAGAGATCGGAGGTGCATGGCGACCATCGCCCACATCCAGCGCCTGGCGCCCCGGTTCTGGGCGATGAACACGAGGAGGGCGGCGCACCCGCCCACCACGGAACACACGCAGGGGAAGAAACCACGCCACCAGTGGCCAGCCGCGGCTGCTACAAGGAGAGTCGCCGGGATGTGGCAGGCCGCGACTACCAGCGGTTTTAGCCGCGACATCCTCGCTCAAAAAGCTGCGCTCTGCCAGCGCTGAGTCAGGAGACGGTGAGCATCCCCTGGCCCTCATGACTCACCCAGGGGGTGGACAGCCGCTGGTAAGGCAATCAATCCACGGGGCGAAGTAACCCCCCCGGCATGCACGACTGGTCGGATAGCTAACCCAGAGCCAGCGCGGCCCGCTCTGCACGGTGGGTGATGGAACACGTCAGCACGCCCGTACTGCGTGGGCGACGCCTCATGGCCCGGGTGGGAGCCTAACGCTCACAGTCGCGCGAGTCAACGGGAAATGGTGCCGGTAGTCCTGCCCAAGATCAAGAGAGACACGATCGTCGTCTTGAGGAGAGTTCATGCCGGGCCAGATTGGGCTGGGACCGTGGTGCCCGCTGGATGCCCCGCACTTGCTGCTGGGAGCGTGGCTGGAGGTGCTGGACGCAACGATCTATCGAGCGGTCACATAGAGCGTACTCATTGTCCGTAACTTCCTTCTTGTGCAATTCCCACTCGCTGTCGTATGCTGTGGGGCACTGGAGGCTACCCTTTGACCCCCTCTCCCGCACAGCGCCGCTTCCCCCGATATCGGATCTCTCTTCCGCTCCTGCATCGGCCCAAAGCCGTCACGGCTCTGCGGGTCGGCGTGGGCTGGAGCCGAGACCTGAGCGAAGGGGGGGGCTGTGTGGAGTTGGCCGAACGCCTGCGTCCCCAGTGGCCGGTCCGGATTCTCCTCCAGACGGATGCAGGCACCATCGAGGCGGAGGCCCGCGTGGTCTGGAGGCAGGATCCTGCTCCGCCAGAGGGTGGCATCCTCCACGGCGTGGCCTTCACGCACATCGCTCCGGACCATCTCCAGGCGCTCCGTGACGTGCTCTACCGGAAGGGCGAGCGGGGCGATGCGGGGATCCGCCTGCCCTTGGAGGTCCCCGTCACCTGTCAGCTCCTCGGACAGGACGGGCCACCGAGCACGGGGTGGACGGGGGATGTAGGGCGCGGGGGGCTCTTGCTTCGCCTCCTCACGGTCGTGTCGCCGGGCACGGCCCTGGACCTCACCCTGCACACCCCTCATGGCCCGCTCACGGCGCAAGGCATGGTTGTCTGGGTGGCTACCCTGGATCAGCGACCACCCGAGCGGCCGATCCCCCACGGCCTCCGGTTCACCACGCTGGACTGGTCCGCGATGCTCTCCCTCGGACTCCTCCTCGCGGACCCCCCGTAGAAGCCGCTGTGCCTCTTCTCTAGGTGACATCCTGGTCGTCCGCACCCGGCTCAGGATTCCCTGAGTTCCCCTCCGTCACCGTGTTCTGCAGCCCGATCTCCCCGAACCTTGAACCCTACACAGCCCGCCCCTATTCCGGTTGATTTCTTGTCCCCTGGCCGAGTAGAATGCCGCGCGTTTTCGCAATGGGGAGTATCGGCCCTCACGACAAGAAGGAGTCTCGAATTGGACGGGCAGAAGGCACGGCTCCACGGGTGGGCGCTGATCCTGGGCGCCTCCAGCGGGTTTGGCGAGGCGACCGCTTTGTCTCTCGCCCGGGAGGGGATGCACATCTTCGGCGTGCACCTGGACCGCAAGGGCACCCTCGAGAACGTGGACCGGATCCTCGCCGAGATTAAGGCCCTGGGTCGCGAGGCGGTATTCTTCAACGTGAACGCAGCCGATGCCGAGAAACGCCAGGAGGTCCTGGATCACGCAGAAAAGCTGCTGGCGGACCGGGGCGAGCTGGGATCGGTGAAAGTCCTCCTGCACTCGCTCGCCTTCGGGGCGCTCCGACCCTTCATCACCGAGACCCCCAAGGATGCCTTGACTCAATCCCAGATGGAGATGACCCTGGACGTCATGGCGAACAGCCTGGTCTATTGGGTCCAGGATGTGGTACGGCGGAAATTGATGGGTTCCGGTGGCAAGATCTTCGCTATGACCAGCTCGGGCGGGAACCATGTCTGGCCCACCTATGGCGCGGTATCCGCGGCGAAGGCAGCCCTGGAGGCCCACGTCCGCCAACTCGCCTACGAGCTGGGGCCACTCCGGATCACCGCAAATTGCGTCCGTGCCGGTGTCACCGACACTCCGGCCCTACGCAAGATCCCAGGCAACGAGAAGTTGGTCGAAGGCGCCCTGGCCAAGAACCCTCATGGACGTCTGACTACCCCGGCCGATGTGGCCGCCGCCATCGCGGCCTTGTGCACCGAGGGCACCCATTGGGTCACAGGGAACATCATCGGGGTGGACGGCGGCGAGGACCTGACGGGTTGATCCTGATCCGAACTGCTCAACCGCCCAGGACACCCAGCGCCACCGCCGGGTACCCGGAACGCCCAGGCCGAGGCGGGCGGCAAAGTCAGAGCCGGACCACGGACGTCAGGTGGCGCGGGCGGTCGGGGTCGAGGCCGGCGCCCCGGGCCCGATGATAGGCGAGCGCCTGCGCGAAGGGGAGATAGAGAAGGCAGCGCGCCTCATCGTCCAAGCGGACGCCCAACGCCACGTCCACATCTAATCCTTCGGCACCCCGCCACTCGTCGCGCAAGCTGACCACCGTGGCGCCATGCCGCTGGAGGTCGATGGCGAGATCCGCCTCCAGCCGGGCACCCGCCCTCGTCCCGAAGAAAACCACGACGGTGCCAGGCTCGACCATGGCGATCGGCCCGTGCCGGAATTCCAGCGGGTGATACGCCACGGCGGGCCGCTGCGCCATCTCCGTCATCTTCAGCATTGCCTCCCAGGCGATGCCGTGCGCGGGGCCGGCCCCCAGGAAGACAAAACGGGCTGCATCGGCCCCCAGATCCCCAGTGAGGTTCAGGGCCACCTTGACTATCCGCTTCCCCAGGGCCGGGAGGCGGCGGAGGTCCCGGCGCAGCGACACGCCCCCGGCGTGATTCGCCGCCAGGAGTAGCGTGAGGAGAAGCAGGCTGCTGAAGGACTTGGTCATCACCACGCTCTCCTCGTGGCCCTTGGGTGAAATGATGCAGAGATCTGTGCCTCGCGCCAGGGGGCTCCGGCGCGCGCAGGTGAGGCTCAGCGTCGCGATCCCTCGACGGCGTGCGACCTCCAGCGCGCGTAGCGTCTCGGTGGTCGTCCCGGAGCGCGACGAGGCCACGAGGAGGGGACGGCTTCCGGGGACGAAGACGCTTCCCGGAAACTGGAGAATCTCGGAGGCGGGCACCGCCCTCGACCGGAGGCCGGCCACCTTCTGGAACGCGGTGGCCGCCGTCATGGAGAGGTAGTACGACGAGCCACAACCGGTGAAGATCACCTCGTCCGGGGATCGCCCTTGGAAGAGACCAGCGACCTCCGCAACGGCGGCATCGAAGCTCCGAATGGCCGCAGCCCACGCCTCTGGTTGCTCCACGATTTCCTGCAACGTCCTCACTTCCAGCATTCGGTTGGTCCTTTCTCAAGGAAGAACACCCGGCGCATGGGCCCCTGAGGCCCGTCAGGATCCCTCGCGAGAGCGGATGAACACCTCGACCTCTTCAGGATCGGCGAAGGCACCGCCTCCGCCCGGATGAGCAGCCGTCAGCGCTCCGCAAGCGTTTCCCCACGTGAGACACTCGCGTCCCGTCCAGCCGGAAAGCCACCCGAACAGGGACCCTGCATTGAAGGCATCGCCCGCTCCCGTCGGGTCCGCCTCCTGGTGGGCCTCGGCCGTCAGGAGGTGCATGTGCTCGTCCAGCACCCTGAGAAGGCCGTCATGGAATCACGACCCCCAGGCGCAGCAGGTCGTTGGCGAACTGCGCCGGGGACTCGAACTGTACGGCGTGCATACCTAGCCGCGCGGCGCCTTCCACGTTGGCCGGCCGGTCGTCCACGAAGAGGCACGCCGCCGCGGGCAGACCCGATCGCCGGAGCGCCTCCTGGTAGATCCGCGGGTCCGGCTTCATCACCCCGACCCGATAGGAGACGATGAACTCGTCGAACACGGAGAGCGTGGCCACCGTCTTCCGCACGTAGCCGAAGTGAATCTCGTTGGTGTCCGAGAGGAGATAGAGGCGATACTGCCCGCGCAGCCGCCGGAGCAGATCACAGACGACCGGGATCTCGGTGAAGATGTCCCCGTACATGGGATAGAACTCTTCGTAGGGGACATCCCCGTCGAGGCGGGCCATCACCGTCCGGTGGTACTCCCGGCCCGAGAGCTTCCCGGTCTCGAAATCCGCTTGGAGGTGGTTGCCGAAAACCGTGGCAAAGACCTGGTCGGCTGTCCGGTGGATCCGGTGGGCCAACCGCTCGCAGAAGATCCGGTAGTCGAAGCTGCAGATGACGCCGCCGAAGTCGCTGAGGATCAAGCGGATCCCTGGCGAGCCCTCCTCGGCCGTCATCGCACCGGCTTCAGCCATCGATCAAACCAGGCGTAGGCTGCCTCCCGCATGGGAGCGACGAAGCCGTGGCTGATGGGGAAGACTTCCAGCCGCAGGCGGTCCCTGGCCCTGCCATAGGCACGCCGCGCCTCTCGCACGGTGGTGTGGACGCCCTCCAGGGGAAAGAAAGGGTCTCCGCTGCCAGCCAGGACCAGGAACGGGCGGGGCGCCACCAACCCCAGCACCCGGTCCAGATCGCCGTACCGCAGGATGCCGGGCACGTAGAGGCCGAAATTGTGGAGGATGGCTGCATCGAAAATGGTCCGGTAGCTGCTGAAACCGCAACTGCTCACGCCTGCCACGATCCGCCGGTCCACGGCGCTGAGGAAGAGGGTTTGCTGTCCGCCCAGGGAGTGGCCCAGGCAGCCGATCCGGCGCCCGTCCACTTCACGTCGCGTCAGGAGGTAATCCAGCGCCCGCATGAGGTCCCAGAGCAGCTTCGCCTGCAGGCACGAGCCCTCGGTGAGGCGCCGGGTCGCCTCGAAGCGCTCGTAATCCGCGCCCCGCAACCTCGAGTGCTGCCGCTCTTCGAAGCAGAGCCCATCCGGGACCAGCGTGACGTAGCCGCGCTTGGCCAGCTCCAGCGCATAGAACTGTTCCGGGTTCCCGCTGAGGCCCGCCGGTTCGCTCTTCCCCAGGTGGTACTCCCGGTTGTGCTGGTGGATGCAGAGGACCGCGGGGTGCCGCCCATCCCCAGCCGGCACGAAGAGGTACGCGCCCACCCGTTGGCCGGGCTCGACCATGTAGCTCACTTTCTCGCGGGTACACCCGGTCAGGGCCACGCGCTCCAGGACTTTGGGCTGGAGCGCACAGCGGGCCGGGGTGCGTCCCAACAGCCGAATCAGCGTTGTCCGAAACCCGTCTGCCATATCCCCTCCTCACATGCCGAGCGCAGCGCGCTCTCCCAGGACACGATAGGTCAGGAACAAGGGGACGAAGGCGGTCGCGATGAGGATCGAGGCCAGAGCCGAGGCGGTCCCGAAGTGGTTGCTGAACACCTCGGTGAAGATGGCCACCGACATGGTGGCCCAGGGTCCGGAGTACAGCAGGATGGACGAGCTGAGTTCGCCGATGGTGGTCATCCAGGCCAGCGCCGCGCCGGAGAGGATGGCGGGGAACATCAGGGGGATCGTCACCATCAGGAACGTCCGGAAGGGCGGGACCCCCAAGCTCACCGAGGCCTCCTCGACCCGGATGTCGATCTGCTGGAGCATCGCCGTGCAGGAGCGGACCGGGTACGGCAGGTGGCGGATGAAGTAGGAGACCAGCAGGATGATCCAGGTCCCCGTCAGGATGACGGGCGGCCGGTTGTAGACCACGATCAGGCCGACCCCCACCACCGTGCCGGGAATGGCGTAGGCCAGCATGATGAACGCGTCGAGGAGCGCGTGGGCGGCCGATCGGCGCCGCGCCAGGAGATACGCCACCAGGACGCCCAGCAGGACATCCAGCGCCACCGCCAGGGCCGTGAGTCCGAAGGTGTTGGCGATGGCCCGCGGGACCAGGTGGAAGATGATCTGGTAGCTTTGCAGGCTGAAGCCCGCGTACATCACGGGCCCCTTGGTGGGCATGAACGAAGAGACGATGATGGTCACAGAGGGGATGAGGGCCACCCCGACCACGGCATAGGCAAAGGCGGTGAGCGCAACCCTCCGGCTCGAAGAGGTCCGCTGCACCCTGAGGGGCTGGATGCAGACGACGTTGTAGGCTTTCCGGAAGGCGTAGTACCGCTGGGCCATCAGGGCCGCGGTGTTCACCAGGATGAGGAGGCTCCCCAGGGTGCTGGCCATGGCGGGGTTGCCGCCCAGCTCGTTCATGAATTCCCCGTACATCAAGGTCGGCAGGGTGCGCAGGCCTTCTCCGATGATCATGGGCGTGCCGAAGTCCGCCATGGTGCCCATGAAGACCAGGAGCGCCCCGGCCGTGATCGACGGGGTGATGACCGGCAGGATGGCGGTGCGAAATGTCCGGCGAGGCGGGGACCCCAGGCTGAGGGCGGCGTCCTCGATGGATTGGTCCACGGAGCGGAGCGCCCCCGAGACCAGGAGGAACACAAAGGGGAAGTACTGCACCACGAAGACCAGGAGGATCCCGCGCCAGCCGTAGATGGTGGGGAGACCCCATCCGAGAGTCGAAAGGGCGCGGTTGACGAGCCCCATCCGACCGAACAGCACCACCCAGGAATAGGCCCCGATGAACGGCGGCGATAGGAGCGCCAGGTTGGCCGCGGTCCGGATGAAGGTCTTGCCGGGAAGGGAATAGCGAACAACCGCGAAGGCCAGGGCCGTCCCGAGGAGGAGCGCACCCAACGTGGCCAGCGTGCTCAGGTAGAGGCTGTTGATGATGCTGGAGTAGTAGTACCGATGGAAGAAGAACCGGCGGTAGTTCTCGGCCAGGACGAAGCGTTTCTCCTCGCCGGTGAAACTGGTGACGAGCACCGTCGCCAGCGGGTATACCAGAAAGAGGGCGACGGTCAGAAAGGCCAGGACCGTCACGAACCACCAGAAATCCCGCCGCCGCCTGGCCATCTCAGGCAAGCTCCTTCTCGTGGGGCAGGGCAACCGCTCGGCTGGCAGAAAACCATAAGGTCAAGCGGTCCCCCACGCCACAGATGGCGGAGAAGTCCGGGTTGTGGATCTCGGCCGTGACGGTGAGGTCCTCCGTCACCCTCACCTGATACCGGACCACCGCTCCCAGGTAGACGACCTCGGTCACCGTTCCCTTGAGCGAGTTCCAGTCTTCTTCGGCATTTGCCCCGGGGCTAAGCTGCAGCGACTCGGGCCGGACGCCGATGCTCACCGGCCGTCCCGGCAAGCCCGTCGCGCGGACCTGCCACCGCTCGCCGAACTCTGTCACCACCGTCAACTCCTCTGGTCCGCGCCCTGCGCCCTCGACCTTCCCGTGCAGGACATTCATCGTCCCGATGAAATCGGCCACGAAGCGGCTGCCCGGGCACAGGTAGAGCTCCCAGGGCTTGCCCACCTGGAGGATATGGCCACGATCCATCACCGCGATCGTGTCGGAGATGGCCAGGGCCTCCTCCTGGTCGTGCGTCACGTAGATCGTGGTGATCTGCAGCTTCCGCTGGAGGGCCCGGATGAGCGAGCGGATCTGCACCCGCAGCTTGGCGTCCAGGTTGGACAGGGGCTCATCCATCAGTAAGAGCCGTGGTTCAATGACCAATGCCCGGGCCAGGACCGCCCGCTGCTGCTGCCCGCCCGAGAGCTGCGCCGGCATCCGCTCGACCAGGCCCTCGAGTTGCACCAGCCTGGCCGCCTCGGCGACCTTGGTGGCGATTTGATCCTGCGGCAGGCGCCGGGCCTTGAGGCCGTAGGCGATATTCTCGCCCACCGTGAGATGAGGGAAGATGGCGTAGTTCTGGAACACCACCCCGATGTTGCGCTGGTAAGAGGGAACGTCGTCCATGCAGTCCTCGTTGAACAGGACGCGTCCCGCATCCTGCTCCAGGAGGCCGGCGATGATGCGAAGGAGGGTCGTCTTGCCGCAGCCGCTGGGCCCGACCAGCGTGAAGAGTTCGCCCGGCCGGACGTCCAGGCTGACCCCGTCGATGGCCAGCGTGTCCCCGAACCGCTTGACGATCTGCTCGACGCGGACGCGAGTCATGGGCCTCCGGCCGGGCGCAAAAGAGAAAGCGAGGCGTGAGAACCGCCTCGCTTCCTAGAGGGTGGCAGCATGGGGAATCCGGCCCCGTTCACTGGGTCTTGATCAGCGCATCCTGGAATCGCTTCAGGAGTTGCTCGCGGTTCTTGGCCGCATAGTCCAGGTCGTAGTTGATGGCCTTGATCTGGTCCAGCGTCGGCAGGCCGGCCGGGGAGCCGACGTCCTTCCGCACCGACCGGCGGCCGAACGTGTCCACCATCAGCTCCTGCATCTCCTTGGACACGGTGAAGTCCAGGAACAGCCTGGCCGCGTTCGGATGGGGGGCGTTCTTGATGATGGCGCTCCCGTCCAGCGTGATGGCCGTGCCCTCCGACGGGTAGATGAGCCCGATGGGCGCGCCCCCCTTCAGGTATTCAAAGGCCCCCTGCTCGAAGGTGGGGCCGATGGGATACTCGCCGTTGGCGACGCCCTGGTAGGTCATGCTGGACTTCGGCAGGACCTTGCACTGGCGCAGGAGGTCCTCGACGAACTTCCAGCCGGCCTCATTCTTCCCGTAGATGGTGAGCCAGGTGACTAGCAGGGTGTAGGACGACCCGGATTTCGACGCATCGGCGTAGGCCACCTTGCCCTTCCACTTCGGATCCAGGACGTCCTTCCAGGCCTTGGGCTTTTCCGTTTCGCTCACCAGCTTCTGGTTATACATGAGGACGTAGGGCATCGTCGTGAAGGGCGTCCAGACGCGGTCGGCCGGCACCTGGCCGGGGAAGAAGCTCCCCGCCTCTTTGGATAGATAGGGCTCGAACAGGCCCTTCTTGTCGCCGATGGCCTCCGGGCCAAAGCTCCATCCCACATCCCCCAGCGGGCGCTCTTTCTCCGCCTCCATCCGCTTGATGATCTCTCCTGACCCGGCCACGACGGTCGAGACCTTGATGCCCGGGTATTTCTTTTCGAAGGCCGCGGCCACCGCGTTCACCATGTCGGCATCGGCGGCCGAGTACACCACCACAGAATCCTCCGACTTGCCTTGCGCCCAGGCCATCCCGGCCACGACCACCAGGGCGCACGAAACGAGGCGAATCCCAGAGACCCATTTGCGTCTCCGTTCCATGGCTCGCCTCCTCTCCGGCTACGTGCCTGCCTCAGGGATACGCCTTACTACAGGGGAGGGGAAAAAGCAAGCCCCGAGCCCCGACGGGCATGCGGGCCACCGCCCGCCGTGCCGGCTATTTTTCCAGACCTCTGATCACCTGGAGAAGTCGCTCCGGATCGGGAAGTTGGCCCGGGCCGTATTCCTCCTTGAACCGGAGGACGCTTGCTTGTCGATGATGAAGACCGACCGCCTGGCGCAATTCCGCTCGACATTGTGGACGCCGTACGCCTGGCAAACCGTCCGGTGGATGTCGCTCAGGAGCGGATACGACAGGCCGTGGTGCCGGGCCCAGGCATCGTGGGAGTAGAGGCTGTCGCAACTGATTCCCAGGATGGTCGCCCCCGCCGCCTCGAACTCCTTGCGCCGCGCCTCCAGCGCCGGCATCTCATTGGTTCAGCCTGGCGACCAGTCGAAGGGATAAAAGGCCAGGACGACGTGCCGCTTGCCACGGAAGTCCGACGGGCCGAACTCTTTGTTTCCGGGTGACGGCAACCGAAAATCCGGTGGCGACTCTCCGACCTTGATCTCGGGCAAGGCTCCCTCCTGGCGCCGTTACAAGAGGCGCCCGACCTCCACGAAACTGGCCACGGTGTGCGTGGGCGGCGGACTCCCGGGCGGCAGGGCCTTGGTGCCGTCGTCGATCCAGATGACATCCATGCCGACCGCGTGCGCGCCCAGCACGTCCACCTCGGGTGTGTCGCCGATGAAGATCGCATCCGCCGGGCCGATCCCCATCTGGCGGAACGCCTCCAGGAAGATCTCGGGTCGCGGTTTCCGCCAGCCGATGTCGGCCGAGACCACCACGGCTTCGAACCGGTCCCGGATGCCGTGCAGCATCAGGGCCATCTCGACCGTGGGTCCATGATCGAAGTTGGAGATGATGCCCAGACGGTACCGCGGCTGGAAGCGATCCAGAAGGGCGCGATGGGATTCGGGAAACTCCATGGCTCGGGCGAGCTGCCGCATGTGCTCGGCAATCCCGGCCTCCATGAGCGCCGCCACGCCCGGGCCCTTGGGAATCTGGAGTCGTGTGAACAGCATCCCGAAGCGCTCACGGACCGTGACTTCGCGGTGCTCCCTGTTCCGGATCTCCTCCGCGGTGCGGTAGCTTCCCACGAAGGCGTGGAAGAAATCTTCGAACGGGACGGAGGCGCACAGAGGCTTCAGCACCTCGTACACGAAAGGGCTGGTGGATCGTACCTCGCGCCCGTTCACCTGGACTAACGGCAGGTGAACGTTCCTGAAGTTCACCAGCGTGTCGAACATGTCGAAGATCACTGCTTTGTACGCACGCACCAGATCCCCGCTTTCCCCAAGTGCTTCTGCTTCTCCGCGCTATTCCGGGCGGAGAATACTTCCAGCGGGAACCGCCGTCAAGCCGCGATGTTGCCGTCAATCCATGTCCATCTCATACAGAGGAATGATTGCACAAAGAGGAACCCACCGGATGCATGAACTGGGGCGAAGTGGCCACTTTCAGTCTGCGGCCATTGATGGACAACTCCGGTCTCGGAGCCCAGGATATAGCGGGGGCCGCCTGCCTTAGCCCTATATCTTGGGCCTTATATGCGAAAAAAGGTTGACATGCTCCGCGGACTTGGTATTGTTATGCCAATTCCGCCCGATGGGGGGCGGATATTCTGCGGGGCGGCCACATAGAGCTGGCCCGGAAAGGAGAGGGTGAATGGCGACAAAGAAGGCGGCATTCGGCGGCTACGCCATCAATTTCAAGGGATGCACCGAAACGATGGAGGCCGTCTTCGGTAGCAAGCCGGTGAGCCCGAGCGATATGACCAAGAAGCTCTGGGCGTACGTGAAGAGGCACAGACTGGGCAAGAAGTAAGTCGCCGTCCACTCCGAACGCACGCGCTCTTCGTTGACGGATGCCCGGCCTGCTCGGGTACATCCGAGGGTGGGGGTATCACCTATAACCACTGCGGCCCTGCCATCCAGCAGGGCCGCAGTGGTTCAAGAGCCGTGACCACGCGACCCACCTCTCTCAGGCCGCCGCCTTCCCGCTGCCTCCGCCAGCATTCGATCCCTTCAGACTGTCTGCTCCACTCTTCTGATCGCCGCCACGGATCAGGCCGGTCAACATCTTGGAGAGCCCCTCCAGCTCGCCCTTGAGGGACTCGTGCATCTCGACGGGGAGCAGGCCGGCCCGCCGGGTCAGCTCGAGCAGTGGAACCATTTCGAGGACGACACCCCGGGCGGCCGAGTAGGCCTCACGCTGCTCCGCCCGTGGCCAGTGTCCGGCCCCCTCCGCGATCTGCTGGCAGATACGGTAGGTGCCCCGCCGGAGCTCGTCGGCCAGAAGGTAATGCCCCCGGCCGAATGCCGCAGCCATGCCGCTGACTGTTTCCGCAACCTTCAGTGCCCGCTGGTACACGTTCAACCCCTCGAATGAAAACCCCATGGCAATGCCCTCCTCGACGAGAGACCGCGGCCGCCTAGGCATTGGGAACATGAAGGCCCGCGGCCACAATCACTTCCGGGAATCTCAGGCTCTCCGACTCCACTGACCTCCTTTCTGTGCGGTGGCAATCCTGTTCCACACATGATGGCCCGAGGCGCTTCTGGGCCGACCCCGCTCATCTATGGGTGGGCCCGTCGGACGATGGCTCGCTCTGTATCATCGAAGCAAGCCAAGGGCCATCCGGTCGCCAATCCGACCGCCGCCTCCATCTCCTCGTAACGTGAGGGGAATCGCCGCCTCCGTGATCTCCGCGCAGGCAGAACCGCTGAGCACAAATATCCAATTCTGTACGCAGCCGTCGTCAGACCCCTCCCGTTTGGTGCACAGGACGACTCAGGCGAGGACCCCTCTTGACCTTCATGCCCGGTCAGTGGCATCCTGTTGGTCGGTAACCAGCCGTCCCGGACGTCAAGAACCATTCGCCGAAAGACCAGGGCAAGCCTTCCAGGGATCCACCATGACTGCAGGCAGCCAATTCATCGCGATCACCCTGCATCGCATTCCCCGGAAAGAAGTCTGCGGGGTCGTCGTCCTGGCACAACAGGAAGACGAGTCCTGGGCCGGGAAGTGCAGCAAGTGTGGTGGCGATTTCCGGCTGGAGCGTGACCCCAAGTTCGAGGCGCAGGTCCGGGCGATGCGGAATTAAGCCGGTCCCCCGGCACGTCCGGCCCCGGGGTCCCGTTCACGGCGGGACACGCTTCCCCTCGGACAGGACAGGAGTGTTCCGTCACGTCGTCGTCTGTGCTAGCATGCTACTCCTGGTTCCTCCGGGCACCGGACACGATAGGGGAACCCTGGCCATGGTGATCGCATCGGATCTGCGGAGTGGCATGATCGTGGAGGTCGAGGGGCAGCTGCATCGGGTCCTGTCGGCGGAATATCGAGCCGGGGGCGGGAAAATGCCGGGGGCCGTTCACGCCAGGCTTCAAGACCTCGGCGCTGGATCCGTCACCGACCGGCGCTTCCGCCCCGAGGAGAAACTCGCGACTGCGACGGTCGAGCCGGAGACAATGGAATTGCTGTACCAGGACGGCGATGCCTTTCATTTCATGAACCCCACGACCTTCGAGCAGCTTCCCGTCCCACGACAGGTTCTGGGGATCGAGGCGGGCTTCCTACAACCCGGCGTGCGCCTGCCGGTTGAAACCATTGGGGAGCGTGTCATCGGCGTGGTGTTCCCCGAGAGCGTGGACCTCCGCGTCGCCTCCACGGCGCAGCCCATGCACCAGCGTGAAACGAGCGCCCTCAAAAGGCTCTCCTGGAGAACGGCATGGAGGTCCAGGTGCCGCAGTTCGTCAAGGAAGGGGAGTTGATCCGAATCGAGGTGGCCACCGGAAGGTATCTGGAACGCGTCAAGGAGCCTGGAAAACGGTAGCGGGTCCGTTCGTTCTCAGCCCGTGGGCGCAGAGGCGGCAATCTCCTTCTCGCTCCTGGTGGCGTTCTGGCGGACGACGGCACCCATCTCCCAACCACGAGAGGAGGAACCATGGCGCGACGGAGCAGGAGCAAGACCCTGGCGGATTTGGAGGGAAAGCTGGGGGGCATCCGGCGAGAAGTGCTGAAGGTCTTGCGGAGCCTGAAGCGGGAGATCGCCAAGCGGCAAGAAGAGCTTGCCGGCCTGAAGGCGGAGTACGCGAAGGGTGAGGATCTTCTCCGTGGGCGGGCAAAATCCGGGACTGTCCCCGTCCGGCGCCGGGCCAGACGGGCCAGACACGTCAACTGGAAGGAGGTCTTCAGCTCGCTCCCAGCGCGTTTCACCTTGAAGATGCTGGCTCGCCATCCGGTGGCGGGCCGGCGGCCCAAGGCCCACCTGTATGCCATTCTCTCCCGGTGGAAGAAGGAGGGAGTGCTGGCGAGGGATCCTGCCGGCGGCTACCGCAAGGCGACCGGGCGACCGAAGCCGAAGCGGAGGCCGCGCCGCGCGAAGCCGGTGCCAGCCCGCAAGCCAGCCCGGGTTCAGAAGCCGCCTCCGCAGGCCGAGGGCCAGAGCGCTTGACCGATCGCGATCTGTACTGCCGGCCCACGCGACGGAGGGATCGGAGGGTGGTGTCGGGACAGCCTCTCGCTTCAGCGTCGCTGGGCCTGGTCGAACAGCAAGAAGGTGATGGCATACAGGAGGGCGATGGCGGCGCCGCTCGCATAGGCGCGAGGGCTCAGGCCGGCGGTCGGCGACTGGAGCAGCCAGGAGACGTTGGCGATGCCCAAGCTGACCAGTGATGCCGCGAGACTCAGGTACGCCAAGCTGATCCACACCCGCATGACATCCCTCCTTGAAAGGGTACTCCCTCATCCCTGGGGAACGGGTCGCCGGTCGCCGGGATGAGGGCACTCCCCTCCCCGGCGCATGTGGAGTGCTCTCGCGTCGTCCCCCTTCACGTGATGCGGAATCGCTGCGGACTCAGGTGTTCGTTTTTGCACCGGGGGCAACGGGACGGATCGGAGAACCGCGCACGGTCCTTGAACCGGAACCCACACTCCTCGCATGTCGGCGGGAGGATCTCGAGCCGCTGGCGTGGCGCCACGGAGCGCGCGATATGCTCCAGATCCTCAACGATGATCTTCTTGGCCACCACATACCGCGCCACCAGCCCATCCAGGGTCCACGTGCCCTCGGAGAGTAGCTCGCGGATTTCCTGCCGTCGCGTCTTTTCCACCGCTTACCCCATTTCGAAATTCGAATTTCGAAATTCGAAATTGTCTTCAGGCCGTTTCACCGCCCACCTGGATTCCGGTCCACTCTTCCCACAAGGTGATGAGCACCGGCTGAGCCTTCGGCCCCTTCCCCTGGGCCTTGGCCATGCGGAAGAGCTCGTGGACCAGCGCCGTCACGGGGACCGGCATGTTCAGCGTCCTGGCCATGTTCAAGGCGTAGCCCACGTCCTTAGCCATGATGTCCACGGTCCCACCGGGAACGAAGTTCCGCTTGAGGAGGCGCGGGATCGTCTCCTCCATCACACGCGAGCCGGCCCAGCCCCCCCTGATTGCCTCGTGCAGGGTGGCGGGGTCCAGGCCGGCCTTGACTGCCAGGGCCCAGCCTTCGCAGACGGCGGCGAAGCCCGCTGCGACGATCAGGTTGTTGATGAGCTTCGCCGCCTGCCCCATCCCGCTGCCGCCCATGTGGACGACCGACCGTCCCATGACCGAGAGGATCGGCTTGCAGCGCGCGAAGGCCGCGGCATCCCCACCCACCATGATGGACAGGGTGGCGTCACTGGCCCCTTGCTCGCCGCCGCTGACGGGCGCATCCAGGAAGGCGATGCCGCTCCCCGCGCACGCCGCGGCCGCGTCCTGCGCCACCTTGGCCTCTGTGGTGCTGAGATCCACGAGGACCGTCCCGGATTTCATGACCGCGGTGAGGCCACCCTGCCCCGTCACGACCTGCCGGACCACGTCCCCGGTGGGAAGAGAAAGGAACACGATCTCGCTGGCACGGCCGACTTCGGCCGCGGAAGCCGCCGCCTTCCCCCCGCCGGCGGCGAACTGGCCCAGCCGACCGCGATCCGTGTCGAAGCCGGTGAGTGCGTACCCCGCCTTGATCAGATTCCGGGCCATGGGCCCACCCATGACGCCAAGTCCGATGAGGCCGAGCGATGTATCAGGCATGATCCAACCCTTCTCCCCCTCCACCCCCACGGAGTCGAGTGAATGCTATTGGTTCAGCGCCATAAGCCTACCACACTGCCTCAGCATGCACTGCCAACTAATGCCTGTGCGCGGTCGGCGTTCTCCGGCACCTGCCTGCAGGTCCAGCTCGCCCTGACACTGGCTGAAACCCTCAGTGGTCTGGAATGAGGATGGTTCGCAGCGTCGTCCGGTCGCCGACCATCTCCAGCGCCTTGCGCAATTCGGAGAGCGGGAGGCGCGCCGTGATGAGGCGCTCGACCGGCACCTCACCCCCCACGAGCTGCCGGACCGCCTCCGCCACGTCGGGCGGGGTGTGGTGGTAGATCGGCTGGATGCCGATCTCCTCGTAGTGCATCCGGCCGATGTCCACGGGCAGAATCTGCCCCACGGCCACGCCCCCGAATGAGATGAGCGTCCCACCGCGTCCGACCAGGCCCAGCGCCTCGCGGTGCGCCGGGAGCGACCCAACCGACTCGATGATGACGTCGGCATCCGGCCGTCCGATGGTCGCTCGAAGCAACTCGTGCGCCTTGCCCCCGCTCGAGTTCAGTCCGTGACTGGCTCCCATGGCCTTGGCTACCGCCAGCCGATCATCCTGGTAATCCAGCGAGACGATGACAAGGTCTGGGCCGTACCGCCGGCGAAGGGTGGTGACCCAGAAGAGGCCCATGGGCCCCGCCCCCAGGATGACGACCGCGTCGAGCGGATGAACGGGGACACGCCGCACGGCGTGGATCACGCAAGCCAACGGTTCCGTCAAGACCACCCGCTCGGCCGGAACGTGCGGGGAGATCTCATGGAGATTGATCCGGGCCAGGCGGGAGGGGACCAGGATGTACGGGGCGAAGGCCCCGTTGTTGTATTGAATGTTCTCGCACAGACTTGGCCGGCCACGCCGGCACTGGCGACAGACGGGATCCTCGTCCGGAAGACAGGGAGCCGAGTTGGCAGCCACCACCCGCTGGCCGGCGCGCCAGCGCGTCCCGGCCCCGGGGCCAACCTCCACGATCGTCCCCGCCCACTCGTGGCCGAACAGCCCCGGGATCTTGATCATCGGATGCTGGCCGCGCAGGTAGACCTTGCGGTCCGTGAAGTCTATCGACGCGACGTCCACTCGAGCCAGAACCTCGCCCGGGCCGGGGACCGGGATGGGGACGTCTTCCATGCGCACGTCTTCCGCACCGTGCAGGACGGCCGCCCGCATCAACCGATCGGATCCACCCCTGGTCGAGGAGGTCATGGGTGGAAGATCACCTTGGTGGCCCTGCCGCTCTTCTGAAGCTCGACCCCTTCCGCGAAGGCAGTCAGGGGGAGCCGGTGGCTGATCAGGGGCGCGACCCAGATGCGGTTGCTCGCCAGGAGTTCGAACGCCTCGGCCAGGGCGGCGGGTGTCGAGGAATAGGTCGAGAATACGGAGAGCTCGCGATGATACAAATCGGCGAAGTCCAGGGAAAGGCGGGCTCCGTCCGACGGCCCGGCGAAGATATTGATTCGCCCGCCCGGGCGGAGGAGTTGCTGCATCTCGGCCAAGATCGCCTGGCTCACCACGGTGAGGATGGCGCCATCCAGGCCCAGACCGCCCGTCATCTCCGCCACGGCTTCCTTGACGTCCTCCCGCGCAGAGTGAATGGTGGCCTTGATGCCTAGAGCCCGTGCGAGCGCGATCCGGGCCTCCGAGACATCCAGGACAATAGGGAGCGCCCCGTGGGCGGCCGCGGTCTGGGCGATGAGCAGACCCATTCCACCGCCTCCCACCACGACGATACGGTCGCCGGGTAAGATGTGCGACCGCTTGACGGCGCGGACGGCGCAGGCCAGCGGCTCGGTGAACGACGCCACGTCGAACGGCATCTCGTCCGGCAACGGAATGGTCACCCGTTCCACGTGCAGCCGAGGGATTCGGATCATCTCAGCGAACCCGCAGGGGTCGACGTTCGTCCCCTTGAACTGCGGACACATGGACTCGTTTCCGTGCCGACAGGCCCAGCAGTCTCCGCAGGGAACGTGGTGGGCGGCCATGACGCGATCGCCCGGCGCGAAGCGGGCCACGCCAGCGCCGACCTCGCGCACCACGCCGGCCAGTTCGTGGCCGAGGGAGACACTGCGCGAGGTCTGCGGCTTGGCGAGCTTCGCCAGGTCCGTGCCGCAGAGGCCGCAAGCCCGCATCTCCACCAGGATCTCGCCCGGCCCGATGGTGGGCGGTTCGACTTCGCACAAGCCGAAGCCGCCAGAAGGCCGCGCCAGGACCGCTTTCATTCTCGTGCTGCCCCAGCTTCACCCTTCATCATTCGACAATCTTTGGTCCGTATTCGACATTCTCCTGGGCGACCGGTCCGGCCCCGAGCCTTCGACGCGTCTGCGGCTTCCGTCTTATGCGGGCGCCGGAGGCTTGAACCGCTGCTTCAGGGCGGCTGGCGCGATGGCGATGCGTTTGCCGCCCACATCATCCAGGACGTACACTTCATCGTTCAGGGAGCCACTGGCAAAGACCTCGGAGACTCCCAGGACCTCTTCGAGAGTCTTCCCCTCGGTCCCTGCCATCTGCTTTTCCAGCTGGTCCACGCGGATACGCATCTCGCTCCCCTGTCACACGCCCGACGTGTAGTCTCGCTTCGCCGCGCCGCGCTTCTCGCTCTCTGGCCCCTGCCGTCCGGCTTCACCCTTCTGCTTCCCGCCGGAGGCTCGAGGCTGGTGCTTGGGCTCCTGCCCTTCGGCCTCGGACCTGTCCTGAACCTCGTCAGGGTCGGGTTTGCGCTTGCGCAGTCCCTTGAACGGGAGCGACCGCGCCAGCACCTTCTCTTTGCACTGGGAGCAGCGCCATCCCAGACACAGACCGTACTGCTGCCAGATCCAATCCGCCGGGTACATCCGTCCGC
>JBIOJT010000045.1:0-18895 GCA_044451055.1 Methylomirabilales bacterium (SeqCode)
AGCCGAGTTGTCAAGGGCAATAGTGCGATACCTGACCACATATTCGTGACTACTTTGGGCTTTCGGCGACGCGCACCGCGAAATCACTGGGGGTTCCTCCCGCGGAGGCCTCAAAAACGCCAACTCACATTGGAAGTTGGGTTAGCGGCGATGCCGCTAAGTGTGCAATGGTTCACATCTCAGGGTGGTCGACGTTGGAAGATTCTTTGGCAATCAATAGCTAAGGTAGACATAGGCGGGTAGAACTTGGTCCGAGCATGGGTACGGCCTGGAGTTATTGCGGACCACAGGTCACACGGACGGTACTCCGCTTCGGTGAAACGCTTGTAGCGGAAAGCCTCGCTCCCGCCATCCCTGGATGCCCCCCAGGAGCGGTCGCACGTGCTCGATGCCTTGACGTCGCAAGGTCAGCGCCGCCCGGGCGCTGCTCGCTTCGTTGGGTCAGCTGCAGTAGAGAATGACCTCCCGGTCTCGAGGAAGCTTGAGGTGACCTTGCGCGAGGTCGCCGGCATCCCATCGTACCCCCCCGGGGATGACCACGGGGTCGGAGTCGAACTCCAGGGCGTGGCGCAGGTCTACGATCACGACCTCTTCCCCCCTCTCGAGTCTCTGCTGGAGCTCCTCCGGGGTGATCCGCGCAACGCGCAAGCGCCGAAGGAAGCGCTGGCGGGCCAGGAACTTCCAGAGGAGGTACGCGCCCAGCCCCCCCACGAGGATCGCGAGCAGCCAAACCCCCATGGTCGCCACCAAGGCCGTAAGTCCTTCGAGTTGTTCGCCGAACAGTGCGCCCAGGGCGACGAAGACCCCGATCCAGAGGAGCGCGCCCAGACCATCGAAGAGGAGGAAGCGCCCCGGGTGCATCCGGATGATCCCTGCCAGCGGCGGGGCGACCGTGCTCAGGCCGGGGATGAATTTGGCCACGAGCAGGGAGGTGATTCCACGGCGGGAGAAAATGTCTTCCGCCTGCCGGACGCACGAATCCGGTTCAAGGGAGATCCGACAGAGCAGATGCAGAATCCCCATGCCCCGGCGGCGCCCGAGCGCGTACCAACTGCCGTCGCTCGCCAGGGACGCGATCACGGCGGTCCCGAGGATGAGGGCAAGATTCATCCGGCCCGTCGCGGCTAGCGCACCGGCCGCCAGCAGGAACGGCACCGCGGGCAGGGGCAAGCCCCCCTGCTCGAGGAGCACCCACACAAACAGCACCGCGTAGCCATGGTGGATGAGAAACTGGATTGTGCTCTCCACAGTCAAGACCTCTCCACGGGAAAGTGACCAGCACCCTGCACCCGGCTACTTCTTTCCCAGCAGTTCCTTGGCCACCGCCGCCACCCGATCTGGCTCGAACCCGAACTTCCGCTGCAGCTCCTTGAGCGGGGCCGAGGCCCCGAACGTCTGCATCCCGATGACGCGGCCGGAATCGCCGACGTATCGCTCCCAGCCGAGGGTCGAGGCCTGTTCCACCGCGACGCGGGCCTTCACGGTGGGCGGCAGCACGCTGTCCCGGTACTCCTGGGGCTGGTGGTCGAAGATGTCCCAGGACGGCATCGAGACCACGCGCGAGCGGATGCCCTCGGCACGTAGGGTCTCGTGCGCATTCACCGCGAGACTGACTTCACTACCCGAGGCGATCAGGATCACTTCGGGGCTGCCGCCGGAGGCGTCAGCCAGCACGTAGGCGCCGTGCGCCACACCCGACGCCGGTGCGTACCGGCTTCGGTCCAGGGTCGGCAGGGGCTGGCGGGACAGCACCAGCACGGCGGGCTGGTGGCGCAGTTGCAGGATGTAGCGATAGGCCTCGACGACTTCGTTGGCGTCGGCGGGTCGCAGGGTGACGAGCCCGGGAATGGCGCGCAACGATGCCAGGTGCTCAACCGGCTGGTGAGTCGGGCCGTCCTCTCCGTCGCCCATGGCGTCATGTGTGAAGATGAATGTCGTGGGCTGCTCCATCAGGGCCGAGAGCCGGAGCGCCGGCCGGAGGTAGTCGCTGAAGATGAAGAAGGTCGCGCCGAAGGGCCGGAGCTTGGAGAGGGAGAGCCCGTTCACAATCGCTCCCATGGCGTGCTCGCGGATGCCGAAGTGCAGGTTCTTCCCGCCCGGGCCGTCGGCCTGGAAGTCTCCGGCGCCCTCGTAGGTCAAGAGGGTCTTGTTCGATGGCCCCAGATCGGCCGAGCCTCCGAGGAGCCAGGGAATATTCTGCGCGAGCACGTTCAGGACCTTGCCCGAGGCGTCCCGCCCAGCCAGGCCCTTCGGGTCTGCAGGAAAGCTGGGGAAGTTGCGGTCCCACCCGGCCGGGAGTTCACGTCGCTGCATCTGGTCGATCTCGGCCGCGAGTTCGGGGTATGCGGCCCGGTACGCATCGAAACGCTCCACCCATTCCCGCCGGGCCTTCGCGCCACGTTCGGCTATCCCTGCCGCGAAGTGCTCATAGACACCGTCGGGCACAAGGAACTTCGCGTCCTCGGGCCATCCGTAGCTGCGCTTGGTGAGACGGATCTCCTCGTCGCCGAGCGGCTCGCCGTGCGCTTCGGCGGTGTCCTGCCTGTGTGGTGAACCGTACCCGATATGGCTGTCCAGAATGATGAAGGTCGGCCGGCCCTTCGTGTTTCGGAAGATCTCGAGGGCGTGCTGGATGCGATCGGTATCGTTGGCGTCGCCGACCCGCAGGACGTTCCAGCCGTACCCCAGGAACCGGGTCGCGACGTCCTCCGTGAAGGCGATCCGCGTGTTGCCTTCGATGGTGATGTGGTTGTTGTCGTAGACCCAGCAGAGGTTGTCGAGGCCCAGGTGCGCGGCCAGTGACGCCGCTTCCGACGCAATGCCCTCCATCATGCAGCCATCTCCGCACACCGCATAGATCTTGTAGTCGAAGATCCCGAACCCGGGCCGGTTGTACCGGGTGGCGAGCCACTTCTGGGCGATGGCCATGCCCACGCTCGTCGCGACGCCTTGGCCGAGCGGGCCGCTCGTGGTCTCGACACCCGAGACCCAATGGTACTCGGGGTGGCCGGGAGCTTTACTGTCGAGTTGGCGAAAGCGGCGGATGTCGTCGAGGGTCACCGAGGGGTGCCCCAGCCTTTCGTACTCGGCATTCACCGCCTGGGTCTTGGTAAGGTGGAGCACCGACCAGAGCAGCATCGAGGCATGGCCGTTCGAGAGCACGAACCGATCGCGGTCCGGCCAGATTGGGTCCTGCGGGTCGAAGCGCAGGACGCGGTTCCAGATGGTGTAGACCAACGGCGCCAGCGCCATCGGCGTGCCAGGGTGGCCGGACTTGGCCTGCTGGACCGCATCCATCGAGAGCGTGCGAATAGTATTGATACACAATTGATCGACGTCCGCGCCTGTCATTTGGTGAACCACTTGCGACGCACTCATGATTCTCTCCTCGACGATACGCTGATTCTCCGGCTCACGCAGCACGCTGTCGGGGAGTCCCGGCCTTCCGCCTTGGCGACCAGAAGCGCCACGACCGCCCGCGGTATAGATCTCCGTTCAACTCGGACCCAGCTGACCTGCTGCCGTCTGGTCGGCGAGGACCAGGGCCTGATCGTGACGCACCCGCCCGGCAGGAGTGGACTCATCGCCGGCCCGCAGGCGCGCCAGCATGCCCGCCTTCTCGCCCCCGGTCACCGGCCACAGGATCCGCCGGGCGCGATTGAGGACTGGATACGTCAACGTCATCCGCCGCCGCCCCTGGTAGACTCCGGTCAGCGCCACGTCTGCGTCGGTAACATCGAGTACCGCATCGCCAGGTACCAGGGAGGCGGTGTGGCCGTCGGGCCCGAGACCCAAGTGGGCGAGGTCGAGGACGGGGGGGAAGCCGGCGAGCTCCTGCAAGGTGCGAGCATAGCGGGTGGCGCCGGCGGCCAGGTCCTCCTCCTCGACCGGCATGGCATGGAGCTGCTCGGGGCGGAGCGGGGCCTGCGACAACAGGCTGTCCCGCAAGTGGGTGAGGTTCCGATCCAGGTGTCCGTCGGGGGCCACCCGCTCGTCCACCTGACAGACATGCACGCCCACCCAGGGGATGTCTTCGCTTGCCAGCGCCCACAGCATGATCCACGGAGTGCGACCGCCACTCACGGCCAGGAGGAAGCGGCCGCGCGCGGCCACCGCAGCCCGCGCTTCCGCGGCGATGAGGGCGGCCGCCTTCTGGGCGACCGCCTCCGGATTGGCCAAGACCTCCAGCTTCATGCGTTCTCTCCACTCCGGCTGAGAACAGGCCGCACGCACTCTTCCGCAGCCAAGATCCCTCAGCCCGCCGTGACCGGATCCAGCCAGCCCCCCGGAGGTGCCGCGCGCTGGTCGACCTCCTTCGGCCCCCAGCCCCCGGGCTCGTATTCAGAAACCGGATGGGCCGCCTTCAGCACCGGGTCGACGATCCGCCAGGCCTCTTCCACGTAGTCCTCCCGGGCAAACAGGGTGGCATCGCCCTCCATGGCGTCCCCCAGCACCCGCTCGTAGGCCTCCATCTCGCCCGCCCGGGGGTGGCGGCTTGCGATCATCTCCGCCGGTTGGGGGACCGTCCCCTCCCCCGGGGCCATCACCATCATGCCGAGGGCGATCGTCACCTCGGGACTGATGCGCAGGCGCAACCAGTTCGGCGTCAAGCTGTAGCCCTGATACACCGTCGGGGGCCGTCGGAGGCGGACCACGACCTCCGCGCAGGTCACGGGCAGACACTTCCCGGCCCGGATGTAGAAGGGGACCCCTTGCCAGCGCCAGGAATTGACCTCGAGCCGCAGGGCCGCAAAGGTCTCCACCTGCGAGTCCGGCGCCACCCCCGGCTCTGTTCGGTAGCCGCGGAACTGCCCCCGGACCACGTTCTTCTCCTCCAGCGGTGGAATCGCCCGCAGCACCTTGACCTTCTCATCCCGGATGGACTCGCTGTCCGTCCGGACGGGTGGCTCCATGGCCAGATTGCACAGGACCTGGAATAGGTGATTCTGGATTACGTCGCGGATGGCCCCCGCCTCTTCGTAGAAGCCGCCGCGGCCCTGGACCCCGAAGTTCTCCGCCATAGTGATCTGCACGCTCTCGACAAAGTGGCGATTCCAGAACGGCTCCAGGAACGCGTTGGTGAAGCGGAAGAAGAGCAGGCTGTGGACCGGCCGCTTCCCCAGGTAATGGTCGATCCGGAAAATCGCGGATTCGTCGAAGGTTCGGAGCAAGATCCGGTTGAGCTCTTGCGCCGAGACCAGGTCCCTCCCGAATGGCTTCTCGACGATGACACGGGCGCCCCGGTTGCAGCCCGACGTTTCCAGATGCTCCACGACCGGCCCGAACATCGTGGGCGGGATCGCCAGGTAATAGGCCGGCCGCTGGGCGGAGCCGAGCTCCTTGCGGAGGGCCTGAAACGTCGCCGGGTCCCCGTAGTCGCCGCTTACGTAGCGCAGCAGACCAGAGAGCCTCTCATACGCCGCGAAATCGACCCCTCCGTGCTTTTCGAGGCTGTCGCGCGCCCGGATCCGGAGCTGGTCGAGGTCCCCAGACCTGGCCACGCCGATCACCGGGATGGTGAGGTGACCCCGCTTCACCATGGCCTGCAGCGCCGGGAAGATCTTCTTGAAGGCCAGATCGCCGGTCGCCCCGAAAAACACGAAGGCATCGGAGTGCGGACCGCCCATGGTTTCCTCCTTGTCTCGGCCCAAATCTGAAATAACCCGTGGACTACCTCACTGGGTTAATCCGGGTTTGGCGTTCCGGGTTTCCGGCCGGGTGCCCTCTGGGTGCGCTAGGTGCCCTTGGCAGTTAGACATTTTGGATTGGCACTATTTCCCCGCCGGCTTCTCCAAATGTCCGCCGAACTGGTAGCGCATCGCGGACAGCAGCTTATCCTGAAAATCCGCCTCGCCGCGCGAACTGAATCGTTCGTAGAGCGCCGTGGTGAGGACCGGCACCGGCACGGCCTCGTCGATGGCCGCCTTGATCGTCCACCGCCCCTCGCCCGAGTCGGAGACCCGGCCCGCGAACCCCGAGAGCGTCGGGTCCTCGACCAGGGCGGTGGCCGTCAGATCCAGCAGCCACGAGGCGATCACGCTGCCGCGCCGCCACACCTCCGCGATGTCACGCAGATTGAGGTCGTACTGGTAGTGCTCGGGGTTTCGCAAGGGTGTCGTCTCGGCATCGATGGCGTGCTGTCCCTTCCCCACGTTGGCGTTACGCAAGACGCCCAGCCCCTCCGCGTAGGCGGCCATGATGCCGTACTCGATACCGTTGTGGACCATCTTGACGAAGTGGCCGGCGCCGTTGGGACCACAGTGCAGGTACCCCTGTTCGGCGGTGCCGTCAAGCTTCTCGCGTCCCGGCGTGCGCGGGACGTCACCCACGCCCGGCGCCAGGGTCGAGAAGGTTGGATCAAGGTGCTTGACCACGTCCTTTTCGCCCCCAATCATCATGCAGTAACCGCGTTCGAGACCCCAGACACCGCCGCTCGTCCCCACGTCCACGTAGTGGATCCGCCTCGCCGCAAGCTCCTTCGCGCGCCGGATGTCATCCACGTAATAGGAATTGCCGCCGTCAATGAGGACGTCGCCTGCCTCGAGATGAGGTAGCAGGTCGGCGATGGTCGTGTCCACGACCGCGGCCGGGACCATCAACCAGACCGCTCGTGGCTTCTGGAGTCGCTTGACGAAATCCTGGAGCGAAGGCGCGCCGACCGCCTTCTCCTTGACCAGATCTTCGACCGTCTTTGGCGATCGGTCGAAGACCACGCATTGATGGCTCCCTCTGAGGAGCCGCCGCACCATGTTTGCCCCCATCCTTCCCAGACCGATCATCCCGAGTTGCATGGGTCACTCCCTTCTCGGAACAGGCTTCCCGATCCGTTGGGATCAGTGAACACCCTCGTTGATGGCGGCTCGCAGCCGTTTCACGGTTGCGGCCACCCCGTCGCCGTCGCCAAAGATCGCCGATCCGGCCACCAGCACGTTGGCGCCTGCGGCCACGACCACCGGAACGGTTGCCGCATCAACCCCTCCGTCCACCTCCAGATCGCAACCGAGATTGATCCGATCAATCATCTGCCGGACTCGTCCGATCTTCGGCAGGGTTGTGGAGAGGAAATGCTGGTGTCCGAAGCCCGGGTTGACCGTCATGACCAATATCTGCTCGACGTCTTGCAAGATCTCCTCCAGCACCGCCGCTGGGGTCGCCGGGTTGATGACCACTCCGGCACGCTTCCCCAGTGCCTTGATGCGTTGCACGGTACGGTGCAAATTGGCGTTGCCTTCCCAGTGGACGAGAAACGAATCTGCGCCGGCCTCGACGAACTCGTCCAGGAAAGCGTCCGGGTCCGAGATCATCAGGTGAATCTCCAGAGACAATCGCGTCACGCGGCGGAGTGATTGGACGATCGGCGCCCCCATCGAAAGATTGGGCACGAAGTGTCCATCCATCACATCAACATGGATGCGGTCAGCCCCGGCCTGCTCCGCCTCGACCACCTGCTCACCCAAGCGGGCAAAATCCGCTGCGAGGATCGACGGAGCCAGCTTGACGACATCGGTTTCCATTTCGCCGCTCCACTACTTATCGTTCACAATGCGCTAGGACACCCCGGCAAGGACGGCGGCCTGGAAGCCGTCGTAGATCACCTGCTTGGCGGCGGCGATCTGGGCCGTCTGCTCGGCGGTCAGCGGCCCCGCCCAGCCGAACAGCTTGGTCTGGAACGAGCCGCGGTGGTCGAAGGGCTAGATGTACAACGGCTTGTCAAGACCAAAGGTCGTCATGTTGCCCCCCGGAGCCTCCGGTAGCGGCGGATCAGCCGGTTCGTGGAGCTGTCATGGGCGAGCGCGGGCTCGGCCTTGCTCTCGAGTTCCGGGGCAATGCGCTGGGCCAGGACCTTGCCCAGCTCGACGCCCCACTGGTCGAAGGAGTTGATCTGCCAGATGGTCCCCTGGGTGAGGACCGCGTGCTCGTAGAGGGCGACGAGCTTCCCGAGGGTCTCCGGCGTGAGCCGCTCGGCGAGAATCGTGGTCGACGGCCGATTGCCCTCGAAGACCCGGTGGGGCACGAGCCCGTCTGGGGTCCCCTCGGCTTTGACTTGCTCGGCCGTCTTGCCGAAGGCCAGCGCCTCGCTCTGGGCGAAGACGTTCGCCAAGAGCAGGTCGTGGTGCCGGCCGAGCGGGTTGAGTGGCTGGCCAAACGCGATGAAGTCACAGGGGATGAGCCTGGTGCCCTGGTGGATCAACTGGTAGAAGGAATGCTGCCCGTTGGTTCCCGGCTCACCCCAGTAAATAGGGCCAGTCACATAGGTGACCTCGGTCCCATCGAGCGTGACGTGTTTGCCGTTGCTCTCCATCGTCAGCTGCTGCAGGTAGGCCGGAAAGCGCTTCAGGTACTGCTCGTACGGCAGGACCGCCACGGTCTGGGCGCCGAAGAAATTGGTGTACCAGATGGCCAGGAGGCCCATGAGCACCGGGAGATTGCGGTCGAACGGGGCGGTGCGGAAGTGCTCGTCCATCTGGTGGAAGCCGTCGAGCAGGCTGCGGAAGTGCTCCGGGCCGATGGCCAGCATCGTCGAGAGGCCGATGGCCGAGTCCATGGAGTACCGCCCGCCGACCCAGTCCCAGAACCCGAACATGTTGGCGGGGTCGATCCCAAACTTGGTCACCTCCGCCGCATTCGTCGAGACCGCGACGAAGTGCCTGGCCACCGCGTGCGCGTCGCCCCCGAGGCCCGCCAGGGACCAGGCACGCGCCGTGTAGGTGTTGGTCATGATCTCGAGCGTGGTGAAGGTTTTCGACGAGACGATGAACAGCGTCTCCGCCGGGTCGCAGTCGCGCACCGCTTCCGCGAAATCGGTCCCATCGACGTTGGATACGAATCGGAACGTCAGGGCGCGGTCGCTGTAGAACTTGAGCGCCTCGTAGGCCATGACCGGGCCAAGGTCGGAGCCCCCGATGCCGATGTTGACGACGTTCTTGGTACGCTTCCCTGTGTGGCCTTTCCACACACCGCTCCGCACGCGGTTCGAGAAGTCAGTCATCTTGTCGAGCACGGCGTGGACCTGCGGAACCACGTCCTCCCCATCCACCACGATGGACGTCCCTTTCGGCGCGCGAAAGGCCACGTGCAGAACCGCGCGGTGCTCGGAGACGTTGATCTTCTCCCCCCGGAACATGGCGTCGATCCGCGCCCGCAGGCCGGACTCCTCGGCCAGCTGCAGGAGCAGTGTGAGCGTTTCGTCGGTGATGCGATGCTTGGAGTAGTCCAGGGAGAGGCCCGCCGCCTCGGCCGTCAGACGCTCCCCGCGCTGGGGGTCCTGGGCGAACAGCTCGCGCAGATGCAGCTCCCGGACCTGCTTGTAATGGGCCGCCAGCGCTTTCCAGGCTGGGCCTTTCGTGAGGGGTGTGAGTTTTGCCGGCATCGTCGTGATCCTTTCCGTGTGCGCGCTCATCGGAGCTGCGCCTTTGCCGGACTGGAAGGTTTGTGATCCCTCGCCTGCTCCCACAGGCGAAACCCTCCCAGGAACGCATTGGCGTTGTCGCCTACTCGGCACCCGGGGGGGAGCTCCTTCAGTCGCTTGGCATTGCCCCCCCCCGAGGACCACATCGTCGGGGTGGAGGGCAGCGGTCAGACGCTTCACCCCGGACGCGAGATGCTTTTCCCATTTCTTCTTGCCGAGTCGATTCAACCCGCGGAGGCCCAGGTACTCCTCGAAGGTCCCTTTCTTGTAGGACAGGTGGCCTATCTCCATGGGAATCACAACCCCTTCGACGATCATGGCGGTGCCCAGCCCGGTTCCCAGGCCCAGAAAGAGCATCGCTCCGCCCCGGTAGCTCCCCAGGGCTTGCATGGCCGCATCGTTGAGGAGCTTGACCGGGCACCCGAACGCGGCGGCGAAGTCAAACCCGACCCACCCCGGGCCGAGGTTGTGCGGTTCGGTTGCCACGCGCCCCTTGAGGACCACCCCCGGGTAGCCGACCGAGACCACGTCGTACTCCCAACCCCCGGCGAGCCTCTTGACCCCGGCGACCATCCGTTTGGGTGTCAGGGTAGGTCCGGAGAGAAACTCCCGCCGATCGCTCTGGCCGGTCGCGAGGATCTTGACGTGGGTCCCGCCGACGTCGACCACCAGCACCTTCATGACCACCACTCCCCTTCTTCAGACAAGCGGGCTGGACACCGAAGCCTCGAACCGTTCAACCGGCGATCCGCCGGATGCTCATCCATATTTCGACCGTCGGACTTGAAGCCTCACATATTCTTGCCGAGCGCGGCGCTCTTGGAGGCGATCACCGCCAGGAGATCATTCCAGGATTTCACGAACGACTTGGCCCCTTCCTCTTGGAGCGTGGCGGCCAGATTGTCAACGTTGATGCCGGCCTGGGCGAACTGGGCCAATACCTCCTCGCAGCCGCCCCCGTCGGCCGGCAGGAGTGCTCCGAGTTCGCCGTGGTCGGCGAGGGCTTTCAGGGTCCCCTCGGGCATGGTGTTCACCGTGAACGGCGCGGCCAGGGCCTTGACGTACAGGACATCGGACGCCTTGGCATCCTTGGTTCCCGTGCTGGCCCACAGGAGGCGTTGCGGTCGGGCGCCGTCGTTGTAGGCGCGCTGCCAGCGCGGTGAGCTCAGCAGCGTGCGGCACGCCTTGTACGTGCGCTTGGCGATGGCGATGCCGAGCTGGTTCTTCAACGCGTCTGGCACCTTGCCCGCGACCGCGGTGTCCCAGCGGCTGATGAACACCGACGCGACGGAGCCGACATCGGGCTTGAGCCCGGCGGCGATGCGTCGCTCGATGCCCCGCAGGAACGCATCGGCGGCCGCGATGTAGTGCTCGCGGGAGAACAGAAGCGTCACGTTGACCGGCACGCCAGCGAAGATCGCCTCCTCGATGGCGGGCAGTCCCTCCTTGGTGCCCGGGATCTTGATGAACAGGTTGGGGCGTCCTGCCCGGGCGTGTAGACTCTTGGCCGCCGCGAGGGTGCTAGCCGTGTCGTGAGCCAGCAGGGGCGACACCTCCAGCGACACCCACCCGTCCACGCCGTTCGTCTTGTCATAGATCGGGCGAAACAGGTCGGCGGCCCGGGTGAGGTCCTCCAGCGCCAGCTCGAAAAACAGGGCCTCCCCCGTCTTGCCCTCCCTGAGCTTCTGGCGGATCGCGGCGTCGTAGGCCGGGCTGTTCTTGATGGCGTGGTCGAAGATCGTTGGGTTGGACGTGAGCCCCGTGACGGAGAGCTCGTGGATGTAGCGCTGGAGCGTCTCGCTGGTCAGCAGGTCCCGCGTGATGTTGTCGAGCCAGAGACTCTGGCCCAGATCGTGGAGCAACTGGGTGGCTTTCATTGGATCACCTCCGGAGACAATGGGTGGGGTCGCTGCCCCGCGAGCAGGGGTTGGGTTGCGTCATGGTTACGCCTCGGGCCGCCCCCCGTGATGCAGGCAAACGGATCGGGTCACATCTCCACATGATGGGTGTCATTCCATAGTCGGATCACCGGCTGGGAAAGTCTGCCGTCATAGCCCAGCGCACTCAGGCTCGCCGTGACCAGCAGGAAGTATCGGCCAGCCCCAGGCTCGAGCCCCAGCCAACGGGCAGCCAAGAGCCGCAGGAAATGTCCGCTCGAAAATAGCAGCACGTCTCCCCGGACCGCGCGCACGCGGCGCACGACCCGGTCTGCCCGCGCCGCAACCTGGTCCGGTGATTCCCCTCCAGGGCACCCATCGCGGAACAGTCGCCAGTCGGGGCGCTCGGCAAGGATCTCGACCGTGCGACGACCCTCATACTCGCCGTAGTTCCATTCGAGCAGATCGCGGTCAACTTCGGCCGCGGTCCCGAAACCGGCCAATTCACACGTCCGGGCCGCGCGCTGCAACGGACTGGTAAGCACCGTGGCGAACGGTAGTCCCTTCAGTCGTTTTCCGAGCGCGCAGGCATTGCGCTGACCGCGCTCGGTCAAGGGGAGATCGGTCAGTCCGGTGTGCTGACCCGAGAGACTCCAGGCGGTCTCGCCGTGCCGGGCCAGATAAATGACCGGAAGGACTTCGCTCACGCGGCCGATCCTCTCGGAATGCCGGCTTTGGCTGGCACCCGGCGGCTTCACGTCTGGGCCACCGCCCGCGCCCACCGGCGTCATGTTTGCCTCTCCTTGGCGTCCTGGCCTCGCCCCCGATGGCCTGACGCGGTCTCCCAACCCTCCAGCCATGCGCGAGCCGCATCAATGTCCGCAGGGGTGAGCCCGTGTGCTGCCTGCGCCCAATGCACGGTCACATTCGCTCCCGCCTGGACCAGGAGTCGCCGCAGCCGCTCCGTCTCGTCCGGGCTGACGATTGGGTCCCGTCGACCGGCCGCCAGCAAGACGGGCTTCCCCTGGAGATTCGGCATCGGGTCTGGCACCAGGGGTACCATCGGGCGGAAGAGAACCGCCCCAGCCAGCACCTGCGGCCGCAGGAGCAGCAGGCTTGCCGCGATGTTCGCCCCGTTGGAGAAGCCGACAGCGATGATGCGATCGGAGGCCAGGCGGTACCGCCGCGCGGCGGTCTCCACGAAGTCGGCGAGCTCATGCGTCCGCACCTGGAGGTCCTCGAGGTCAAAGACTCCCTCGGCGAGACGCCGGAAGTACCGGGGGAGGCCGTTCTCCAAGACCCTCCCGCGGGGACTGAGAAGCGCGGCACCGGGGGCGAGCTGCCGGCCCAGTTCGAGCAAGTCATTCTCATCGCCACCCGTGCCATGCAAGAGGAGCAGCGCAAGGGGTGAATCGGTCTCTTTCCCGGGAATGAACCGATGGATGAACCCGGATGGCTCGCCGGGCGCGCTCATGGAAACCTCTGGCCCTGCGGGCCTCGCAGCGCGGGGAGCGCCGTGACAAGTTCGTCCCGCGTGGATTCCAACCAGGTCGGAAGAGTCAAGCGCCTGCCGAGCTGGTCCGGGAGCTCATCCACAGCAAAGCCAGGGGGATCGGTGGCGATCTCGAAGAGTACTCCGCCCGGCTCGCGGAAGTAAATGGAACGGAAGTACGAGCGGTCGAGAATGGGGGTCACGTTGTACCCGAGCCGTGCAATCTTCGCCCGCCAAGCCCGCTGTGCCTCGTCGTCGGGCGTGCGCCAGGCGATGTGGTGCACCGTCCCCACGGCCACGCGGCCGCGCGGGCCACTGGGCAGGCAGAGGAGATCGACGACGCCGAGCGCGCCGCCCTTTCCCACCGTGTACCGGAAGCGGTTCCCCGCCGCGCCCACTTCGCGGAAGCCCAGGGTCGCCGTGAGCAGTCCGGCCGTGCGCTCGTAGCCCTCCACCGCCACCGTCACCCCCTGGAATCGCTGGATCGCGTACTGCCCCGGGATGGGGCCGTCGGGTCGGGCATTCGTGGCTGACCCAATCCCGCCAGCCACCAACTCCAGGTGGAGCCCGTCGGGATCCTGGAGGGCGATGACCTCCTCATCGAAGCGACGGCTGGGCCCGGTGGCCTCGACCTGGTGAGCTTTCAACCGGTCCACCCAGAAGCCGAGCGACCCGTCGGGGATCCCGAACGCGGTCACGGTCACCTGCCCGGTGCCCGTGCGCCCCCGGGGGGCTCCCGGCCACGGGAAGAAGGTGAGGATCGTCCCCGGATGTCCCAGCTCATCGCCGTAGTACAGGTGATACGTGTGAGGGTCATCGAAATTCACAGTCACCTTCACCAGGTGTAACCCCAGCACCCCCGTATAGAAATCCACATTCGCTTGGGGATCTCCGGCGATCGCGGTCACGTGGTGAATGCCACCAACCTCCATGCTCATGGGCTGCTCCTGCGTGAGGCTGCAAAGACGACCGGATTCATGGTCTCCCACCGCTCAGAATTTATAGGCCACCCACGCCGCCACGAAATCGATGTCCTGGGCGGGCCCGGTTTGCTTGAGGAACGCCCCCGTGAAGAAGTGGGTGTAGTTCGCCGTGACGCTGAGGTGCCGATCAATCTGCCAGGTCGCCTGGACCTCCCCCTGAGTGCCGACGTAGCGCGCCCCGCTTCCCACGCCGGAGCGCAGCAACCCCCCGGGCGGCGAGTAGACCCCGTCGCTGGGGCTCTCGCGCCAGAACCAATCCCAGTCCAGGGTCAGGGTCACTGCCTGGGTAATATGCAGGTCGAGCGACGGGTGGAGATCCATGAGATTTGCAGGGCCGATCAGCCCGATCTCCCCGAAGTAGGAACCGTTCGGAAACAGCGCATTGAAGGTCTGCAGGTTTCGGCTATTCCGGTCGCGATCCCCGCTATTGACCTCTGCCCTGAGTCCGATCCGGGGCTGGAGAGGCACGGATCGGAACGTGTAGCCGCTATTCGACGAGGCCGCCCACGCCTGGATAGTGCCCGACCCGAAGCTGCCGAACTGGTAAATGAGCTCGACGTTGTAATCCCAATTCCCTGGTTGCCCCCAGAGCCGCGCCCCCAGGGTGTGCCGCTGTTCGCTGGCGGTCCCCTGATCGAAGCCCGCTCCCTGGCGATCGACGCCGAGGTAGTACAAATCGATCTTCCCTGCCGGCAGTGCGGGCAGCGGGCCCACGGCGTAGACGCCCCAGAACGCTTGTGTGCGATCCGAGTCATCGTCGAAGATGTTGCGTTTGGTCTGGACCGGCCGCGACACGAACGCATCCATGCGCCACGGGTCCGCCTCAGCGATCAGCCGGACAGCATCGAAGCTCAGGCGGACGTTCGGCCCTTCGCGCACCCCGACGAGCCGTTCGGATCCGTAGGAGAACTCCTGCCGGCCGGCGCGGAGGGTGAGCGTGGTGCTCCCAATGGATCCTCGGAGGTCCCCGAAAGCTTGGTGCACGTCGAGCTTGTCCTCGTCGGTCGGCCGCGGCCCTCCCGTCCGCCCGGTCTCCAGGTTGCTCGAGAGCTGTCCAAAGAATCGGATGTCCGGACCCAGCCGAAGATCGGCATGCAGCGTGTATCGCTGGAGCAGAAAGCCGTTGCTATCCTGGGGACCCTGGCCCCAAAGGTTATTCTTGTAGTACTCGTAGCGCTCCCTCACCTCACCGCCCATGGTTACATAAGAATCGCCCACCTCGTTCAGGGGCAGGAACTTGACGGGATCCCAGAAGTCGATGTGACAGGCCGGATTCCCCAGGAACTGGTAATTCTCCTCGTAACGCAGGGACTGGAACGGCGGCGGCGGCGCTGGGCACGGCGACTGCGCAGAGACGACGATCGGCACGACCGGGAGTACCAGCAGCAGGATCCCACCCACGGCCGTCCCACCTCGGTTCAGAAGGCGCAGCAACCGCAGTCCGAGCAACCGTCTTGGATCCATGAGGCTCCCAAGAGGACCCGCGCCCGCTGGGGCACCGCTTAGCACACGTCCAAGCCTCCCGGACGACCAGGCCGCCCATCGAGAATGCGGCTCCGGCGGCGTTCGCACAGCCTAGGGCCATGGCGTAAGAAGTTACGGCACCAGGACGAGCCGACCCCTCACTTCGCCACGGGCCACCTGCTCGTAGGCCGTCGGTCCTTCGGAGAGCGGGATCGCCCGATCCAGCGTAGGAGCCTGGAAGGCTCCCTGCTCGAAGAAGGGTGTGAGCGCCTCGAGGACGGCCGCCGATGCGGTCGCATCGCGTTTGCGCGTGTCGACCCCAAACAACTGGCACTCGTTGTGGTAAAAGTCGAGAAGGTCGAAGCCCACCCGGCGGTCACCCAACGAGGCGATCTCGATCTGTCTGCCGCGATGCCCTAACGCCTTGAGCGCCGGCTCGAACATCGGTCCGCCCACGGTGTCGAATACGACCTGCGCGCCGCGGCCGTTCGTTGCGCGAGCCACGATGGCATCGAGTGCCTCGCCTCCGAGGACGAAGGACTCGTCGACCGCGCGGGCAGCCGGCGAATCCGGCCGGAGCGGACGTCGGTCCACCCCGATGACTCGAGCCCCGCACCATTTCCCGATCTGCGCCGCCGCGCCGCCGACGCCTCCGCCCACACCGATCACCAGCAAGGTCTCGCCGGAAGCGAGCCGGGCATACTCCATCACACCGATCCAGGCGGCGAGGTAGGTGACACCGATCGCCGCGGCCTGCTCCAGGGAGAGTGTTCGGGGCTTCCGCCGCAGGCTCGCGACCGGGACGGCGATGAGTTCCGCGTGGCTGCCATCGACCGAGTAGCCGATCTCGCCACCGGTTCCCCACACCTCTGCGCCGATCCATTCGGTCGGGCCGTGGACGACGGTGCCGGCATAGTCGCGCCCGGGGACGCGGGGCAAGGTCGTATGCTCCATCTTCCCTTCGACGTTCTTCACATCGCTGGGGCTGATCGCCCCGGCCGCAACCTTGACGACGGCGGTTGTCGCATCAGCCTCAGGATCCGGTACCTCGACCACGCGCAGATTGCTGACCGGACCGAACGCCGCGAATTGCAGGGCGCGCATGGCTCACGGCTGCGGCGGGCCCGGTGGGGCCTGGGAAGGCGCAAGCCCGCTCGGCCCACCGCAATTGGCGGCATGTCGAGCTGGATTCCCCATCCACCGATCGACCGCGATATACGCCACGGTCATAGCCATCACGAGCAGGGCGCCGAGAATCACGGGTGGAGCCGGCGATGGGATGCCGAAGGCGCGGCAGGCAAAGCCCACCGCGAACGCGAGTACCAGACCGATCACTGGTTTCATGGCGCCATCAGACGCAGCAGCGTCTGCCCCGGCGGCAGGATGTGGTCGGCAACTACGAAACCCAGCGTCATCGCGAGCAAGAGGCACGCTCCGATGAATCGCGGCGGCGCCGGCGACGGGATGTCGAAGAATCGGCACCCGGCGCCGACGACAAAGCCCAGAACGAGGCCGACGAAGGCCGCAACCATGCTTGTCCCCTCCTTCCACCGGTTGATCCTACCAGCCCACTGGCGACCAACCGGGGCTCATCTCACGAGGACCGGCGGCGTACCCAACCCGCCGAGATCATCCGCACAGAAGCTCACACGGGCAACGGTCGCACTGGACCGCAGCGCCGCCTCACGGCCGAGCGGCGCGGTCAATACGCCCAGCACCCGCACCCGAGCGGTCCCCACAAGGACTCCAAGGCGGCCCGCCCAGGCGCGCTCGACCTGTCCTCGCCATGCACGGCGGCTGTGCAGCGGTGCGCTGGACTGCCGTCGGCCCCGACTGGCGACGGTGCCGGGGCGAAGCCCCCGTACGACCGCACGGGAGACCAATCCGGCGACGCCGGCGGCAACGGTGGCGCGAGATTCGAGAACTCCTCCGCGCCGTAGACGATCTTGCCGCCGACGGCGGTGAGGACGGAGACAATGTTCCGGATCTCCGCGTCCGGCACGGCAAAATAGTCCGCCGACAGCGCCGCGAAATCCGCATACTGCCCTGCTGCAATGCGCCCCTTGACGTCGTCTTCCCGCGACATCCACGCCGAGCCGTGGGTGTACAGGCGCAGCGCGGTCGCGCGATCGAGCCGGTTCCCGGACGGGTAAAGATTCAGGCCTCCAACGGTCGTGCCCGTGACGAGCCAGGACAGAGAGACCCAGGGGTTAAAACTGGCGACCCGCGTCGCGTCGGTTCCCGCGCCCACCGGCACGCCCATGTCGAGCATCCGGCGAATCGGCGGCGTCTGCTCGGCGGCCTTGGCGCCGTAGCGCTCGACGAAGTACTCCCCCTGGTACGTCATCCGATGCTGGACCGCGATCCCGCCGCCCAGCGCCTTGACGCGCTCGATGTTGCGCGGCGTGATGGTCTCGGCATGATCGAGGAACCAGCGCAGCCGATCGATGGGGATGTCCCGGTGCACGCGCTCGAAGACGTCCAGGAAGCGCGAGATCGACTCGTTGTAAGTCGCATGCAGGCGGAACGGCCACCGGCGCTCGGCGAGATGGCGGACCACCGCCTCGAGTTCCGCTTCCATCGCGGTCGGCAGATCCGGCCGCACCTGGAGGAAGTCCTCGAAGTCGGCCGCCGAAAAGACCAGCATCTCGCCGGCGCCGTTCAGGCGGTAGCTCGCATCGCCCCGGTACAGCTCCACCGTGGACGTCCATCGCTGAAAATCGGCCAGTTCGTGCTGTGGTCGCTGCGTGAAGAGGTTGTAGGCGATCCGGAGCGTCAACTGACCCGCCTTGTGCAGCTGCTCCACAACCTGGTAATCCTCCGGGTAGTTCTGGAAGCCGCCCCCGGCGTCGATGATGCTGGTGAGGCCCAGCCGATTGAGCTCCCGCATGAAGTGCCGCGTGGAATTGGCCTGGGCCTCGACGCCGAGCTTGGGCCCCCTCGCGAGGGTCGCGTAGAGAATATTCGCGTTGGGCGTGGCGATGAGGAGCCCGGTCGGGTTCCCGCGCGCATCCCGCTCGATGGTCCCCCCGGGGGGCTCCGGAGTGTCCTTGGTGTACCCCACCGCCCGGAGCGCCGCCCCATTCAGCCAGGCGCGATCGTAGAGGTGGAGCACGAAGACGGGAGTCTCCGGTGCCGCCGCGTTGATCTCGTCGAGCGTCGGCATCCGGCGCTCCGCGAACTGGAACTCGCTCCAGCCGCCCACCACCCGCACCCACTGCGGCGGCGGCGTGCGCTTGGCCTGCTCCTTCAACATGCGGAGGGCCTCCGCCAGCGACCGCACGCCGTCCCACCGCAGCTCGAGATGATAGTTCAGCCCCCCACGAATCACGTGAAGGTGGCTGTCGTTCAGGCCGGGAATGATCCGGCGGTCCTTCGCATCAACTACCGTGGAGCGATCCGAGCGATGCGCGTGGACCTCGGCCTCGCCGCCGACGGCGATGAAGCGCCCATCCTTGACGGCCAGCGCCGTCGCCTCCGGCCGTCCGCCGTCCAGGGTCGTGATCCGGGCGTTGTACACAATCAAATCGGCGTCAGTC
This sequence comes from Methylomirabilales bacterium (SeqCode), assembly GCA_044451055.1. GTDB lineage: Bacteria > Methylomirabilota > Methylomirabilia > Methylomirabilales > 2-02-FULL-66-22 > 2-02-FULL-66-22. The sequence continues at coordinate 18,765 of JBIOJT010000045.1, forward strand.
ATTGTCTTCTCCCCTTCTCCGTGCAGATTTCCTGGGTCGGGGGCGCGCGGCCCCACGCCCGGCCGGCGCGCCCCCCCCGGGCGCCAAGACCCACACACCCCGCGAGCGGCGCCCCCGGGCGGAAATCGGCG
>JBIOJT010000046.1:0-18784 GCA_044451055.1 Methylomirabilales bacterium (SeqCode)
CTATTGGGCCAGTAGCCCACCTTTTCAGGCAATGTCCGAGTTGACACGCCTTCTCTGATCACCCGAGCTCTTCATCAAAAAGGGAAGCGCCGTGCTCTTTCGAACAGGGCGCTTCCCTTCCATCACACCTTCGGACAATTCTTACTTGACGGAGAACTTGTACACCGTTTTTCCAGAAAACCACTCGCCGGCCTTGATCACGGTCGTGGGGAAAGCCGGCTTGTTGGGAGAATCGGGGAAGCGGGACGCTTCCATGTTGAAGCCCGAACGGAAAATGAACGTGGAGCCCTTGCCGACATCGCGGGGGTCCTTTCCCTCGAGGTTGTTGCCGGTATGGACCTGCAGGCCTGGCTCGGTCGTATAGACCTCCATGAAACGGCCAGACCCCGGTTCCCACGCAATGGCCGCAAGCGAGAGTTCATTCGGCGTCTTCTTGTCGAGTACCCAGTGATGGTCATAGCCGCCGGCGAACTTGAGCTGGTCGTAGTCAGTCTGGATGCGGGCGCCGAATGCCGTCGGCGTCTGGAAATCCATCGGGGTGCCTTGCACGGACTCGAGCTGCCCCGTCGGAATCAGACCCTTGTCTATGGGAAGGAATCGGCTGGCGTTGATGAAGATCACGTGATTGAGAATTTCGCTGCCGAGGTTGCCGGAGAGATTGTAGAACCCGTGGGTGGTGAAGTTCCCGACGGTGTTCTTGTCCACCGCGTAGGCCTGATAATCGACCACGAGCGCATTATCCTCGGTCACTTGATACAACACGCGGGTTGCCAGCGTGCCGGGGTAGTTCTCCTCGCCATCCTTGTAGGTATAGAACATCTCGACGCTGGACTCATTAATCTGGTGCGCGTCATAGACGCAGAACCGCGATCCCTTCTGCCCGCCGTGCAGGCTGTTTTCGCCTTGGTTCTTCGCCAGCTGATATTCTTTTCCATCCAGCGTGAACTTGGCGCCTCCGATTCGGTTTGCATAGCGGCCGACGAACGCGCCCATTGAGCCCTGACCGCCAATCGCCTTGTCGATGCTCTCATACCCTTGAACCACATCAGCGAATTTCCCCGTCCTGTCGGGCACCATGACCTGTTCGATCTTCGCCCCGTAGTTGGTGATCTTCACCACCATGCCTTTGCTGTTCTTGATGGTGAAGAGATCGACCTGCTTGCCGTCCACAATCTTCCGGTACATGTCGCTTGTGGGTTCTATGTACCCGCCCTGCTGAGCGAAACCGAACTTACAACCCACCACCACCAGCACCAGAGCCAATAAAACCCTTTTCACCATGAGGCCCTCCTTGTGTTTTGTTGTGCATATATGCGGTGTCCTGCCGATGACATAGAGGACTTGCGCCCACGCGAGGATGAGAGGTGAGGTGAAGTGAGGTGAGGCTGAATTTGCTATTCGGGCGTGCGCCGCGACTCCCGCCGATACAGCCATCCTGAGCCACCCCCGCCAGCCTCGAGGTGCTGCTCGGACCGTGGCATGAGTATCCGGCCAACCGGTTGCGAGTGTCAAGGGGAAATCCGGGCGATCGCGGGAGGGGACAGCCCCTCTCGGCGTCTCCCGGAAGGGGTGTCGCAGTCCTCAACGGCGGCGGAAGTGGGCAGAGGTTGAGTCTCTTGAGTCCATTGAGTCTGTTGCGTACGGTGGCAAAAGCAGCAGGCAGCCGGCCATTCCATTTTAACTTTTTTCGTGAATCAGTTACAAATTGAAGGGCGTCCCCCATTATTCGGGGACCCCCTGAGTGTTCCGTATTCCCTACGGGATTTCCACCTCGGGAAGGCGGAGGCAACGCTCGGCGCAGCCCTTTCGTTCCGGCCATAGCGAGCACTGCTTGGCCCGCAGACGCGGCTGGCCAAAGGCCGAGGTGAATGCTGCCCGCGACGCGTCAATAACGAGCTCTGCCTTCGCCCCGGTTTCCGGGCACGGCAGGACCCGGGCGTCTCGGTAGCGACCCAGGACGTGCGCGACCCGTGGAAGCAGGACGTAGAGAGCCGCCAGAGCCAGTATAGCGGTGATCACGATTCCGGGATCACTCATGGCTTCCTCCTTCTCAATCGCGGATGTCGGATGTCCGATTTCTTGCCGACCCCCGCTGCCCCTCACGAACCCTCAATCCAGTCCGTCGAATCTCCGCCCACTAATATATAATCGATCCGCCTTCCGAAATCGCAAACCCGAAATCATCAGATCGAGTTGGCATGTACGGCCGGGCGTACATGCTCCGGTTCCTCCACGGTGCTCCGGAAGATCTCCTCGCCGTCCTTCCCGAGAAAATGGGATCGAACACCTTTGGCGAGGTAACTGCCGGATTTATCAGGCGGGCGATTTCAATTCTTGGCGAGCGGTGCGCCAGGCGCGAGCCGAAACGGAGGGAGGGCGTTGCTGACCGAGACGGATGCTGGTATGTATTCCGGGATGGAGATTGCGCGATTATTGAGATTGGCCATCTCGTCAGTCAATCTGGTGGCGGTTTCGACTGAACGCCCGGAGGTGAGGAAGCACCTCAATGCGCATTAGATTTTCCTCCCCTATCACGTTTTCCATGACGGCTTGTCTCGGAGGCAAGGATGACTGATCCCAGCGCACTTCAGCAGCTTCAAAGCAGATACGGAATTCCGGACTCGCTGCGGTTCGAGGTGGGGGCGAATGGGTTGATTCGGGCGGTGGTCGTGACGCCGCCAGGGCGACGCACCCGGCCTGGCCATACGGGTACGAGTTGCAATACCGTGTCACCGTAGGTTCCACGCTGAAGCTTGCCCTCGATGTTCGCAACACTTCTGCCCAGGCAATCACTTTCGAGGAGGCGCTGCACGCCTACCTCGTCGTCAGCGACGTGCGCCAGGTCTCGGTCGCTGGCCTCGGGCGAACGCAGTTCCTCGACAAGACCGACGGCGCGAGGCGTAAGACACAGGGACGCGAGCCGATCCGCATCATGGGAGAGACGGATCGTGTCTACCTCAACACACAGACGACCTGTGTCGTTGACGATCCCGCGGGAGACCGGCGGCTGGTGGTGGACAAGCGCGGCTCCGACGTGACCGTGGTCTGGAATCCGTGGATCGCCAAGGCTCACGCCATGCCGGACTTCGGCGACGATGAGTGGCCGCAGATGCTGTGCATCGAGACGTGCAATGCTGCGGAGCATGCCGTCACGCTTCCACCGGGCCACCGGCACGAGATGCGGGCCACGATCCGCAGCGAACCGCGCTGACGCCCGCAAGGATCACCGGCAGGGATTCCTAAGTGTTGACTTGGCCGAGTCCGTCTGTTAAAAAAGTTCTGTGGGATGTAGGAGAACCCACGATAATCAGTAATTGGAGGTGAACGGCAAGAAAAGAGTTGCGTTATTTCTGGTTGCGGCCTTGGTCTTGCCGGCCTGTGCCGAGATGTCCGGCGCCCAGAAGGGGCCCCTGGTCGGCGCCGGCATGGGCGCCGCTCCGCCCCCGCCGCCGAGCCAGGCAAGCGTCACCGTTCCGGGGCAGTAGGTTGCGGATCCCACCCGTGGCCAGTTCGTGAACGGGACCCCGTACCAGTTGAAGGTCTATGTGGATGTGGATCCCGCGCGTGAGTCCTCCGCGCCGTATCTGACCATGAATCCGAACGATGTCCTTCCGGCTAACCTGGGCGTCGGGCAGCATCGGGTCGTGGCCATCGCCACCCGCGACACCCAGATGGGCCCGCGGCCCGTTGGCCGGTATGGCCAGCAGCTTCGGGTGGATGTGCGAGGGTCTGGCTGGCAACTTCGGTTCACTGACGGCGACCTCCGCTAGTCACCCGCGGGACTCCATGGTATGGCTGCGGTTGCCCTCCGACCATCGGGTGGGCGGCCGCGGCCATTGTTGTTGAGGGTGCCAAGTGTCTTTCGTCAGCGTGAACGGTGCGGCCATCCAGTACGGCCTCGGGGCGCCGCTCACGCCCGTCCGCGGGCCGACGGTTCTCTTCGTGCACGGCGCGGGCGGTGCGCAGGAACAGTGGCGCTTCCAGTTGCGCCATCTGGGAACGAGATGGAATGCCCTGGCCGTGGATCTCCCCGGCCACGGGGAAAGCCAAGGGAAAGGGTCCCGGACCATCGAGGACTACCAAAAGTTCGTCCGGGACCTCCTCGACGCCCTGGGCATAACCCGCACGGTGCTCGTGGGCCATTCCATGGGAGGCGGCGTCGCCCAGAGTTTCGCCCTGGCATATCCGGGCCGGCTGGCGGCGCTCGTCCTGGTGGGGACGGGGGCGCGGCTTCGCGTTCACCCGGATATCCTCGCCGCCGTCCGGCGGGGGGGCATGGAAGAGACCGGGCAGCTTATCAGCCGATGGGCGTACTCCCAAGCGGCGCTGCCCGCGACGGTGGGCCAGGGGGCGGAGGCCTTCGCCAGGAACAGGGCCACGATCCTGGAGGGGGATTTTCTGGCCTGCGATGCTTTTGATGTGATGCGGGAAGTCTCGGCGATCCGGGTCCCGACCCTGGTCGTCTGTGGCGAAGACGATCGCCTGACCCCGGTGAAGTATGCCCGGTTCCTCCAACAGGCGATCCCGGGGGCGACGCTCGCCACGATCCCGGGGGCAGGCCACATGGTGATGCTGGAGAAGCCGGTGGAGTTCAATCGCATCCTGACGACCTTCCTGGAGGAACATCTGGGCTCTTCCGCGTGACGATGGCTTTTCTCCGGGAGGGATGATGGCGCGGCCACGGACGGGGCGCGCCGCGCGCCGGGAGGCTGCAAAGAATGCTGTGGGCGAGGAACTCCTGGGCCCATAACCCGGAGGACCGCATTCGTTCTGGCCGGGGGGGCTTTTCCCTTGAAGGCATCGCGTTCGCGGTGGTATAAGACTCTCCGATCGGTTTGAGATTTCAGGTTGAGGATTTTGGATTGAAGAACTCGAATCCGACATCCGACATTCGAAGTCCGAGACCGTCCAAGGGGGTTGACCTTTCATGAAGATTGCGATCATGGGCAGTGGGGGCATCGGGGGCTACTTCGGCGGCTTGCTCGCTCGTGCGGGCGAGGACGTGACCTTCATCGCGCGAGGCGCGCACCTGGATGCCATTCGGAAGAACGGCCTGCAGGTGAAAAGCGTCGCCGGCGACTTCCACGTTCGCGCCAAGGCCACTCACGACCCCCGCACCGTGGGCGAGATGGACCTGGTCCTCTTCTGCGTGAAGGGCTACGATACCGAGGCGGCCGGATCGCAGATCCGCCCCATGGTTGGCCCTCAGACGGTCGCCCTGTGCCTCCTGAACGGCGTGGACAACGAGGAGAGGCTGGCCGCCATCCTGGGGAAAGAGCATGTGATGGCCGGGGTGGTCCACATCCTCTCCACAATCAGCGCACCGGGGGTCATCAGTCAGACGGCCGGTCCCCGGTCGCTCAAGTTCGGTGAGAGCGACGGCCGTGTCACGCCCCGTGCAGAGCGGATCCTGGCCGTCTTGAAGGGCGCCGGCATCAATGCAGAGCTCTCGACCCAGATCCAGGTTGATCTCTGGGAGAAATTCCTGTTCATCTGCGCCCAGGGCGGCGTCACGGCTCTTGCCCGTCTCAGCATCGGCGAGATCCTGGCGTGCCCCGAGACGGCCGCCCTCTACCGTGGCGTGATGGAGGAGGTGGCGGCGGCGGGCCGGGTGAAGGGAGTCCCGCTGCCCGCGGACGCGGTGGATCGCGCCGTGGCCTTTGCCCGCGGCCTGCAACCCGGAATGCGATCCTCTTTGGCCCACGACCTGAGCCAGGGCAATCGCCTGGAGGTGGAGACGCTGGCCGGCACCGTGGTGCGCTACGGCCGGGAAGCGGGCGTGCCGACGCCCCTCAACTTCGCCATCTATGCCTGCCTGAGGCCGCACCACGAGAAGGCGCTGGCGGCCCGTCCGGCCTGAGGGCGAGGAGAAGGACGAGGAGCACAAATGCGATGGATGGAGCTGGTTGACGATCACCGGGTGTTTCTGGTCCGGGTGATCCCGGACGTCTGGGTGGAGATAGAGCACGGCGCGCTGAAATCGCTGGATCTGCTCCGTCCGGGACTGACCGCGCGGCGGCCGGAGTTTCAATTCGGGGACGTCCTGTTGCTGTACCGGCCGCAACTGCCGGTGCCGGGCGCGCCCCCGGCCGAACTGTCGCATGTCATTTCGGTCCAATCGGAATTCTCCAATGACACCGGATATGCCTTGGGGCCGCTCCTGCGAATGCAGCCCTCGCTGGGGCGGGAGCGCCTGCTCTTCGCCTCGCAAAGGGGGTCCCTCCCCGACATGTTCCGCCGGGCCGATGACCGGACGTTCGTTCTGACACTCCTGACGAACGAGCAGCGGGATCAGCTCCTGGAATACGTGCTGAACGCCGGGATCGCCCTGGAGATCGAGGAGGGGAAGGGAGGCACCCCGGCGGTGAAGCCGGTAGACGAGAATCCCGTGATTGTGGAATTCGAGTGGTGATTCCAGTCGGGAAGCCTGCCGGGATGGTCTCGTTGTCTTCCCCGACAGAGGCGGGCGGACCTTGAACCGGCTGGCGGCTCTTGGGGCGTGGTTCGCATCCGGCAAACCCGGGTGGCTGAGGCGCGACCGTGCTGACGTCTTTTACCCGCTTCGTGATCGTGCCTGATCCGGAGGCGAAGCCTAGCCGGGAGTACCGTGCGGTCATCACGTGCACGGAGTGTGACTGGTCGACGGGGACCGAGCTGCGCACCAATGAGGTGCAGCGCCTGCTCTGTGGGGGCTGCGGGAACGTGGAAAAAGCCTACCTGGGGATTCCGGACGAGTTCGTCGGGGTGCCTTGCCCCGAGTGCTCCCGGGCCGCCATCAAGTTGGAGCGGGAGACGAGCGTCCTGGGCCGGCTCGAGGTGTTGCGCCTGTATTGCCCGGCATGCGACTGGGAACTCTAAGGCCGGTCTGAAGACATCAACCGCCATGACGCCAAGAACACCCAGGTCAGAGCAGAACACCTTGGCACAGAAACGGCGATTCTGAAATTCCAATGAACCGGGCTTCGCCTTCTCCAATCGAGGCACGGAAACCTCATCACCTTGGCGACCTTGGTGCACCATGGGCGGAGCGGTCGGCACCAACGCTGGTAGCGTAGGTACCGGCGGTTCAGATTTTTCGGATTAGAACGAGTCGGAGGTCTTGGGGATGAGCATTGAGCGGCGAGCGTTTCTGAAGGGTGTGGTCGCGCTTCCCGTCGCCGCCACGCTGGTTCACGACGGGCGGGCCTGGGCGGCACAGCCCGTCCCAATGGATCCGCGGGAGCGGCATCTCCGGAACCTGCGCCCACTGACCTTCGGGGGACAGAACGCCGAGGCCTATTTCTCCCCGGACGGGAAGCGGCTGATCTTCCAGTCCACGCGGGACGGTCGGCAGTGCGATCAGATCTACACGATGGATCTGGAGGGGAACCACGTCCGGATGGTGAGCACGGGCACGGGCGTCACCACCTGCTCCTTCTTCTACCCGGACGGGAAGCGCTTCATCTTTTCGTCCATGCACCTGGCGGGGCCCGAGTGTCCTCCACGCCCGGATATGAGCCGGGGCTACGCCTGGGGACTGCATCCCACCTATCACATCTTCGCGGCGGATCCGGATCGGGGGACGCTCGTGCAACTCACCCACGAGGGCGAATACAACGCGGAGGGCGCGCTGTCGCCCGATGGTCGGCAGCTCGTCTTTGTGTCCACACGCGGGTCCGAGCGCGAGAAGGATCCGCGTGCTCCGCGGGAGTTCAACGTGTTTCTGGCCGAGTGGGCGCCATAGATGCCCCTCCCTGCATACCGAAGATTCGCCGAGGCCTATGACTGGGAGGGATCGCTGGATTTCAGCCGCCAGGCGTTTCGACGCGTCAGCGCCGCCTGCCGCGAGCATGGGCTTTCGCCGGGCCGGCATTTGGATCTAGGCTGCGGCACGGGGACCCTGGCGATCCTGATGGCCAAGACCGGCTGGGAGGTGGTGGGGCTGGACGCCTCGGAGGCCATGCTGGCACAGGCCAAGCAGAAGGCCCAGGAGGCTGGGCAGGCTGTGGAGTTCGTCCAGCAGGACATGCGGCACCTCAAGGTCGTAGAGCCCGTGAATCTGGTGACCGCATTTTATGATACTCTGAACCATCTGCTTTTCGCTGAGGACCTCGAGGCCGCGTTCCGTGGCGCGGCCGGCGCACTGCTGCCAGGTGGCCTCTTCGTCTTCGACGTGAACACCGAGGCGACATTCCAGCGGATCTGGGGCGGAGTGACGCACCTTATCGACACGTCAAGGGCCTCCACCATTTACCAGACGAGCTATGATCCGGACACCCGACTGGCCAAAGGTTTGGTGACCGGGTTCCTCCGTCGCGGGGACCTCTACGAGAAGTTCGAGGAGGAGATCGTCGAACGGTACTGGCCGCCGGAGGATGTCGAGCGCCACTTGGCGACCGCCGGCTTCCGTTCGGTCGAGAGGGAGACTTTCAACCCGTTTCCCCTGCCCGGCGGCGGCGACCTGAAGTGGCTGTGGATCGTGAATCGGTAGGATTCCCTCCATCCCTGCGACGTCGCGTGCCATGCCCGCGAACCTGACCCCGCAATATCTCGAGGCGGACAAGCGCTTCAAGGCCGCCAAGACAGTTGAAGAGAAGCTGGCGGCCATCGAGGAGATGCTTGCCCTCATCCCCAAGCACAAGGGGACGGAACACCTCCAGGGGGACCTGAAGCGGCGACTGGCCAAGCTGCGGGCCGAGGCGGAGCAGGCCCGTCGCCGCCGTGGCGGCTTCTCCGTCTCGGTGGAACGGGAGGGGGCGGGTCAAGTCGTCCTGGTGGGGCCTCCCAACGCGGGGAAGTCGGCCCTGGTGAAGTGCCTCAGCAACGCGCAGCCCGAGGTGGGCGACTACCCCTTCACCACGCAGCGGCCCATCGCCGGCATGATGCCGTTCATCAACATCCAGATCCAGCTCGTGGACCTGCCGGCCATCTCGGACGAATACATGGAACCCTGGGTCGCCAGTCTCGTGCGGCCGGCAGATCTGGCCTTGCTCGTCGGGGACGCGGCCAGCCCCTCGCTGCTCGAGGATGTGGCGCAGGTGATTGCCATCCTGGGCCGAAGCAAGGTGGCGCTGGTCTCCCCGGGGTCGCCTCCGCCCCCCTTGGGCTGGGCGAACGTCGGGACGCTGCTTCTCGCCAACAAAGCGGACACGCCGTCGGCGGGGGCGGCCCTGGAGATCTTGCGGTCCTATTACGGTCCGCGATTCCCCATTCACGCGGTGTCGGCGCAGACCGGGTTGGGCCTGGAACCGCTCCGGCGCATGATCTACGACGGGCTGGGAATCGTGCGGGTGTACTCGAAGCCACCCGGCAAGGAGCCGTCCATGCAATCCCCCGTGGTCCTCCCGCAGGGAAGCACCATCGTGGAGATGGCGGCGGCCATCCACAAGGACTTCGCCCAGCAGTTGAAGTTCGCGCGCGTCTGGGGCGGCACGAAGTTCAGCGGCCAGCGGGTCCAGCGGGACTATGTCGTCCAGGAAGGCGACGTCATCGAGTTGCACATCTGATCTCGATCCAAGTCACCAACCGCCAAGGCCCCAAGCAGGCCAAGACGTGACATGGCATTCAGGGAGAAACGCAGAAACTCTGAGCCCCCCAGAAACCCGACCTCGCCTCCTCCGATCAAAAGACAGCAGCATCATATCCTTGGCCACCTTGGCGCACCAACGGCGGTGCCGTTGGTACCGGCAATTCAAGCATCTTCCCGCATCGGGAATGAGGGACGGCAAGAGCCAGCGGTCAGGACATCGGGCGTGTACTGCTTGGTCTTGTGGCTCCCGCGCGCCTGCCACATCACCCACTCCCGGTTGGGGGCCTGCTGCTTCGAGCGCGGCTGGTACGTCTATACGGGCTCGGCCAAACGGAACCTGCTGCACCGGCTCCTGCGGCATCTCCGGCGACGGAAGAAGCTGCACTGGCACATTGATCATCTTCGGGCCGTGGCCAGCGTTCGACAGATCTGGGTCTGGCCCTGGGCCGCCGGCAGGGAATGCCGGACGAACACGATGGTGCGCCACATGCCGGATGCGACCTGTCCGGGCAAGGGCTTCGGGGCGTCGGACTGTCGCTGCCTCGCGCACTTGGTTTCATTTCCGGCCGAACCTCTGCCGCCGAATCGGGGGGCGCCGTCCAGGTATCGGGTGCGGGGAGGACGGATCATCGCGGACCGGATGGCGGAAGGATGATGCGAGGCGACCGCAGCCTCACTCAAGAAACATCTGGCCAAGGAACGGCCGGCTCTTGTCCTCAAAATCGGACCTTGGCTAGCGCCCGTTCGCGCGGGGTTTGACCGCACCCGGACTGAGGCGTATATTGTGAATGGTGCCACATGGAACCGGGCGCCAAAGGAGTCAAGATGAGCACCTCCAGCAATGCTTCCGAGAAGCCAGCGGAGGTCTGTCCCTACTGGCATCAGGTGACAAACGACTTCGCCTCCATGTATCCGGCCGGTGGTTACTGCATCGCGGGCTGCCACAAGCGGATCAAGGTCATGGCCGAAAAGACGGTCGAGGATGTGTGTGCCATGAACTTCGCCGAGTGTGAAGGCTACCACCGGCTGCTGGCCGAGGAAGAAGCCAAGCAACGCCAGACCCTGGGGACGATCTTCCGGTAGGCTGCATCCCGATGGCTCGCTGTCGCGTCTGCGGTTCCCGGTCGCCGCTTACCGCGTCGAGCCTGGGGGCATGCGCGCCCTGCATCCGGGCCGACCCGCCCGCGTTGCGCGCACACATTGCTCGCGCACACGCGAGAACCCGCCGCGCGTTCGGACTTCCGCCTGAGCCGCCCCGCGACCTTGATGGCATCCTGTGTGACCTGTGTGCGAACCGGTGTCAGATTCCTCCTGGCGAATCCGGCTACTGCGGCGTGCGCCGAAACGCAGGCGGTCGCCTTGTAGGTGGCGCGCCGACGCGGGGAAAATTGAGCTGGTACTTCGAGCCCCTGCCCACGAACTGCGTGGCCGACTGGGTCTGCCCGGCCGGGACGGGCGTCGGGTATCCCACGTGGTCCCGCCGTCCCGGGCCCGAGCACGGCTACACCAACCTCGCCGTGTTCTACCAGGCCTGCTCCTTCAATTGTTTGGGGTGCCAGAACTGGCATTACCGGGAGGCCATCGACGCCGAGAAGGACGTGAGGCCGGCCGCGCTGGCGGCGCAGATGGATGATCGCACGGCCTGCATCTGCTACTTCGGCGGCGATCCCAGCCCCCAGTTTCCGCATTCGGTGGCCACCTCGGTCCTGGCGCGGCGACGGACGCCGAAGCGGATCCTCCGGATCTGTTGGGAAACGAACGGGACGATGCATCCGCGATGGCTGCGCCGGGCCATGGGCATCGCGCTGGCGTCGGGAGGCTGCATCAAGTTCGACCTGAAGGCGTGGGGCGAGGATATCCACCGCGCCCTCACCGGGTGCTCCAATCGGTTTACCCTGGGGAACTTCCGGCTGGCGGCCGAGATGGCGATCACCCGGCCGGTGCCGCCGGCCCTGGTGGCGAGCACCCTGCTGGTGCCGGGCTACGTGGACGCGGCGGAGGTGGGGGCTCTCGCCCGATTTATCGCCAGCGTCAATCCGGATATCCCGTACAGCCTCCTCGCGTTTTCCCCTCAGTTCTACCTGCACGACCTTCCCGCGACATCCGAGGAGCACGCGGAGGAGGCTCTGGCGGCCGCGAAGGCCGCTGGACTCACCCGCGTGCGCGTCGGAAACACCCATCTGCTGGGGGAGCCATACGATCATCGCAGCTGCATGGCCGTCTGAATGGTGGGGAGGAGCGAGGGTCTCGCACATACTGTCACGTGATGCACGGGGTGACGCTCGCCATGACGCAACGATACCGGGTCATCATTGTGGGGGCGGGGCCGGCGGGGATCTTTGCGGCCCTGGAACTCACGCGCGCCGGCGTGGACGGCGTCCTGCTCCTCGAAAAGGGGCCGGACTTGCCCGACCGACAGCGCCTCGGCCGCGAGGGGTCCATGCTCGTCGGGTGGGGTGGGGCCGGCGCCTACAGTGACGGGAAGCTGGCGCTGTCCACCGAGATCGGCGGCTTCATGGATCAGTATTGCACGATGAGCCAGCTTGCCGACTTGGTGGAGTACGTGGACGAGACCTATCGCGCCTTCGGTGCGCCCACGGAGCTTTACGGGTCGGACATTGAGGCGGTGGCGCATCTCCAGCGCCAGGCGGCACGACTGGACATGAAGCTCATTCCCAGCCGCTACCGGCACCTGGGGACCGAGGGCTGTGACGAATTGCTCGGCAAGCTCCGGGCGCACCTCGGCGGGAAGGTGGCGATCCGGTGCGTGGCGCCGGTGGCCCAGGTGCTCGTCGAGACCGGGAAGGGGGCCGGAGGCGTGCGGCTGGAGGACGGCACGGAGATCGCGGCGGACTATGTCATCCTGGCGCCCGGGCGCGAGGGCTCTGCCTGGCTGGCCAAGGAGGCGGAGCGGCTGGGGTTGCACAGCACGATCAATCCCGTGGACATCGGCGTCCGGGTCGAGGTCCCGGCCTCCGTCTTGGAGGAGATCACGCGCGTCACCTACGAGGCCAAGATCATCTATTACACCCGCCGCTTCGAGGACATGGTTCGCACCTTCTGCATGTGCCCGTACGGCGAGGTGATCCGGGAGGAGATGGGCGGCCTGTATACCGTGAACGGCCACAGCTACGCCCATCGCAAGACCGCCAACACCAACTTCGCGCTGCTGGTCAGCAAGACCTTCACGGAGCCGTTCCACGAGCCCATCGCCTATGGCCAGCACATCGCCCGCCTGGCCAACATGCTGGGGGGCGAGGTCATCGTCCAGCGCCTGGGCGACCTGCGCCAGGGCCGGCGCTCCACGCCGCAGCGGATCGAGCGCGGCCTGGTGGAGCCGACGCTCCGCCAGGCCACCCCGGGCGACCTCAGCCTCGTGTTGCCGTACCGCTACCTCGCGGATATTCTGGAGATGCTGGAGGCTCTCGACCGGCTCGTCCCAGGCGTCAACTCGGTGCACACGCTGCTTTACGGGGTGGAGGTGAAGTTCTACTCGCTTCAGCTCCGGCTGAGTTCTGGGCTGGAGGCGGAGGTCGCCCGCCTGTTCGCCGTGGGCGATGGCGCCGGGGTCAGCCGCGGTTTGGTCCAGGCCTCGGCCTCGGGCGTCCTGGCGGCGCGGAGCGTCGCCACGCAGGTGAAGGGGGAGGGCTAGCGGGTTGGCTCCTCGCTTCGAAGAAATTCCCGGACGGCTGTCCGCAGCCTATCGGAGGGCGTAAGCAAGGTCGCGTGGCCGACGCCCGGGAGGATGAGGAGACGGGCGTTGGGTACGTGTGCCGCCAGCACTTCGGCGACGCTGGAGAAGTGGCGGTGGGTCTTCTCGCCCACGATCAGGAGGACGGGCTGGCGCACATCCGCCAGGCGCCGCGTCGGGTTGAAGGCCTCGGCTGAGCGGATGATTCCCTCGATGATCCAGGGCGGCCTCGATAGAAGCAGCGAGCGATTCCGACTGCGGAGGAGGGCCTTGGCCCTGGCGGGCGGCAGGACGCACCGGAACCAGTAATCGAGCCCGGCGGCCACACCTCCCTCCCGCAGGATGCGGGCGATCGTTTCTCCGCTGAGACCGGCGGTGTCGATTGGATGGTCCTGCTGTAAGCCGAGGATCGGCGGCTCGGCCAGGATCAGGCGCCGCGCCCGCTCAGGATGTGCCAGCGCGAAGCCCAGCGCCGTCATGGCCCCGCCCGAGCAGCCGAAGAGATCCGCCACCGGAATCCCCAGTCCATCGAGAAGCGCTCGGAGGTCCTCGGCCAGCACCTCGACGGTATAGGCTGCGTCCCGGGGCGGGATTTCGCTTTGCCCGTGTCCCCGGCGGTCATAGGCGATGACCCGACGCTGCGCCGCTAGGTGCGGAAGCAGGGGGCGCCAGACGTCCACGCTCATGGCATCGTTGTGCAGGAGCACCAGCGGTTCGCCGTCACCGACGTTTTCGTAGTGGGTCTTGATGCCGTTCGCCTGGAGGAAAGGCATGCTCCGACTCCGGGGGATCGGGGTGCGTACGCGGCCGACCGGCTCGCCCCTCACACGAGGCCGGGTGGCTTTGCATCCAGGAAGGTGTGTGCCCTGGCGAGCAGGTCGCGAGCGTTCTTGAAGGTGAGACGCTGCAGCGCCTCCTCGTAGGGGAGCCACAGGTACCCGGAGTGCTCATCGGAGAGCGTGACGTTGCCGGTGGGCGTCTCGGCCAGGAAGTAAATGACCACCTTCAGCATGCCCTCTCCGGCCTTGCGGTAAAAGTAGCGCATGCTCCCCTTGAACCCGGGGATGAACCGGGCGTCGCGGATGCCGGTCTCTTCCTGGAGTTCACGCGCGGCCGTTGTCTGCGGATCCTCGCCTGCCTCGATGTGCCCCTTGGGAAAATCCCAGTGGGCCCCGTAGTCGAGGAGCAGGTACTCCCGCTGCTGTGTGGGCCGGAACAACACCACGCCGGCTGAGATCTCGCGCCCCATCCGTCCTCCTGCCTTCTTATACCGCGAAAGGCTGGCTGCTGCAAACTCCACCCCATCATGAAAAGGACTTGAAAATGGACTGATAGCAACAGTAGAGTGTCGCCGGAGGAACTGTACCATGCGACGAGACTCTCCCAATGTCGGCCGAAAGGTCCCCCGGAGTTCCTACGAGCATGATCGGCGCGTCATCTTGAAGCAGGTGCCCAAGCTTCGCAAGATCAAGCCGCAGAAAGGACGCTGATACACCGACAGGAGGCGGGAAGCGGAAGCGGAGGGATTACCTCCATCCGCAGAGCGCCTGCAAAGGAGCGGAGCATTGACCGACCATCTCGCACCTCCGAACCGCGCTGATTTCCGTTTCTGGTGGCCCGTCACGGTCCGGTGGGGTGACATGGACGCCATGGGCCACGTGAACAACGTCATCTATTTTCAGTACATGGAATCCGCGCGGATCGGCTACTTCGAGATGCTCATGGGTTGGACCGGACGTGACGAGGGCGGAGGGCGGCAGGGGCCGGTCGTCGTGTCGCAGACGTTCAACTATCGTGTCCAGGTGTATTACCCGGCCGAGCTGGAGGTGGGGGTGCGCTGCCGGGAGATCCGGAACCGGAGCTTTGTCCTGGAGTACGGGATCTTCCGCAAAGGGACCGACGAGTTGGTCGGCGACGGAAGCAGCGTGGCGGTCTGGCTGGATTACAACACGAACAAGGCAATACCGATCCCGCCGATCCTCCGGCAGGCCTTCACGGCGAACTGAAGAACGTTCGGCCGTTCGTGGGTTCGGCAGTTCGTGAGTACGGTCGAACCGCCGAACGCCCTTTGGTTTTCTATGCGAACGGCGCTGGCTTCCCCAGCAGCCGGGCATACGCCTCCAGATATTTCTCCCGCGTCCTGGCGACGATCCCGGCGGGCAGAGGTGGGGGAGGGGGCTTCTGGGGCCACTTGATGGAGAGCAAGTAGTCCCGGAGGAACTGCTTGTCGAAAGAGGGTTGGGGGCCGCCCGGTTTGTATTGATCCTGGGGCCAGAACCGGGAGGAGTCAGGGGTCAGCACCTCATCCACCAGCATCAAGGAGTCGTCGGCCAGGCCGAACTCGAACTTGGTGTCGGCCAGGATGATGCCGCGGGCCTCGGCGATGGAGCGGGCCCGGCGATAGACCGCCAGGCTCATGTCGCGAAGGCGCCCTGCCAGGTTGGCGCCCAGATCGCGGACCATGTGATCGAAGGGAACGTTCATGTCGTGCGTGCCCAGCTCTGCCTTGGTTGCCGGGGTGAAAATGGGCTCCTCCAGTCGATCCGACTCCACCAGGCCCTTGGGCAGGCGGATGCCGCACACGCTGCCGCTCGCCCGATACTCCTTCCATCCCGAGCCGCTCAGGTATCCGCGGACGACGCACTCGAAGGGAACGACCCTCGCCTTCTTGACCAGCATGGAGCGATCCCGCAGGCTCTCGATGTATGCCCGGCACGCGGGTGGAAAGGTCGCCACGTCCGTGCTGATCAGGTGGTGAGGGACGAGGTCGGCGATCTGGCTGAACCAGAAGGCGGAGATTTGGGTGAGGATCTTCCCCTTGTCCGGGATGGGATCATTCATCACGACGTCAAAGGCCGAGATGCGATCCGAGGCGACGATCAAAAGGGTGTCCCCCAGGTCGTAGATGTCCCGCACTTTCCCCCGGCCCTTGAGGTTGAGGCCCGGGAGGTTTGTCTGGAAGAGCGCTGTACCCATGGGATCCTCCGTGGCAAAAGCGGGGTTGGTCGGACGCGGGGACATCCTACCACAGGGCTCCGATCGTCCGGAAGGAAATCTGACGTGAGACGGGAAGCACGCCAACCGATGAGTCCAGAAAGCAAAGGGGGAAGGCTCCCGGAGCATTCGGGTGAGATGAGGATGCCGGCTGCCCTGTGGGTCTGGACCTGCATCGTCCCGTGGATCATGACGGCCGTGTTGCCGGCCTGCGCCCGCGTGATCGCGTGGCCGTCTCCGGAGCCGGATCAGGACTTCGTCCGTCGCCACATCGACGCCATGGAGACCAAGCCGTTCGACGGTGTGGTGCTCCAGGCGCTGATCCCCGGATCGGATGGGGTGGCCCGGCCCTTTACGTGGTCCGTGCTGGAACGCAGGTACAGCGCCCAGGACTTCCGGCCCTTCGTGGACATGGTGCGACGGGTTCCCTTTCGCCGCTTCCACTCCAACTTCCTGCGGATCAATCTGAACGCCACGGATCGCCCTTTTGACATGTTCGATGACGACCGCTGGGACATCCTGGTCGCGAATTTTGCCATGGCGGCCACGGCGGCGCGGGAGGCGGGCCTTCGCGGGCTCATGGTGGATCCGGAGGCGTACGCGGAGGAAGAGCCGGGCGCAGAGATCCCTCGAGTCAACGTCTTCGACTTCCGCCTCCGCCGCACGACCCAGGAGTTTCCTGCCTATCGTCGGCAGGCGTTTCACCGCGGGCAGGCGATCGGCCGAGCCGCCGTCACAGCGTACCCCGGCATCACGCTCATCCTGGCTTTTGGCCCCAGCGCGACGTGCCTCGGGCAGGGGCCTCTCCCGGAGAGAACCTACGGCCTGCTGGGCGCCTTCGTGGATGGTCTGCTGGCAGGAGCCGGAGGGCAGGCGACCGTGGTCGAAGGGTTCGAGTTCTCCTACCCGTACCGGTCGTGCGATCGTTTTCAAAAGGCCTATGCCGAGCTGCGCGGCGCCTGCCGGGATCTCTCCCTCGAGCCCGCGAGATACGATCGCTGGTTGGACATCGGATTCGGCCTCTGGCTGGACTTCGGTTCCGTGAGCACGTGTAAGGATGCGCGGGAGTCCGGCCGTCCCTGTCGGTGGTTCGACCCATCGCTCTATCCGGCAGGGGAGCGGTACCTCGTGGACCCCGAGCAGTTTGCACGGGCCGTGGCATCCGCCAGGGCGGTCAGCGATGGCTACGTCTGGATCTACACCGAGGAACCGAAGTGGTGGACGGAGGAGCATCCCCTCGGAGAGAACCTTCCGGACGCCTACGTCAGGGCGCTGCAGAGGGAGCGGGATGCCATACATCTGTGCTGTCCGCGGCCGGCCGGATCGCCCCCGCCACATTCCGTCCCTGCAGGTGACCGGTGAGCCGGATCGAGATCACGTCCAGCGGGCCGCGGTCCGTTTTCAACCGGCAGTCAGTGTGCTACCATGACCGAGTCATGACTTCGTCTCCACGCTTCGGCGCAGCATGCTGCTGGACCCTCATCCTCAGTCTTGTCCTGGTGATCCTGGTTGGCGCGCAGGTCCACCCGGCCTTCGGGTTCCTGGCCGATCCGGAGAAGGATCTCCCGCATCTTGACACGCTGGAGATCTTCCAGCCCGGCGAGCCGAGCATCCTGTATTCGGACCGGGGCGAGCCCTTCGCCTCGCTGGCCCCGGAGTTTCGCATCTTCGTCCCGCTGAGCCACGTTCCCAAGCTGGTGAGGGAGGCCATTCTGGATGCGGAGGATGCCCAGTTCTACCAGCATGGGGCCATCAGCCTGAAGGGGATGGCGCGCGCCGCCATTCGCAACCTGACGTCGGCCAGACTCAAGGAAGGCGGCAGCACCATCACGCAGCAGCTCGCCAAGAGCCTGTTCCTGAGCCCGGAACGGACCCTGACCCGGAAGTTCAAGGAGATCCGACTGGCGGAGGAGATCGAGCGGCGATACAGCAAGGACAAGATCCTGGAGATGTACCTGAACACCATCTATTTCGGGGGAGGGGCCTACGGCATCGAGGCTGCGGCGCGGACCTACTTCGGCAAGTCGGTGGGGCAGCTCTCGCTGGCCGAGGCGGCGGTCCTGGGCGGTCTTCCCAGGGCGCCAAGCCTGTATTCGCCCTTCAGCGACGTGAAGCGCGCCAGGGAGCGCCGCGACTACGTGCTGACCCGCATGGAGAAGGAGGGGCACGTGACCGCGGTCCAGGCCAAGGCCACGATGCGGCTGCCGATCACGCTGGCTCCCCTCTTCAAGGGACGCGGACTCGCCCCGTCCTTCGTGGACTATGTGCGCAAGGGGCTGGAGCCGGCGTATGGACAGGTCCTGCTGGCCAAAGGCGGCCTGCGGATCTACACCACGCTGGATCTGGACATGCAGCAGGCGGCGACGGACGCCGTGCGCCGGGGCCTCGCAGAGATCGAGAAGGCGCAGGCCACCAAGCGGAAGACGGCCGGCCCCGACCAGGCCGTGCTGGAGGGCGCGCTGGTGGCCCTGGATCCAAGAACGGGCCAGATCCGGGCCATGGTGGGGGGGCGGGATTATGCGCGCAGCCAGTTCAACCGCGCGGTCCAGGCCCGCCGCCAGCCGGGATCAGCCTTCAAGCCCTTCGTGTAC
>JBIOJT010000047.1:0-18641 GCA_044451055.1 Methylomirabilales bacterium (SeqCode)
CCCGGAAGAACCGGTCCCCGAACCGCGGCGAATTGTAGCCGCCGTGTCGGATGTGCACCCCCCGTTCCAGCAGCGCCCCGGCCAGGAACGCCGGATGGTAGCCCGAGTCGCTGACGTCCACCGCCAGAAAGTTCGTCTGCGATGGATGCACCAGCACTCGAAACCCAGGGATCGCCTCGACCGCGGCCTTGAGCAAAGCCTGATGTTCTCGCTGCAGGCGGAACATCGCCGGGAACCACTCGGCCTTCGTCCGCAGGGCTGCGATGGCCGCGACCTGCGCCACGACGCTCGCTCCCAGGTGGTTCGATTGCGGAGTCGTGAGCCGTTCTACGAGGTCGGGATGGGCGACCACCGCCCCCACCCGCAGGCCAGCCAAGCCGCAGCCTTTTGACAGGCTCACGATACAGATCGTCCCCTCCGGGTAGAACTCCCAGGCAGGGGTATGCTTGTCCGCGAAGTCCCGGTAGGTGCAGTCCTGGACGAGGATGGCCTTGCTGTCGCGGGCCAGCCGCGCCACGGCCCGGACCTCCTCCAAGGGGAGGCAGGACCCCATTGGATTGGACGGGTCCACGACGTAGATGATTCGCGTCCGCGTGGTGAGGGCGGCGGCCAGCCGATCGCCCGCCAGGCGGTACCCGCAGGACGGATCGTAGATCGGGACTTCGATCACCGAGGCCTCGCGGCGTCGGGCGAACGCTGCCACCAGTGGGTATCCGGGGTCGGTGGTGACGAGGTCCTGTCCCCGTTCGAGGAGGAGCTGCGTGACCTGGGCCAGGCCCTCGGTGGCCCCGTTGGTGATCCACACGGCCGCATCCGGCAGGTCCAGCTCCTCCCGGATCAACTCCTGCAGTTTAACAATTCCGCCGGGCGGGGCGTACTCATGGTAGATCTCCGTGTCAATCGCCTGGCGGAGCGCCGCCTTGATTCGGGGATCGGAGGGCAGGTGATTGGTGTTCCGCCCCATGATCGCCAGGTCCTTGCGGTCGAAGATCTCTTGGAAGTAGCGGTTGCGATCTGCGAAAGGTGCCATGCGCTCGCCCAAAGGTCATATGAGAAGCTCACCGTCACGCAGAATGGACCGGCCATCCAGGGCGATGGAGGCGCGCAACAGGATGCCGTCCAAGTGAGTCGCCGCCTTCGTCGTGCCGCCCAGATTCGTGCTGGTCCCGATGCCGAAGTGAACCGAGCCGTACACGCCGTGGTCGTTCAGCATGACACCGGTGGCCCGGGTGATCATCGGATTGAGGCCGACAGCCAGTTGAGCGATGTTGTAGACGTTCGGATCGCTCGCCGCTACCCATTTGTCGTGGAGGATCTGCGCTTCCCGGCCCCCCTCCACTTTCACCACCCGGCCCTGCTCCACCTGGAGTCGGATGGGCTCGCGCAAGATGCCCACGCCGAAGTGGGGCAGACTGCCGTCGAAAACGATCACCCCGTCCCCCTCACCATCCACGGGCGATACGTTGGCCTCGATGTTCGGTACGGCCGTGAACTTCCCCCGCCGGTCCAACACGCAATCGTGGCTGTTGCCCCTCCGGCCCCGCAGGCTCAGGCGAATGTCCGTACCGCCCACCGACGTGACGTGCGCGACGTCGGCTGCGGTGAACGCATCCTCCACGCGGCGACACACCGGCTGCTGGGCTTCGAAGTCCGCCTCGATGCCTCCTGAGGTCATCAGGTCATCATCAAACTGATCCATGCACAGGACCCGGGCACCGGCGGCCAGGGCGCGCCGGGTGGCCTCTGTGTGGGCTGTCCCCATCCGGGTGGGTGTCATGACCACATCCGCTGCGGCCATGGCCGCCGCGATGGGCGGAGGCAATTCCTCCTCGTCGAACCGCCGCGGGCTCATGACGGCCACCACGGCATCGGCGCCTCGATCATGGCAGGTGGCAGCCAATGCCTCAGCAATGTGTGTCAGGAGGCTGTCGGTCACGATCACGACGCGTTCGCCCGCCCGCACACGGGCACATCGATCAACAAGAATCCGCGCCCCCCGGCTGAGCCACATCGCCTTCATGCTCTTCCTCCTATGGCAAATGTCTTCGGTCACGACCCCTGACGCTACGGTCGCCCGTCCCGGCCGATGGCATCCGATGACGCGGTCCCGCCTGCCTGCAGCGCCAGCGCCCGAACGAGATTGTCGCGAGCCCGGCCGATGTGGGCCCGGAGAAGCTTCTCGGCCGCCACTGCGTTGCGCGCCCGAATGTGCCCGCGGAGTCGCCGGTGTTCCCGCAGGGTTCGGGCGGCATCGTCCGCGTACAGCGTCTCGATCCACACGTAGGGAAGGATCTTCTCGATGAGGCGACGCCAGGTCTCGTAGAGGAAGGGATTGCCGCTGTGGCGGACGATGACCTCGTGAATTCGCATCCCTGGGCGTGCCCCGGTTCTCTCTTCCCCCTGCGCGCGTGCCGCAGGTGCCAGGGCCTCTATCGCCGCGTCAATCTGCCGATGCGCGGCGTTTCCCATGCGCCCGATGGCGAGACGAACGGCCAGGGCCTCCAGCGCCTCGCGCACGGCGTACAGGCCCTCGACTTCCTGGGCCCCCATGGCGGGGACGAGGTGGCCGCGCCGTGGCCGCCGCACCAGCAGTCCCTCGGCGACCAGGCGGGCAATGGCTTCGCGGACCGGTGTCCGGCTGATCTTCAGCTCGGCGGCGATATCACGTTCAACCAGGGACGATCCCGGGCGCAGTCGCGCCGTTACGATCATGCGCTTCAGCCGGTCATAGGCCAGGCTTCGACGGTCGTTCCGCGGGAGCTTTCCAGACGATATCAGAGCCATTGGTGTGCCTTTTGGTATACCAGATAAACCAATATGTCAAGCCCCTTCTCCGACCCAGAAACCCTAACTCATCCACGGCCATTGCTCCAATGGACTTCGATGGGAGGACGGCATCCTCCGTGGCACGCCACACGCCTGAAGGATGTCGGCGCGGACCCTGTGGAAAGAGATCACGGGAAGGCGCCGCTTCGCTTCGGTATCCAGGGATCCGGTCGACCTTCGGCCTCACTCCGGAGCCATCAGGCCGAGCGGCGTCGGCGCCACAGGGAGGCCATCTGGGGAAGGGCCTGACCGGCCTCATCATACGCCGCCGCCACTTCCACGTCCCAGCCCTCGCCGCGGAGCTTGGCCGCCATCTGATCGCAATCCCGGACGGGAATGCCGGGCGGGACCCGTTCCGGCCGAAACGCGTTGGTGACGAAGGCAAAGCCCTGGTCCAGTAGGTTGGCGCTGCGCGCATCGCTCTTCCGCAGAAGCTGCATGTACCCCTCGCGGCTCATCACAGGTCTCCCCGAGGCGTCGCCAGAGGACAGACGGTTGCATCCGCCTCGTCAGAAGCCGAGCGCGGCCCGCAGCCATGGCAGCGCGAAGTAGATCGCGAAGGCCACTGCGGTTCCCACCAATAATCCGTGCAGTTCGCGGGTCTTGCCCCGGATCAGCTTGATGAAGGCGTAGGTGATGAACCCGGCTCCGAATCCGTTCGTGATGCTATACGTAAAGGGCATCACCACCAACGTCATGAGAGCCGGGAAGCCTTCTTCAAAATCGCCGAAGGGAATATCCTTCACGATGCTGCACATGAGGAAGCCGACGACGATCAGGGCGGCCGATGTGGCCTGCGGGGGAACCACCTCGGCTATAGGGGAGAAGAACAGCGCCACGAAGAAGAGCAAGCCGGTGACCACCGACGTGAGCCCGCTGCGCCCTCCCTCCGAGACCCCGGCGGCACTCTCGACGTAGGTCGTGGCGGAGCTGGCCGAGGCCAACCCCCCGATGGCTGCCGAGAGGGAATCCACCACCAGGATCCGCTTCATTCCGGGCAACCGGCCGTCCCGGTCCAGCCACCCTGCCTCGCCGGCGATCCCGATCACCGTGCCCATCGTGTCGAAGAAGTCGGCCAGCATGATGGAGAAGACGCTCACGATGGCCGTCACCGCGCCGGCGCGCCAGAACACCGAGAAGTCCAGCCCCTTCCCGAAGGTCGAGAAGTCCGGCCAGGCCAGGATCCTCGAGGGGATGACCGCGACACCAGCAGTGGTGAAGGCCGTGTGGCCGCTGGCCGCGTTGATGAGGATCGCTCCTATGGTCGTCAGAAGGATCCCGATCAAGAGCGCCCCCCGGACCTTGAGCGCCATGAGCGCGATCGTGAGGAACAGCCCGATGAGCGTGACCAGCACGGAGAGGGTGTTGAGGTCCCCCAGCGTGACGGGGACGCCCGGCGGGCCCTGCTTGACCAGCCCTCCCTCGTACAAGCCAATAAAGAGGATGAATAGGCCGATGCCCACGCCGATGGCTCGCTTGAGCGAGATCGGGATCGCGTCCATCACCGCTTCCCGGAATCCGGTCAGCACCAGGATCGTGATGAGGACGCCCTCCATGAAGATGACCCCCATGGCCGCCGTCCAGGGCAGCTTCAGCCCGACGATGAGCTGGAAAGCCACTACGGCGTTCAGCCCCATCCCTGAGGCCACGGCGTAAGGGTAGTTCGTCACCAGGCCCATCGCGATCGTCATCACTCCGGCCACCAGGCAGGTGGCGGCCAGCGTGGGGGCGAAGCCCGGGCCCAGTCCCTGCAGGTCCTTGATGCCGACGAAGTTCAAAATGGTGGGATTCACGAAGATGATGTAGGCCATGACCATGAAGGTCGTGACACCGGCCAGAATCTCGGTCCCCACATTCGTCCCACGTGCTCGCAGGTCAAAGAATCGCTCGAGCATGGCAACCTCCTCGGTGGAAGTGTTCACGTGCTCTCGGCGATCAGGTCCGCCACCCGCATCGCTCCTTCCACAACACTGGCAACCAGGCGACCGGGATAGGTCCACTCCCCCACGGCCAGAAGTCCCGGCCAGCCCAAACGGTGAGGGAGTCCCCGCTGACCCAGCCAGTCCCGCGAGTCGACTGCGTAGCAGACCGCGGCCGACGGCCGACCCCACGCCTCCGCCAGATCTGCGGCCCTCAGCACCCGGTGGAAGGCCATGGCGCCGCCCACGCCCGGCACGAGCTCGTCCAGCACCTCCAGCAGCTCGCCCTCGGGCGAGATTTCTTCGCCCTGCGGTCGCGGCGTGATGAAGCGTCCGAGGGTGAGATGTCGGAGCGCACCGGGCCCCTGCTGATCGTCCCGGCCCGGGGCCGACCGGACAAAGACCATGTTCTCCTCCCGAGCGGGGCGACGCGGGTCCCGCACGACAAAGCAGTGGCCCGAGAGCTCCGACGGCATCAGGACCTCCGGGACGGCCAGCACCATGGCCTGCGTGACTTGCGCGGGATGCCAGGGGCCGTCCAGGGGGTGGCGACGGCGGAGCCATCGACGCCTCGGTGGCAGCAGCGACCCGGTGAGAACCTCTGGCGGCACGTCGGCCACCAGGACACGAGCCCGGATCGTCTCGCCGCCGGCCGTCACCACGCCCGCGATGCGCCCCCCCGCGAGGAGAAAGTGGTCCACCGGTGTCCCCAGGCGGAGTTGTCCGCCGTCCTGCTGGAACTTTTCCGCCAGCGCGTCCGCCACTGCGGTTGCACCTCCCGGTATGGCCACGACGCCGCAGCGCGCCTGCTGAAGAGCGACGGCCGCTTCCAGGGTCGAACACTCATCGGGACCCCGCACCAGCAGGTACCACAGCGTGGCTTCCACGGCCCGCTGACTCGTCTCGCCCAGCCCATGGCGCAGCATGCTCGCGCGCAAAGGCGTGCGCCGCGCCCGCTTCAGGATGGCGCCGGTTCTTGCAGGCACGGGGGAGAGTATTCCCAGTGTCAAGGCGCGCCAGACTTGTAGGCGCTCCCTCCACCGTTCGGGCGGCAAGGACGGAAGCAGCTTGGCCGCCTGCTCTCGCTCCGCCGCCACGGCTTCCAATTCCGACCACAGGGCCCGCCAGGCCGCCTCTTCGTCCGGGAACTCGCGGCGGATCTCGCGCCACCAAGCTTCCGGCTTCGTCCACAGGCTGATCCGATGGTTGGGGAGCGCGACCTGGAAGGCCGGGTCAGACTCCTGGACGGGGAGACGGATGTCCAGCCGCTGGCAGAGCATGGCGAGTGGGCCGCCGGGACCAAAGCCGGAAAGAAGCGTGGTGCCGACCTCGAATCGGTGCTCGTCGATCACCACCTCTTGGCAGACCCCGCCCGGTCGCGATGCCCGATCCAGCAGGATCACGGACCGCCCCGCCCGGGCCAGGAGGCCGGCCGTGGCGAGGCCGCCCATCCCGGCCCCCACCACGGCGACGTCGTACCCCTGGGCGCTCACGCCGGGCCTCCCGCTGCGACGCGACCCCTCGGCTGAGACGACCGCGAATGGGCTGCAGGGGCAGTGTCATTCACCGTCGGGCGGATGGCTGAGCAAGCTCGCTCAGAATCACACGGGTGCTTGCTGTCCATCTCCACTCCAGTTCCGAGCGACCGCGCCGGCGGCTGCCATGGTTTTCCCATCGCTCACCCGCGTCCGCGGACCACCAGGCGGATCGGCGTGCCACGGAATCCGTAGGCCTCACGCAAGCAGTTCTCGAGGTAGCGCAGATAGGAAAAATGGAGGCGGCTGCCCGCCGTGGCGAAGCAAAGGAACGTAGGCGGCTTGACGCCCACCTGCGTCGCGTAGCGGATCCGCACCGGGCGCCCGCGCTCGGCGGGCGGCGGGCGGCGGGTCACTGCCTCCTGGATGACGGCATTCAACTCCGGCGTCGGGATCCGGCGCTCGCGCTCCGCTGCCACCGCATCGATCAGCCGGAACAGCGGCATCACCCGATGCCCCGTCAGGGCGGAGACGAAGGCGATGGGCGCGTAGGCAAGATACTTGAATTTCTCCTGCAGGGCAAGGCGGTACTCCGCGTCCACGTCGCGTTCGCCCGCGCGCAGGTCCCACTTGTTGACGACCAGGATGCTGGCGCAGCCCGCCTCGTGCGCCTCGCCGCCGATCTTGGTGTCCTGCACCGTGACGCCTTCGACGGCATCCAGCAGGATCAGGGCCACGTCCGCCCGGCGCACGGCCGCCAGGGCGCGGGAGACACTGTACCGCTCGACGGAGCGGCCGATGCGGCCCTTGGCCCGGATGCCCGCCGTGTCCACCAGGATGTAGTCGTGCCCCCGGTAGCCGAATCGGGTGTCCACGGCATCCCGGGTCGTCCCCGGCTCCGGGCTCACCAGGACCCGGTCCGCCCCCAGGATCCGATTGACCAGCGAGGACTTTCCCACGTTGGGACGGCCGATCACCGCAACCGTCACGGCGCCCGGCCCCTGCGGGGGCGCCTCCGTCTCTCCGAAGGAGTCCGGAGTCCTGCGGACCGGCACCTGCGAGGCCACCGCGTCCAGCAGCTCGCCGATCCCCTGCCCCTGCTCCGCCGAGACGGGGAACACCGGCTCGAATCCCAGCCGATGAAACTCGGCCGCCAGGGTCTCCTGGCCGGCGGCATCCACCTTGTTGGCCACCAGCAGGATGGGTCGCCGCGCCGCCTTGCGGAGCAAGCCCGCCACCTCGGCGTCCGCGGGCGTGAGCCCGTCCTTGGCGTCTACGAGGAGCAGGATGACGTCCGCCTCCGCCACCGCCTGCTCCGCCTGGGCGCGCACTTGGGCCATGATCCCGATGGGGTCGGCCTCGAAGCCCCCGGTGTCCACCAGGATGAAGCGCCGGCCGCGCCAATCGAACTCGCCGTACAGCCGGTCGCGCGTCACGCCGGGCGTATCGTCGACGATGGCCTTCCGCCCGCGGAGCAACCGGTTGAACAGCGTGGACTTCCCGACATTGGGCCGGCCCACAATAGCGATGATGGGTACGGACACGGTCAGCACCTCCGGACAGACTTCTATCACAGGACAGCCCTCTCTACCAACTCCGAACAGTCTCGGGGGGCGATCGCGCGCTCAACGCCGGAAGGCTTGGAGGCCTGGAGACGGGAGGCGTTCAAGCCTCCGAGCTTCCCGATGCGATCGATCGACGGAGATCAGCCGGCGAGGGGGGTGAGGCGAAAGGCGGCGATCAGGAGGATCACGAAGGCCGATGCCAGCGCCACCTCGGACCATCCCAGGCGCCGCAGGTCGAGCCGCGTTTCTTCCCGATTGAGGCCAGCCGCGGCTCGCCACAAGGCGGGAGCAAACGCCAGGAGGGCCGGCCAGGGAACGAGGCGCGCCAGGAAGAGCGCGGGGATCACGATGATCAGGAGCGCGTGGTAGAGCACGCACGGCCAACGGGCGGGATTGGACCCAGAGGTTGGCCCTCGTCGCTGAGCGACCAATCCGTGGACCCGCATCCGGACGTAGAAGACGCCGCTGGCGAAGAAGAGAAAGAGCAGCAACCACAGCACGGCGGAGATCGGCCGACCCATACCGGGCAAGGTCATCGTGGAAGTCTGCTCCCCGATCCTACGAGAGTCCCCAAGCCTCTCAGAGTAAACGTGCAGGACCGGATCACAACCGGAGTGACCCGTCGCATTGGTACGTGTACGACCACAAAGGTCACCCCGGTATGATCCAGATCACGCGAACAGGCGGAAGATTCTGCGGGCCCACTGCTTGGCGGCCAGTGACCGCATATAGTGGGTCCCGGATATTCCGCGGCGCCATTAGCCTTTGGTCGCCTTGGCCCGCTTGGAGACGCGCTTGGCGACTCGCAAGCCCACCTTCACGCCGTGGCGCAGGGCCCTGGCCTCGATGCTGGCGCGCCGGAGGGCCTCCCGGCTCTTGGCCACGACCGACGGTGGCGGCACCTGTACCTCGGCCAGCCGGCCCTTGATCTGCGCGAGGAACGTTTGCCCGGCCGCGACCGCGCGCTCGAGTCCCTCGAGAGCCACTCGACCAGCCCCCCGGACCCCCTCGGCCTCATGTTCTACCTCGGCCAGGAGCTTCCCGAATTTCTCCTGCGCCTCCCCTGTGGCGCGCTCGGCCCTTCCCCGCAGGATCATGAGCTGCCCCTCGAGCCGCTTCACGTGTCCTTCATACTCCCGCAGCTTGCCCAGCACCTGCCGCCGAAACCCGCGCATTTCCAAAGTTGCCATGACTGCCTCCACCGGCCTATCGCCTTTGGCCAGTTACGGGGTCTCCCCCGTCAGGACGATGCTCACCTGCCCTGTACGGTTCGCACGCTCATACCCGAGAAGGAATTGACGCCTCACCTCGCTCCGCGTCGCATTCCAGACGCTTTGTGCGGAAGGAATCAGGAGGATCCGAAGGCGAGGATAGAACCAGGGGTACTCTTTGTCAATCAGGTACACTCCTTCCAACCGAAGCCGCTGGGATGCTGAGATGGCTTTCGCCCCGTAGCTTCCTGGCTTCCCAGCAGCACAGAGGGAATAGAGTCGCAGGACGCTGGGGAAGCGGATGAGGGACGAGTGCTCGGGCGAGCGCCGGGCAGCGGACTCCCAGAATCGCGTGGTGAGGAGAGAGAATCGACTTGCGAAATCCATGACCTGTTTGCACTTGACATTGCCCTTAAGGTTGTTGTAGTGGTTCTACCCAGCGACCTTGCAAGGGCGCAAGGTCATGGGGTCCCTCTTGCAGATTCTTGAAAGACTCGTCAATACCCATCTGGCCCTGAAGCCCGGAATCTCCTGATAAGCTCTGGCTTATTCTGTGGGGCTGGAAGGCCTACAACCAGGCCATCGCATGAATCAACCCCACTTGCTTGGGTTCACTGGGCGTCTCTCCAGCGGCATCCCCCCCTCACAAGAACTGTTGCCGCCGCCAGGTCACCACACGCAATCTCGACACGCGCGGATCCCTTCGGCGCCGAGATCGACCCGCAGCCCGGCCGGGCTCCCGGCGGAATTCGGCATTTTGCATTGTCACCACAACCACGGTCGACGCGATTTCGTAGCGATCAGGAGTTGTGTTCTCAGGAACTGATGGCAGACAGCTGAGGCCAATACGAGGGCGGACATTGCCCAGTGGAATGACTCATCTCTGGGATAGGATGACTGGAGAATATCGCGCTCCCCCACCACGGGGCCGCTACCTGGGGCTCCGGCCGTGTTGTGATGTTGGGGGCATCGCCCCCCAGAGGGATCAGGTGTTGTATTACAGGGGGGGTCACTCCGTGGTGGGGCGGGGCCCCCCGGGGGCTGTTGGCTTGCGGTCAAACAGTATCGGTTGGTCTATGGGGCGCGCGTGTGCTCGGAATCCCGCAGGAAAAGGAGGTCGTCATGCGTTCGAGATCGTGGTTGCCGCTCATTCTCATGCTCCTGGGTTTAGGTGCCCTGGTCAGTGGAGTGGCCCTGCTTCCATCGCCGGCCGCTGCCCAAACCATCATGATCGGATGGGGCGGCCCCTTGACAGGCGATCAGGCATTCTTTGGGAAGACCTGGTTGAACGGGGCCCAGATGGCCATCGATGAGGTGAACGCAAAAGGCGGGGTCCTCGGGAGGAAGCTGGAGCTGGTACCCCTGGACGACCAGGCGGATCCCAAGCAGGCCACGGTGGTGGCCCAGCGACACTGCGACAATGCCCAGGTTTCGCCGTGATCGGGCACTTCAACAGCGGGGCAACGCTGCCGGCCGAACCCGTGTACAACAAGTGCCGGCTGCTGCAGGTGACGAATGCCTCGAACCCGAGGATCACCCAGTTGGGCTACGACACCATCTTCCGGCCCATCGCCAACGACAGCATGCAAGGGGGTGACCCCGCGCTTTACGCCATCGAGAAGTTGAAGGTGAAGCGCGCCGCGATCCTCCACGACAAGCAAGCCTTCGGACAAGGGGTGGCCGAGGTCTTTGCGAAGACCATCCAATCCAAGGGCGCGACCATCACGAGCGTGAACGGGGTCACCCACGGCGACGTCGATTTCACCGCGGTCCTGACGAAGATCAAGGCGGAGAATCCGGACGTGATCTACTTCGGGGGGACCGCGACGGATGGGGGCTTGATCCTGAAGCAGACGCGGCAATTGGGGATCAAGGTCCCGTACATGGGGCCCGATGGCCTCTTCGAGAAGGCCTTCATCGACGTGGCGACGCCGAGCGCGGCCGAGGGGGCTCTTGTCAGCTTCCAGGCACCCCCCTTGGATAGCACTCCGGCCCTTAGAAGCTGGAGCAGCGATTACAATGCGAAGTTCAAGGAAGAGCCGGGGCCTTACTCGCCCTACGGGTACGATGAGGCCCGGGTGGTCATCGACGCCATCCAGCGAGCCGGGAAGATCGACCGGGATACCGTCGTCAAGGCTGCCAGGACCACCAAGCTGTCGAGCATCCTGGTCAAGTCCATCGAGTTTGACGCGAAGGGCGACATCAAGACCCCGGCCATCTTCCTCTTCAAAGTGAAAGACGGGAAGTTCGTTCTGGAATGGCAGCCCTGAGCCTTCCGGGGATAGGTGCCGTGGATCAAATCGGAAGTCTTCTCCTTCAGCAACTGATCAACGGGCTGACCATCGGCTGCATCTATGCTTTGGTCGCCCTGGGATACAGCATGGTCTACGGCGTCCTCGAGCTCCTCAACTTCGCCCACGGGGAGCTGTTCATGCTTGGGGCATACGTGTCGATCTTCATCCTGGGGGGGCTGGTCACCAAAGGGCCCGCCCCCCTAGGAGTCCTCATTGTCGTCCTCGGTCTCTGCCTCGTCGCCGGGATGTTCGTCTCGTCGTCTCTCGGGGTGGTTATCGAAAAGGTCGCCTATCGGCCCCTGCGGTATGCCTCTCGCCTGGCGCCGATCCTCACGGCCCTCGGGGTTTCCATCTTCCTCCAAAACACCACGATGCTGGTGGCCGGGCGTCGTCCCTGGTACTTCCCCAACGTCTTTCCCACGCGGACGTATACCTTCGCTGACGCCCAGGCCACGAACCTGCAGCTAGTCATTCTGTTCGTCGCCGCCGGGCTCATGGTGGGGCTGCATTACCTCGTCAACCGGACCAATTACGGTCTGGCCATCCGAGCGGTGGCGGAAGATAAGGATGTCGCCAGCCTCATGGGGATCGATCTGGATCGCACGATCTCGTCGGTCTTCGTCATCGGCCCTTCGCTGGGGGCGGCAGCGGGGTTGCTTTTCTCCCTCTACTACGGCGTCGCCTTCTTCAACATGGGCTTCCTCGCGGGGATCAAGGCCTTTACGGCCGCCGTCCTCGGTGGGATCGGGAACATCCCCGGGGCCATGCTCGGGGGCTTGCTCCTCGGGGTGCTCGAAGCGGTCGGGGCCGGGATCCTCCCGATCGTGTCCCACGGGGTCGTGGGCGCGGAGTACAAAGACATTTTCGCCTTTGTGGTCCTGATCGGCGTGCTCGTGTTCAAGCCGACCGGCCTGATGGGCGAGCGGGTGGGACGTTAGATGCGTGACGATGGCGGGGTTGCAGACGGGGTGAGGCGCCTGGGCACCCCCCGGTGGGTCGGACGCCTAACCCTGTCGGCCCTCCTGGCGGGGCTCATCGTCTTCCCCCCAATGATCCGGGACGCGTACATGATCCGGACGCTGGATCTGGCGGGGATTTATGTGCTCCTTTCCCTCGGCCTGAATATCGTGGTCGGGTATGCCGGGCTCCTGGACTTGGGGTACGTTGCCTTCTATGCCGTGGGGGCCTATCTCTATGCACTTCTCGCCTCTCCCCAACTCGGGTACCATCTGCCGTTTCTCCTCATCTTCGTCATGGGCGGCGCCCTCGCGGCGCTCATGGGAGCCCTCATTGGAGCTCCGACTCTCCGGTTGCGTGGAGACTACTTGGCCATCGTGACCATGGCCTTCGGCGAGATCATTCGGATCCTCTTGAATAACCTCGACCGGCTCACCAACGGCCCGCAGGGCATTATGCAGATCGATTCCCCCACGATCTTCGGCGTCCGCCTGGACACACCCCTGCGCATCTTCTATCTCATCCTTCCGCTCTGCGTGCTGGCTGTGTTCTTCATCCGCCATCTCGAGCGCTCGAAGATTGGGCGGGCGTGGGCGGCCATCCGGGAGGACGAAGATGCTGCCCGGGCCATGGGGCTGAACACTCGGAATCTCAAGCTGTTAGCGTTCGCCATGGGGGCCACGACGGCTGGGGCGGCGGGCGTG
The DNA here is from genome assembly GCA_044451055.1 of Methylomirabilales bacterium (SeqCode). Lineage (GTDB taxonomy): Bacteria > Methylomirabilota > Methylomirabilia > Methylomirabilales > 2-02-FULL-66-22 > 2-02-FULL-66-22. The sequence goes on from JBIOJT010000047.1 coordinate 12,952, forward strand.
ATTTTTGCCGGGCTCCAGCAGTTCGTGAGCCCGGAAAGTTTCACCTTCTGGGAGTCTATTCTCATTTTGTGCATGGTGGTCCTCGGGGGGATGGGCAGCATTCCGGGGGTTATCATTGGCAGCGTGACGCTTATCGTGCTCCCAGAAATCTTCCGGCAATACTCCGATTACCGGATGATCTTCTTCGGGTTGAGCCTCACGGTGATGATGCTGGTCCGACCGGAGGGGATCTGGCCCAGCCGACAGCGCGGGCGCGAGTTGCGGGGCGAAGAGGCGGGGCGCTCCATAGAGGAGCCTGCCGCGCCGGCTCCAATGGTGGGCGGGGATCCCTGCGGGTAGGGACGGCGAGGCACGCGTGAGCGACGATGGATTCTTGCGGGTCAGACGCCTGATCAAAGATTTCGGGGCCCTGCGGGCTGTGTCCGAGGTCGCGTTCCAGGTGGCGCAGGGACGGATCTATGCCATTATCGGCCCCAATGGCGCGGGAAAGACAACGGTCTTCAACCTCATCGCTGGGACCTACCCCGCGACCGGGGGTTCGGTGCAGTTCCTCGGCCAGGAAATCCTCGGCAGGCCCGAATACCAGATCGCTTGCTCCGGCATCGCCAGAACCTATCAAAACATTCGGCTGTTCAGCAACATGACCGTCCTCGAGAATGTGATGGTCGGCTGCCATTGCCGGACAAGCGGCGGGATCTGGGATGTCCTCTTCCAGACGAGGAAGGGTCGGGAGGAGGAGCGGCACATGGCCATCCGGGGGCGGGAACTGCTGGCCTTTGTGGGAGTCGAGGAGTACCAGGCAGAACTCGCCAAGAGCATTCCCTTGGGCGTGCAGAAGCGGCTGGAAATCGCCCGAGCCTTGGCGACCGAGCCGCGGCTGCTTCTGCTCGATGAACCGGCCGCCGGCATGAATCCTCAAGAGACGGTCGACCTGATGTCCCTCATCGAGAAGATCCGTGCGGGTGGGCGGACGATCCTCCTCATTGAGCATGACATGCGGCTGGTGATGGGGATCTCAGATCGGATCCTCGTCCTGGACCACGGGGTGACCATTGCGGAAGGGACGCCCGCCCAGATCCAACGCGACGAGCGGGTGATCGAGGCCTACTTGGGACAGAGGACGCCCGGTGAGCCTGCTTGAAATTGAGGACCTCTCCGTTCGCTACGGCCAGGTCGCAGCTCTGAAAGGGATTTCCCTCACCGTCGGGGAGGGGGAGATCGTGGCCCTCATCGGGGCCAACGGGGCAGGAAAGTCCACCACCCTGCGGACGATCTCCGGACTCAACCGGCCCTCCAGGGGCCGCATCTGCTTTCGCGGGGAGGACATCGCCGGTTTGAAGCCGGCCCAGATTGTGGGGCGGGGCATTGTCCAGGCCCCGGAGGGGCGGAGGATCTTTACCCGCATGACGGTCGAGGAAAATCTCCGCATGGGGTTTTTCTCGCGCCGCGGCGAGGAGAGTAGGGGGGCCTACGAGCGGGTCTTCCAGCTCTTCCCCGTCTTGCAGGAGCGCCGGTGGCAACGGGGAGCCACCCTGAGCGGAGGGGAGCAGCAGATGCTGGCCATCGGGCGAGCCCTCATGACGACGCCGAAGTTGCTCCTGCTGGACGAACCATCGCTCGGCTTGGCCCCGCTCCTCGTCCTGAAGATCATGAAAACCATCCGAGGGATCCGGGACCAAGGGACCACGGTTTTGCTCGTAGAGCAGAACGCCTTTCTCGCCCTCGAGATGGCTGATCAGGCATATGTCCTGGAAACGGGCAGGGTTGCCCTGCGCGGGACCGGGCGCGACCTGCTTGCCAACGATTCGGTGCGCCGGGCCTACCTCGGGGGCTAATCCTCCTCCCCGAACGGCGCGCAGATGCCGAGGCTGCGAGGAGTCGCGGGACCGAGGCAACTGCTCCGCACCGGTGCGCATTCGAATGCTGGCGGGGACGGGCGGAGGCTCATTCGGTCTGACCCGCATCTTCGTGCGCGCTGGGGGCGATGCTCGCCTGGGAACGAATGGAGAGGGCCCGCATGCAATAGTCGTAAGCGGTGGGCCGTCCCGACGGTCAGCGCCGGAGCTTTGTGGAGACTTCGATCCGAGGGAACGGACTAGGCGGTGCCCGCCGAGGTGGACGAGCGATGCGAGAGGAGCAGTTGGGTCGAGAGCCGGTCGTCGAGCGGGGTGAACCCGTCGACCTGCTGGTGGACGGTGAGGTGATTCGGGCCTACGCCGGAGAAACGATCGCGGGCGCTCTGACTGCGGAGGGCCGGCGGGCCTTCCGTCACACCGAAAAGAGCGGCGAGCCGCGCGGGGTGTTCTGTGGGATCGGGATTTGCTTCGATTGCGTGGTTACCGTTGAGGGGTTGGGGCGGGTGCGGAGCTGCATGGTCTCTGTCCGACCGGGAATGAAGGTGAGTCTCCGGGACCGAGTGGCTCAGACACGCGAGAGCAGCAGTGCGACAGACTGAGATAGCCGTCCTGGGGGCCGGCCCGGCCGGGATCGCCGCGGCGGTGACGGCCAGTCGCGCCGGGGCCGGCGTGACGATCATTGACGAGTCCTGCCACGCCGGCGGCCAGATCTACCGGCACCCTTCTGAGCCTTTCCGGGTGCGGCGACCGGATGTCCTGGGGAAGGAGTACACCAGGGCCCGGCAGCTTGCGCGGGAGTTGACCGCCTCGCGGGCGGAGATCTTGGCCGGGACGCTGGTTTGGGGGATCGAGGAAGACAGAACCCTACTTCTCTTCCGCGAGGAGGTGGGAGCGGAGGAGTTGAAGGCCAAAGCCGTGATCGTGGCGGCTGGGGCGTACGATCGGCCCATCCCCTTCCGGGGCTGGACGCTCCCCGGCGTGTGGACCGCCGGTGGGGCCCAGGCAATGCTGAAGAGCCAGCGGATCGTGCCAGGCCGGCGAGTCCTCGTGGCGGGTGCGGGCCCCCTGCTGCTCCCCCTCGCGCAGTTGCTGGCGGAGGCCGGAGCGGCGGTCGCGGGGGTGGTCGAGGCGACCACGAGGCTGGAATGGCTGCTCCAATCCCATCGGATGCTGGGTCACTGGGATCGACTCCGAGATACCGTCCAGTACGAGACCGCGTTGCTGCGGGCGCGGGTGCCGCGCTTCTTCGGCCAGGTGGTGGTCCGCGCGGACGGGACCGGCCAGGTCGAACGTGCCACCATTGCCGCGGTCGACCGGCAGTGGCGGCCGAAGCCGGGGACAGAGCGTTCGTTCGAGGTCGACCTGCTCTGCGTCGGGTATGGCTTCCTGTCCTCATTGGAACTGCCTCGCCTGCTGGGTTGCGAGGTGGTCTACCATCCGTCCCAGGGGCAATACCTCCCCAAGCATGATGCCAACATGGAGAGCAGCGTCGCAGGGGTATTTGTGGCCGGCGAGACGACGGGGATCGGCGGGGCCGAACTGGCTCTAGCGGAGGGAGAAATAGCCGGGCTGGCCGCGGCCCAGCAGCTCGGGCATGTCTTGGGGGCAGAAGGGCGCCGGCAGATGCAGGCGGCCCAGGAGCGCCGGCGTCATCAGCTGCGATTCGCCCGCATGCTGGAGCGGCTCTTCGCGATGCGACCCGGCATCTACGAACTCGCCGAGCTCGACACCCCGATCTGTCGCTGCGAGGAGGTGACCGTCGCGGAGATCCAGGCGGCGATCCGGCGGGGGGCCACCAGCGTTCGGGCCGTGAAGGGTTGGACGCGTGTGGGGATGGGGCCCTGTCAGGGGCGGATCTGCAGCCATCTGGTGGCCGAGTTGGTGGCCCGCGAAACGGGCCGCCCGTTGGGGGAGGTCTTGGATCTCACCCCACGCCCGCCCGTCAAGCCGGTGCCGTTGCAGGTTCTTGCCGGGCTTGTTGGGAATCGGCCAGGGACATGCTGTCCGTCCTAGGCGACCGGAGCGACACGGCAGGTCGTTGGATGAGGAGCGTTGGGGAAGACCCATGAGCAGCGGACGTGACCTGCATCCCGATGTGGTGGTGATCGGGGGTGGCATCATCGGCGCCGCCTGTGGGTACTACCTGGCTCGAGAAGGCCTCGCGGTGCAGGTCGTGGAGCAAGGCTTCCCGGCCTCGAGGACGTCGGGGGCGTGCGAAGGGAACCTCCTGTTGTGGGACAAAGAGCTCACCAAGGAGCTGCCGTTAGGCCACCGGAGCCTGGAACTGTGGAGGGGGCTCGCCCAGGAGCTGGAGTTCGATTTCGAGTACGAGCTGAAAGGCAGTATCATGGTGGCCGAGGACGAAAGAGGCCTAGCGGCCGTGACGCGGAAGGTGGAGTCTCTGGCCAGCGCGGGCGTGCCGGGAAAGATGCTGGACTGCCGGGAGCTGCACACCGAAGAGCCCGCCTTGGCCCCGGATCTCCCCGGGGGCGCCCTTTTCCCGGAGGACGCACAGGTTGAGCCCCGGTACGCCACCGCCGCCCTCATCGAGGGCGGGCGGCGACATGGGTTACGCCTCCTGCAGGAGCTTCCAGTGTACCGGATGGTCCTGAATTCCGCCCGGCGGGTAGAGGGGGTAGAAACCACCAGCGGACGAATCCCCACGGGGGCCGTGGTGGTCGCAGCGGGCGTGTGGACCCGTGAAGTGGCCGCGACCGCTGGAGTGACTGTCCCAGTGCAGCCGCGAAAGGGGCATATTGTCGTCGTCGAAAAGACCCCGTGGCTTTTCCGCCGCAAGCTGATGGAGGCAGGGTACGTCGGCGCCGTCGAGAGTAGCGCTGCGGCCCTCCAGGTAGCGATGGTGGCCGAGTCTTCGCGCAGCGGCACCCTCCTGCTCGGGAGCAGTCGGGAGCTGGTGGGCTTCGACCGGGGCGTCAGCATCCGGGTGGCCGCGGCCATCGCGGCCCGCGCGATCCGTTTCTTTCCCGCACTGGTCGGGCTCCGCTGCCTCCGCACTTACGCCGGCCTCCGCCCCTTCAGTCCGGACCATCTTCCATTGATCGGGCCGGTGGCCGGGGTGGAGGGGATGTACGTGGCGACGGGCCACGAAGCGTCGGGTATTTGCTTGGCCCCCGCCACGGGCAAGCTGATTACCCAGTGGATCACGGGCCAACCGCTTGACTTCCCGGCGGAATGGTTCCGGCCCGATCGCTTTCAGGGTGGAGAGGGGGCGCAGGATGCGACTCAGGCGGCTGTTCACGGCGGTTGACGCTCACACGATGGGCAACCCCGCCCGGATCATCGTGGGGGGAATTCCCTACATCCCGGGCAAGACGATGTTCGAGAAGAAGCGCCACATCGAGACGCAGTGGGACGACATCCGTCAACTCCTTATGTACGAGCCGCGCGGCCACGGAGCCATGTCGGGAGCCATCCTCACGCAACCGACCCTCCCGGAGGCGGACATGGGCATCGTGTTCATCGAGGTGGGCGGCTGTCTGCCAATGTGTGGCCACGATACAATCGCCGCCTGCACCGTCCTGCTCGAGACGGGCATCCTCCCCGCCAAGGAGCCGGTGACGTCCCTGGTCCTCGAGACCCCGGCGGGGCTCGTGCGGGCGGAGGTGGAGGTGGGGCCGCACGGGGTCACGGGCGTCACCTTCCAAAATGTCCCTGCCTATCTGGCCCTGAAGGATGTTGAGGTCGACGTGCCGGGCCTCGGCCGGATCGTGGCGGACATCTCGTACGGCGGGAACTTCTACGCCATCCTCCCAGCCGCGATGGTCGACGTCCCCCTGGAGCCCCGCTACGCGAGCAGCCTCGTCCAGATCGGCC
>JBIOJT010000048.1:0-18563 GCA_044451055.1 Methylomirabilales bacterium (SeqCode)
CCCAAGCGCACGGTGGGAGACCTCGTCGTCACCTACAAGCCCATCGACCCCTTGACCCTCGCCGTCAACGCGGACCTCGGCTACGAGGAGCGGGTGCCGCTCGTCGGTTTCACCAAGGATGCCTACTGGTACGGCGCGGCAGTCTATGGCAGCTACGACTTCACCGATCGGCTGACGCTGAGCCTGCGGGGTGAATACTTCGTGGACGAGGATGGAGCGCGGACCGGGACGATCAACCCCAATACCGGGCTCTCGGACCGCCTGAACGTGTGGGAGGTCACGACCACGCTGAGGTACAAGCTTCTGGAGAAGCTGTATGGCCGCCTGGAGTATCGGCACGACCAGACTACGGGGCACATCAATACCGTTTTTGACAAGGGCAGCTTCACCTTCAACAGGGGGCAGCAGGACACCATCGCTGCGGAGCTGTATTACCTGTTCTAGATTCGACTCCTCCCTCACGACGGATTCGGTCCCCACCTCCCTCCAGTCCGGTAGGGCCGGGCGTCGGCCGAGCGCCCGGCCCAACGGCGCACCATTGCGTTCTTTTACTGTGCGGTGCCTAAGATAGGCGACAGGTCACCTGGGTCCGCACAGTCCGGGGGAGAGTCCGAGGAGGGGCGGCGGCCCGCCCCTCTCGGAAGGGTCCGCGGGGAGGGCCGAGGCCTTGCGGTGTGTCCTGCAAGTTCGAGGGCCTTCCCCGCGAACGAAGCGGCGCGAGCGAACGTGTAGCCTAAGTTTCGCGCCGCTGAGTAAGCGGAGGGAGGTGGGCGATTGCGCCCCGCGAGCGCAGCAGAACCGGCACAGACAAGGTGCGAGGTTGATAGGGAATTGCTGGAGAGACCAAGGGAATCGGCGCCTGGCCTTCCCTCCCTCGGCAGAATGAGGGATGCAGGGATCAGGACGCCGGTTGCTCGGTGAAGCGGTGAATGTCGGGTCGGTACTCAAAGCGGACGATGGTCGGGCGAGAGTCCTCGGCGCGGATGACCTCGAACTGCACCGCGCCTCTTGCCTCCCCCAAGGTGGCAAGGAAATCCACGCCAGGCTCGGACAACAGGGCCTTGTTGGCTGTCGAAGCGATCACCAAGACATCCAGAGACTCTGAGACTTCCTTCAGTCCAGCAACAAGCGCGTGGGGTGATTCCCCGCGCTTGCCCAACTTCTCGAGGCTGTCCACGACGATCAGGCACGTGGTTGCACCGTTCGATTCCAGGAGCTGACGGCCCATGTCCCGGAGTTGACCGAAGTCCATCTCCGGATCGCCATGCACGACAAAAACCCACTTCAACCATTCCGCTGCTTCTCGCCCGTTCCGATCGACGCTCTCCCATTCGGGCGAGCCTTTCTTGATGCGGCCCTTCTCGATATCCTTCGCGGGAACGCCTGACAGCCGCGACAGCGTGCGGACACGAAGCGCCGCCTTCGGAAGACCAAAGGACAGGTAGAGACAGGGGGCCTTCGATCGGGCGGCGATCTGATCCGTGAGCTGTTTCAGGAAGCTGCTGAGCCGGTTCGAATCCTGGTCAACTGCGAGCATGAGGCCAGGAGACAGCCCGCCCGCCGTCTCATCCAGCCCGGCAAACCCTGTCTCGAGGATCTTCCCCTGCTTGGCGGCGACCTCTTGCAGGTAACCCGTCCATTCCTCGGCCTCGGACGAGAGGACAGCGGGTGCAGGGGGGCGAGCTTTGCCCACGGCCGCCTCGCCTCGTCCCGCCCTCGCCTTGGGCTGCTTCTCCATTTCAGCCGAAGGCATCCTCGCCTCGGGAGCCGGCTTGGTCCGGGTGAGCCTGTCCTCGTGGTCCGACGCCGGCGTCTCCTCTATTAGCCCAGGCGGAAGAGCCGACAGCGCCTGGGACGTCGCGGCAAAGGCTGGCTGCTCCTCGGGAGCACCCTGCGGCACGGGAGGTTTCCCCTTGGCAGTCCGTTCCATCAGCCGGTCAACCCAGTCCTTGACCTCGGCGGCTTTCGGGGGGTCGCCACGGAAGAGGTCCTCGAGGGAAGGCTTCTCGGGGATTTCCATCGCCAGGTCGTGGAGTTCGTCCTCCAGGTTGCTCAGGACCACGTACTCTCCCCTGTGGTGCAATTCTCTGAGCGCGGCAAAGAGCGCCTGGTTGATCGGCAGGGAGAAATGATCCTTCGTGAGCGAGTCCAGGATCTTGTCCTTCACCACGGAACCGGCCACGTTGATGGTCAGGCACAGGGCCCGGAGCACCGATCGCTCGACCGAAGGCAATTCCTTCAGATCAGATCCACCAGCCTGCTTCGCGTTCTGGGCCATCTGCCCTCCTCTCGCCGGGTGACGCGTCATTCCCGGCCCGTACTGACCGTTCCCTGACTGGCTTTTAGCAGACGTTTTGAAGTCGGTCAAGCTCTACGAGAGAGGCCGGCCCAGGGGTCACTCAGGCGGGGCCCGGCTTCTCCTTCTCGTCCCCACCCAGCTTCCCGGGGAGGGCAATCCCTAGCTCCTTGATCCGTTTCCGCAGGGTGTTCCGGTTGATGCCCAGCAGTTCAGCGGCCTTCACCTGGTTTCCGCCCGCACGGCGGAGGACCAACTCCAGGAGGGGCCGTTCGACACAGGCGACGAAATGGTCGTGGAGGCGACCGTCCATGCTTTCCTGCAATCGCGCCAACTCGGCGCGAATCCACTCCGCCGGAAAGGTCTCCAGCCGCGATCCCGCCTCTTGCGTCGCGGCATGAGCACGGATGCTGTCCGGCAGGTGGTCGGGGAGGATGAGCGAGGTTGTGGCTAGGGCCGCAGCCCGCTTGACGACGTTCTCCAGTTCCCGGACGTTTCCCGGCCAGCCATATGCCAGCAAGAACGTCGTGGCCTCCGGTGAAAACACCTTGGGGGGAGCGTACTGCTCCTGCGCAAAGGCGGTGAGGAAGCGCGAGACCAGGGCCGGGATATCCTCGCGTCGATCCCGCAATGGGGGGAGGTGGATGGTGACCACGTTCAGGCGGTAGAACAGGTCCTCGCGGAAGGCGCGCCGGGCCACCGCGGCTTCGAGATCCTGGTTGGTCGCCGCCACGATGCGGACGTCCACCGGGATCGACCCCTCGCCGCCCAACCGCTCGATCCGCCGTTCCTGCAGCACCCGGAGGAGCTTGGTCTGCAGGCTCAGGTCCATGTCTCCGATCTCGTCGAGAAAGGTCGTCCCGCCCTCGGCCTGCTCGAAGCGTCCGCGCCGCGCCGACACCGCTCCCGTGAAGGCGCCCTTCTCGTGGCCGAACAGCTCGCTCTCCAGGAGCTCGCGAGGGATCGCCGCGCAGTTCACCGGCACGAAGGGGCGACCCTTGCGCCGGCTGTTCTCGTGGACGGCCCGGGCGATCAGCTCCTTTCCGGTGCCGCTCTCTCCCCGCAGCAGGACCGTGAGTTCCGTCCCGGCCACTTTCCCGACAGCCTTGAAAATCTGCTGCATGGCCGGGCTGCCCCCCACGATGCCCCCGAGGTCGACCCGCTCCTCCACGCTCTGGCGGAGGCGGGCGACCTCCTGGACGAGGGCCTGCGCCTCCAGCGCCTTCTCCACCACCAAGAGCACCTCGTCCATGTCGAAGGGCTTCCCGATGTAATCGTAGGCGCCCAGCTTCATGGCCTCGACGGCCACCTGGAGCGTCCCGTAAGCCGTCATCATGATGACGGGCAAATCCGGACGGCGCTTTCGGATCTCGCGCAGCACGTCCAGGCCGTCCCGTCCCGGCAGGCGGACATCCAGGAGGACCAAGTCTACGCCGGGTTCCTCGGCGGCGTGGAGGCCGGCGCGGCCGTCAACCGCCAGGTCGACCCGGTAGTTGGCGCGCTCCAGCGCCTTGCGGAGTGCCCAGCGCACGCTCTCCTCGTCGTCCACGATGAGAATCCGCTTGCCCGTCATGCGCGTGCCCCTTCTCCATCCGGGGGGATGGGGAGCAGGACGCGGAGCGTGGTCCCCTGCCCCACCTGGCTCTGGACCTCGATCGCGCCGCCGTGCTCCTCCACAATTCGGAGCGAAATGGGAAGCCCCAGGCCGGTCCCCCCGTCCTTGGTGGTGAAGAACGGATTGAAGAGTTGCCCCTGGATTTCGGGGAGGATGCCCGGCCCCCGATCCCCGATCTCCACCACGGCGGCGGCGCCCCCACCGCACTGGGGCGCCACCCGTTCGAACCGCGTGCGCAGCTGGAGCTCGCCGGTTCCACCCGCCATGGCCTCGGCGCCGTTTCGAATCAGGTTCAGGAACACCTGCAGGAGCCGCTCGGGATCACCCACCACCGGGGGCATCGCAGGGTCGTAGCGCCGCACGACGGTCACCCCGCCCGCCCGCAGCCCGGATTCCCCCAGGCGCAGCGCTTCCTCCACGACCTGGTTCACGTTGCAGGATTGGATCCGCAGGGGACGGGGCCCGGCAAAGGCCAGGAGGTCACCCACGAGCCGGTTCAAACGATCCACCTCACGGATGATGATCTCGGTGAACTCTTGCAGGCTGGGCGGGAAGCCCGGCTCGCGCTCCATCAATTGCGCGGCGGCCCGGACGCCCACCAGGGGATTCCGGACCTCGTGGGCCACGCCGGCCGCGAGGATTCCCAACGCTGCCAGGCGATCGGAGCGCCGGACCTGCTCTTCCAGCTCTTTCACCCGGGACAAGTCACGCAGGACCAGCACCACTCCGCGGCTTTCCCCGTGCGGATTGCTGACCAGTGAGGCGACGGTGCTGACGGTGAGTCTGACCCCGTCCGCCCGGATCAGGGTGGCGTCGAAGTCGGCGTGGCTCCTCCCCTGGTCCGCGGTTCTTGCGACCAGGCTCGACAGCGGCGCGGGCGGCGGGAAGACCTCCCCGATGAGGCGACCCGCAATCTGGGAGCCCGAGAATCCCGTGAGTTCCTCGGCCGCCTGGTTCAGCGACACGATGCGGCCGGCCGGGTCCAGGATGATCACGCCGTCCTGCAAGCTGGAGAGCAGGTCCTCGTAGTACGCCCGGAGCTCCTGCAAGGCAGCCGACAGCTCGGCGTTCTGCTGCGTGAGGCATGCGACCTGCTCGAGAAGCCTCAGGCGTTCCTTCTGAGCGTCCATCCCTGTCATCCCGACTGTGTGGCCCACTTGATATTCGCCGGGCGGTCCACTATCATCCCCTTGCCATGTGAGGCCACCCCGTGGAGGAGGTGCGACGATGACGACATCGCGGATCACGGCCCTGGAGGAGATCCTGACCCGGGAGCCGAACGATGTAACAACGCATTATATGCTTGGGAACGAATACTTCAAGGCACAAATGTACGACCAGGCGGTCGCGACATTTCGCCGCTACCTGGCCATGGCCAACGACGAGGGCGCCGTCTACCGGATGCTGGCCCAGTCATTCCAGCGGTTGGGGAAATTCGAGGAGGCGCAGCAGGCGTATAGCGATGGGCTGGCCGCGGCCACGCGGCACGGCCACCAGCCCATGATCGAAGAATACACCCAGGCGCTGAAGGACCTGGACTAACCCCACCCATCCGGTGGCGGGCATCTCCCCAGCGAGCGCTTTCCATCCCGATAGAAGCGTGCCGCTGTATGAACCTCCCTCCTGGTGCCCTATCCGCCTGGCCACCTTGACAATCCCGAGAGGCGCGTGCTACACAAGGCCGGCATCTTGCCCGCCGTTAACCCTCTATGCGCGCAAATGAGTCATCCGCTGGATGCGATTTTTCGCCCCCAGAGCGTGGCCGTGGTCGGTGCGTCCAACGCGCCGGAGAAGTACGGCCACATCATCCTGAAGAACATCCTCGACGCCGGCTTCCGCGGGCCCGTGTACCCGGTCAATCCCAAGGCGGGGGAGATTCTCGGCCGCCCTTGTGCGCGAAGCATCGCCGATCTGCCGCCCGGCGTGGACCTGGCCGTGATCATCATCCCGGCCAGGACGGTCCCCCAGGCCCTGGCCGAGGCCGGGCAGCGGGGGATCAAGGCGGCCATCATCATCAGCGGCGGCTTCGCCGAGTCCGGCGACGAGGGCGTCGCCCTTCAGCGGGAGGTCGTGGAGTTCGCGAGGCGGACCGGCATGCGGGTCGTCGGCCCCAACTGCCAGGGGGTCAATAACCCGCACCACGGGCTGTGCGCTTCCTGGCCCCTCCTCACGCAGCCGGGCGAAATCGCCGTGATCTCGCAAAGCGGAACGGTGGGCGCGGCCCTGATGGACTGGGCGTCCCAGGAACGGTTGGGCTGCTCGACCTTCGTGAGCCTGGGGAATCGCTCCGACGTCGATGAGACGGACCTGATTGACTACCTGGCCCACGATCCACACACGCGCGCCGTCGCCGCCTACCTGGAAGGCGTCAAGGACCTGGAGCGGTTCCGCCGGGCGGTCTCTGGCTGCCGCAAACCGATCGTGATCTTGAAGTCGGGGCGCACGGCCGAGGGGCGGCGGGCCGCCGAGTCCCACACGCGCTCGCTGGCGGGTCGGGACGAACTGTACACGGCCCTCTTCCGGCAGCTCCGGGTTCACCGCGCGGATTCCCTGGAGGACCTGTACGACGCCGCCAAGGCCCTGGCCTATCTCCCCAGGCCGGCCGGGCGTCGCATCCTGACCATCACCAGCTCGGGTGGCTCGGGGATCCTGGCCACGGATTGGGCCGAGTGGTCCGGCCTCTTGATCGCTCCGCTCCCCGACCAAGTCGCCGAGACGCTGCGGGGGCTCCTACCCTCCCACTGCATCGTGGCCAACCCGCTCGATCTCACCGGGGACGCCACCGCCGCCCTCTACCGCAAGGTGGTGGACGCCACGGCGGCGCACGTCGACTGCCAGGTCATCATCTTCGGCGACCCCATCCTCGATGCTGCCGAGGTGGTGACCCCCGGCGCCTCACAGCTCGTCATCTTCCTCGGCGGCGCCGACGTGGAGCGGCGAGAACGGGAGCGAATGCACCTGAAGAAAGTCCCGGTCTTCCCCACGCCCGAGCGCGGGATCCGGGCCCTGGCCCGACTGTTCGCCTATGACGAGGTGACCCCGTGACGGCGCCGTCCTCGGCGGAAGATCGGAGCCGCTGGCTGCCCGAGCCCGAGGCCCTGCGGTTGCTGTCGGGGTATGACCTTCCCGTGATCCCTCATCGCCTGGCCACCACCCCGGACGAGGCGGGCCGCGCGGCCCGGGACCTGGGCTGTCCCGTCGCCATGAAGGTCGTCGCATCCGGCCTCGTCCACAAGAGCGACATCGGCGGCGTGCGCCTCAACATCGCCACGGCGGAGGAGGCCGCGGCGGCCTTCACCGCCATCCTGGACCGCCTGACACCCTACCCCTCACGCCTCACAATTCATGGTATTCTCGTGGCAAAGATGGCGGCCCCGGGCACCGAGGTCATCGTGGGCATGGTCCGGGATCCCCAGTTCGGGCCGGCCGTGATGGTCGGCCTCGGCGGGATCTTTGTCGAGCTATACAAGGACGTGGCCTTCCGCCTCCCGCCCTTGGGCTTGGCCGAGGCCCGGTCCATGTTCGCGGACCTTCGGGCGGCCCCGCTGCTCACCGGGTACCGGGGCCAGCCCCCACGCGATTTGGATGCCCTGGCGACGTGTGCCTGCGCCGTGGCCAGGATTGGAACAGAAAATCCTGAGATCCAGGAGATCGACCTGAACCCCATCATCGCTCACGAGCGAGGCTGCACCATCGTGGACGCGAAGGTCCGGGTGCGCCCGTGACAACCACCCGAGGGAGGCGAGCCATGCGTGTACTCAGGTTGCTGGTCCTGGCTGGGCTGTTGGTGACACAGGGCTGCGCGGTGCTGGCGGTGGGTGCGGTGGCGGGCGCGGCCGCCGGGGTGACGTACACCGTGCTGGGGATCGCAGAGAAAACGTACAGCGAAGACTACGACACGGTCCTCGCCGCCCTCCAGAAGGCCCTGGTGAACCTGGACATTAAGACCGGCGACACCAAGAGGACCGAGGAGAACGGGAAGGTCGTCACGACCGAGATCCAAGCATACGTCCGCGACCTGACCATCCAGATCAGCATCGAGCGGATCAGCGACAAGGCCACCCGCGTCGTCGTGGATGCCTCCAAGAAGTACGTCATCAAGGATTCGGCCACCGCGGGCGAGATCCTGAACCAGACGACCAACAACCTGCCCAAGAAGTCCTAGCAGGATGCTGAAAAACCCGTTCTCGCCCAGGCTGCTCAAAAAGGTCCAGATGCAAGGCGGCGCGCGATGCGAGGTGCGAGGCGTACTTAGTGCGTACGTCGCAGCGCCGCGCGAGCGCGCCAACGCTGCAGATGGGCCTTTTTCAGCAGCCTGCTAGGCGCGAAATGCGCGTCCGCGGGAGCGGAGACCGACTGGGTGGGCACCGATTCCATTACGCCTGGGTCATCGTCTCCTTGGGCCACCTGAACGTCCTATGCGCCCTGGGCCTGGCCCGGTTCGGGTATACCATGATCCTGCCGGCCATGAAGGAGGGCCTGCATCTCACCTACGCGGAGACGGGGTGGCTGGCCACGGGAAATTTCGTCGGCTACCTGCTCTCATCCTTTAGCGCCGGCTTGTTCGCCTTGCGGTGGTCGCACCGCCGCCTGATCCTCATCGCACTGTGTTGTCTGGCCGCCGGCCTGGCCTCCACTTCACTGGCGACCGGGTTCCCGTCGGCCCTCGCGGCCCGCACCTTCACCGGCCTGGCCAGCGGCACGCTCTACATCCCGGCCATGACGCTGCCCACGATCTGGTTCGCCTCTCATCGGCGGGGGATGGCCGCGGGCATCCAGACTGGCGGGTCGGGGCTCGGGCTCATCCTGAGCGGGCTCTTGATCCCGGAGATCCTCCAGTGGTTCGGACCTGCGGGCTGGCGACACTCCTGGGTCCTCCTTGCGATTTTCGTCGGACTCGTCTGGCTCGCCATGCTGGCACTCGTTCGGAACCGGCCGGAGGATGTGGGCCAGCGCCCCTACGGCGCCGACGAGGTCTCGCTCTCGCCCTTGGGCGGCCCTCTCCGCTGGCGCGAGGTCTTCGCGAATCGCGGCCTGTGGGCCCTGGGAGGAGTGTTCGCCTGCTTCGGCTTCTCCTACATCATCTACGTCACGTTCTTCGCCGCCTACCTGGTGAAGGAAGGGGGGCTCTCTCCCGAGGCCGCAGGGCGGCTCTGGGGATTGGCCGGAGCGCTCAGCCTCGGGAGCGGCCTGGTTTGGGGGGCCCTGGCCGACAAGATCGGGAAACGGTTCGGCCTGGCCATCGTCTTCGGATTGCACGCCGCGAGCTTTGCCACCTTCGCGCTCGGCCGGACTCCTTCCGCCTTCGTCGCCTCGGCCACCCTGTTCGGGCTCGCCGCCTGGAGCATCCCGGCCATCATGGCGGCCGCCGTCGGGGATTACGCCCGGACATCCCTGGCGGCCGCAGCCCTCGGGTTCCTCACCATCATCTTCGGCTTGGGGCAAGCCATCGCCCCCCCGATCGCCGGCCGGCTGGCTGATTGGACCCAGTCCTTCTCCGGCGCCTTCCTGTTGGCGAGCGGCGTGGCGGTCATCGGGTGCCTGGGCGCCCTGTCGCTCCGGCCGGCGGCGCGCCGTGCGCCTTGAGGGGAACGCTCCTCCGGCGACGGACGGCCCCCGAGGGTCGATAGCGGATACGCCAAGGGGCGGGGCCGGAATCAGACGAAGGCGCGGGGGAAGAGTCGGCGGGCGTTCTCTGTGGTGATCCGGGCGACGTCCTCTGGGGCGACGCCTTTGAGATCAGCCACGGCCTGGCAGGCGATCATGACGTTCATCGGCTCGTTCCGGACGCCGGGGGCAGGGCCGAGCACGGGGGAGTCAGTCTCGAGAAGCATGCATTCCAGGGGGAGGGAACGGACCAGCTTTTGCTTTTGCGCCGAGCGTACCGCGGACGGGGGAATCGAGAAGAAGAACCCCGCCTCTACTCCGTCGGCTGCGGCTCCCGCCTTGCCGTCAAAAGCGTGAAGCAGGACGTGCCGTGCGCCCCGCTCTCTCAGGAAGGCGATGCAGCGACGCCCGGCTGAGCGGGAGTGAACGTTCAGGGGAAGTCGCAGTTCGTTGGACAGCGCCACAAACCTCCCCAGAATCTCTTCCTGGATCTTCCACTCCGCTTCTTCCTTCGCCACCCAGTGATCCAGGCCGACCTCGCCCAGCGCGACCAGCTGAGCGGCATGTCGTCGGATGAAATCCACGACAGCGTCCGCCGCGTCCAGATCGAGGACCGTTGGATAGAGCCCAGCCGCAGGCTTCACCAGGGCGTGCCGGTTCGCCAGGGCGAGAGTTTGCTCCGCCTCTTCCAGAGTCTCTCCGACCGCGACGATGCCGCGCACGCCGACCGCCTCGGCCCGCGCGAGCACCTCTGGAAGGTCTCCGGCGAAGTCCGCCGATGCGACGTGGGCATGCGCGTCGAAGAGTTCCATGATCACCTCATGCTGGGAGACCTGAAAGCTTGGAGGCTGGGAGGCCCGAGAGTCTCCAACCTTCCTGGGCTCCCCCCTTCCCCGTTCCTCCGCTTCCCAACCCGCTAGCGTCCCAGCTTGCCGGCCAACTCCTCGGCCCGTTCCACCAGGCCCAGGATCTCGTCGAAGCCCTTCTGCCAGAACGCTGAGTCATGGAAATCCACCCCCAGGGATTTGAGGAGGATTTCGGGCGAATCGGATCCCCCCGCCTCCAGCAGGCGGATGTATTTCGTCACGAAGGTCGCCCCCTCCTCCTTGTACTGCCGGTAGAGGGAGAGCACCAGGAGTTCCCCGAAGACGTAGCTGTAGCAGTAGAACCGAGTGTGGATGAAGTGCGGAATGTAAGACCATCCCCACCGGTAGCTGTCCGTCATCTCGACCGCGTCCGCATAGTATCGTCCATTTGCGTCGACCCAGGCCCGACAAACGGCCTCTCCCGTGAGGCGGCCCTTTCTGCGCTGCTCGAACACCATTTGTTCGAAGCGCGTGAGGACGTTCTGCCGGAAGACCGTCGCACAGGTGTCCTCGATCTTTCCGCAGATCAGCGCCAGCTGGACCTGGGGATCCTCCTGGACTCGCACCAGGTGGTCGAAGACCAGGAACTCGCCGAACACCGAAGCCGTCTCGGCCGTGGTGAGCGGCGTGTCGTAGTTGAAGAGCGTCTGCTTCCGCGCCAGCCAGCCGTGCAGCCCGTGCCCCAACTCGTGCGCGACGGTCATCACGTCCCGCAGGTTGTCGGTGTAGTTGCAGAGGACGTAGGGATGTACCACCGGCGTGGGCGAGGCGCAAAACGCCCCGCCTCGCTTCCCCTGGCGCACCTCGGCGTCCATCCAGCGCCGCTCGAAGAACTGCTGGGCGATCTGCCGGAAGCTGGGCGAGAAGGCGCCGAACGCCTCCAGGATCATCTCACGGGCGCGGTCGAATGGACAGGCGAGTAGGGCGTCACTCACCGGCGCATACTGGTCGAAGAGTGCCAGCCTCGGGAGGCCCAGCAGCCTGGCCTTCAGCCGGAAATACGCCTGGGCGATACCGTAGTTCGCCTCGGTGACGGCCATCATCTGCTCGACCGCCTGCCCGTCGATCTCGTTGTCCAGGTGGCGTTCCGTCATGGGGTCGGGATACCGGCGCAGACGATCCATCGTCAGGTGATCTTGGATGAGTGTCTCGTAGACGGAGGTGAGCGCCAGCTCGTGTTTCGACAGGACGTCGAACAGCGTCTCGTACGCGCGCCGACGAACGTCCCGCTCCTTGTCATGGACCAGGGCCAGTACCTCGCTCATGGTCAGCGATTCCATCCTGCCGTCCCGCTCCAATGGAAATTGGAGGCTCGTGATCAACTCAGTGAAGAGGCGCCCAAAGGCGCGTCGCCCGGTGTTGTCGCGCTCGTTCAGCAACCGCTCCTCAGGTTCGGAGAGCCGGTGGGGCCGGAACTGTCGCAGTCGCAGGAGGTAATGCCGGTAGCCGGCCAGGAGAGGATGGCGCAGCAGGCGCTCGGCCACATCGTCGGGGAGATCCATCCACTCGAGGTCGAAGAACAGGACGAGATTGCCGATTTCAGTTGCAGCCAGCTCGACCCTTTCCTTGAGGTCTCTGATCTCCGACGGTGAAGTGTCCGCCGCGTACAACAGGTCAGCGAACGTGCCGACCCGCCTCAGGTCTTCGTCCAGGGCTTCCAGTTCCAGGATGGCGGCCAGGAGGTGTTCGGGTCCCGGTCCGCCGGCAGCGGCGATCGTGCCGCGGTATCGGTCCGCGAAGGCCTCGGCCCGCTTGTGGCAGTCTGCCAGGGTGGATTCGATTCGCGGGTCGTCGTGGGAGGCGAAGAGATCGCCGAGATCCCAGCGGACGCCCGCTGCGCTGAAGGTCTGCGTGGTCACAGTCTGCTCCTCGATTTCCGGCCCACAGCTGCGAGCGAAAGAAAGACCGCCCGCTCAGGGAAGAAGTGCGCCGATGTGAATCCTACCCTCGTTCGTGCTCGAAGGGCGCGGCCATTTTATGGGGCGAGGCCGCGAAAGGCAACCCGTGATCCGTGTTTCCATCCCTGCATGACACAGACGGGATCTGTGGGTTCCGAAGACGTGCACGGATCCGTGAGCGACAGGGATCGGCCTCGTGGACAAATGGAGCCCAGGGAGCAACTCCATGCCATTTCCAATCCGGTTTCGGTCCCGGATGTGATATCGTATTGGTCAAGCCAGACGAGAGGAAAACACGAGAGGACGGAGATGGCCGACATTCCTGAGGCGCTGCGCGGCGTTCTGAAGCAGGTCAGCCGGTCGTTCTGCCTGACCCTGGCTGTCCTCCCTGCATGCCTGCGGAGGCCGATGGGGCTGGCCTACCTCTTGGCGCGCGCGGCTGACACCATCGCCGACACGCGCATCGTCACTCGGGCGGATCGCCTTCACTACCTGAACTTGCTCCGGCAGGAGTTGGATCTCCCTTCCACCTCCCGCCTCGCCGAGATTGCGCAGGCCCTGACCGGCCCTCAAAGGATTCCGGCCGAGCGGGAGCTCTTGCTCCGCCTCCCGGAGTGCTTCGCCGCCTTCCGCGTGCTGGCGGAGGAGGATCGTCTTCGCATCCGAGGCCTCCTCTCAGCGCTCATCCACGGCATGCAAGAGGATCTGCGCACTTTCCCTGGAGAAGGCCAGGAGCATCTCGTCGCCCTCGATTCCCGGGCCGACCTGGACCGGTACACCTACTACGCCGCCGGCTGCGTGGGCGAATTCTGGACAGACATGGTCA
The DNA here is from genome assembly GCA_044451055.1 of Methylomirabilales bacterium (SeqCode). GTDB lineage: Bacteria > Methylomirabilota > Methylomirabilia > Methylomirabilales > 2-02-FULL-66-22 > 2-02-FULL-66-22. Next base: position 13,109 of record JBIOJT010000048.1, read on the forward strand.
TGGCCCATCGCCCCGCCATGCGCGGGTGGGACGTGTCCGTCATGCGAGCCCGCGGCAAGCGCTTCGGTCAGGGCCTCCAGATGACGAATATGCTCCGCGACTTGGCGCAGGACCTCCGGATCGGCCGGTGCTATCTGCCTCGGCAGGATCTCTTGGCATTGGGTCTTACGCCGAGCGACCTCCTCAATCCCGCAGCCATCGGGCGGCTCCGACCGCTCCTCCGGGACCTACTCCACTTCGCACTGTCGCACTACGCCGAGGGGTGGGCCTACCTCCTGGCGGTTCCCCCGAGGGAGATCCGGATGCGGCTCGCCTGCGCCTGGCCATTGCTCATTGGCCTGCGCACCCTTGATCTCGTCCAGCAGGCCCGCGATCTCCTCAATCCGCGAGTGACGGTGAAGATCTCCCGGTCGGCCGTCTATGGAATCATGGCCCGTTCCGCCGCGCTGGCCTGGTCAGACGGCGGCCTGGACCGATACTATCGCGTGCTGCGCAGTCGGATTGATGCGGCACCAATCCCTGCCAGCTGAGGATTGATCGGGAATGGGGGAGCAGCCAAAACCGGATCATGTGCGTGCCCACGTCTGGGTGTCTGGGCGCGTTCAGGGCGTCTACTTCCGGACCTATGCCGAGGACGAGGCAGCGTTCCGAAAAGTGGACGGGTGGATCCGGAATGCGTCGGACGGCCGCGTCGAGGTAGCTTTCGAGGGTGACCGGCCATCAGTCGAGGCCATGATCCAGTGGTGCCATCGAGGATCGCCCGCCTCTCGTGTGACGGGCGTGGAGGTCGTCTGGGAGGCGCCGCAGGGGGAGCGGAGCTTCCGTGTGCGCACCTGATTGGAGCAATGGAGGAAACAGTGAGTCCTGCAGATCAGTCCCCTCGAATCACCGGCATCCTTGAGACGGTCCTGTATGTGTCCGACATTAACCGGGCCGAACAGTTCTACCGCGACGTCATGGCCTTGAGGCCCATCGGCAAGGAGCCAGGGCGTCACGTCTTCTTCCGGGTTGGGTCCGGTGTTCTCCTGCTCTTCCGCGCCGAAAGGACCCGCCGCTCCGCGAGCCTCCCGCCCCATGGCGCCGACGGGGAAATCCACATCTGCTTCACTATCGTTCCGGACGAGTACGAAACCTGGAAGGCGCGGATCCGGGAGTCCCGCATCGTCATCGAGAAGGAGACCGAGTGGCCGGGCGGCCGGTCCTTCTACTTTCGCGATCCCGACGGAAACCTTCTCGAGCTGGCCAACGCAGATATCTGGCCCCGGTAAACGTGGGAATGACCCGCCACGATGCCCGCTGCCCTATGTGTCACGCCACCTATCCGTGGGGGGTTACCGTCTGTCCCACCTGTCACGTGAGCCTCGACCTGACAGGCGGCGAGGTTCGAGAGCGGCCGACAGTCTTGATCTTCGAGACCTGGGATCGCCCGTCAGTGGACGTCGTCGTCTCGTTGCTCGGGGCGCACGACGTGCTCTGCCTGGTGCGCGGAACCCTCGATACCACGCACTTCGGAATCGGCCCGGCAAACTTCTGGCGGGTCTTCGTCCGGGCCTCGGACGAGCCAGTGGCGCAGGAGATCCTGGATGCGGAGATTGGACACGAAGATGCCGAATGAAACGCTCGGGAATCCTGCAGATGGGACTCGATGCCGGCGGGATGGACCTCCCAGGTGTCTGCCCTGGCGTGACACAGCGGGGTCGGAGGAAGCCACCGATCAGTGCGGCGCGTCAGCGAGCCTTGAGATACGCCACGTATCCGGCATGATTTCGCAGCATTTCCGTCAGGCTGTCCGCGCCGAATTTCTGGCAAAATGCCTGAGCGATGACGAAGGCCACGACCGCCTCGCCCACCACGCCCGCGGCCGGGACCGCCGTGATGTCTGAACGCTCCACCCCGGCCTTGCTGGCTTCTTTGGTCACCACGTCCACGGAGACCAATGGTTTGTACTGCGTGGACAGCGGCTTCATGGCCGCCCGGAGCACGATCGGCTGGCCGGTGGTCATCCCGCCCTCGAGCCCGCCTCCGAAATTCGTCCGCCGGTAGAATCCCTCGCTGGTCGCTCCCCCGCCTCCTGGTGCCTGATAGAAGATCTCGTCCTGGACCTCGGAGCCGAAGCGGCGCGAGATCTCGAATCCCAGACCGATCTCCACCCCCTTGATCGCCTGGATGCTCATCAGGGCCTGGGCAAGCTGGCCGTCCAGGCGGTGATCCCAGTGGACGTAGCTCCCGAGGCCCACCGGGGGGTCCACCACCAAGACCTCGAAGACACCGCCCAACGAGGTGCCGCGGGCGCGCGCCTCATCCACCTTGGCCATGATTGCCTCGGTGGCCGCGGGGTCGGCGCAACGGACCGGCGAGTCCCCGGCCTGGGCGACGATCTCGGCCGGCGTCAGGTCTTCGGTCTTGGCCCGGATGCCACCCATCTCCACCACGTGGCTCACCACCTGGACCCCAAACTGCCGCAGGAGGCACTTACACACCGAGCCGACGGCTACCCGAGCAGCCGTCTCCCTCGCCGAGGCGCGCTCCAGGACGTTCCGCAGATCCTGATGGTCGTACTTGAGGCCGCCGATCAGATCCGCGTGCCCGGGTCTGGGCCGGGTCAGGGCTCGCCGCTCCGACTCGCCTTGACCTTCCGTTCCGTCGGGGGCCATGACTTCCTTCCAGTTCTCCCAGTCGCGGTTGCGAATCAGCAGGGAGATCGGGCTCCCCAGGGTCTTCCCGTGGCGGACGCCCCCGAGGATCTCCACTTCGTCCTGCTCGATCTTCATCCGACCGCCCCGGCCGTAGCCGCCCATGCGGCGGCGCAAATCGATGTTGATGTCGGCCGCCACCACCGGCACGTTGGATGGCATTCCCTCCAGAATGGCCACCAGAGCGGGTCCGTGGGATTCCCCGGCTGTGAGATAGCGTAACACTCGGCCTCCTTGTCTCGATCAGTCTCCTGATCGCGCCGCTTGGCTCCGCCTCACGAGGAGCGCATGATCATATCCGCCTAGCCCCCCTCAGAAAAGAAGAAACGCACCCCCGCGGGGGTGCGTTTCACCATTCGTCTATTCGTCAGGTCCGCGACCTTGGCTGAACGTCGAGGCAGAGCGCCCGCCGCTGCAAGGGGGAGAGGACTTCGCGGGCCAACCCGCTCAGCTCAACCGCGGCTCCTCCAGGATCGTGGGAGTCAAAAAGATCAGGAGTTCGGTTCTAGAGTTTGGTCCGATGGTCGTGCTCTTGAACATCCACCCGAGGACGGGGATATTCTTCAGCCACGGGAGCCCCACCTCGCTGTGGCTGTCATTGGTCGCCATCAGGCCGCCAATGACGATCGTGGATCCATTGGAAACCAGGACGTTGGTCGTGGCCTTGCGCTGATTCAGCGGGAAGGCAAAGCCACCCGCGAAGGTAATCTCCGTGCCAGGTTCGGTCTTTTCGGCCTCGACCTTCATGGACACGCGCCGGTCATTGGTGATGTGAGGCGTCACCTTCAGGCGGATGAAGGCATCCTGGAACGCCACCACCGTCCGGCCCGAGCTATCCACCGTGGTATACGGAACCTGTGTGCCCTGCCGGATCTCGGCCTCCTGATTGTCCAGGGTCGCCACCTTGGGCGCCGAGAGGATCCTTGCCCTATCCTCGCTCTCGGCCCCCGACAGACGCACGCCTAACAGGTCGCTCGCGATCGAGCCGAAGGTTATTCCGAGACCCGCCGTATTCGTCGTCGCGGACGGGAAAGAGATCCCCAAGGGAATCGCGGTCGCGGGAATCGCACCGGAAGTCGTTGTCGTGAGAAACTGGAGGGGCGTGTTGACCGCCGAACTGAAGATACTCATTGGAGTCAGATTTCTACCGTTCGCCGCGCTGTTAAGAAAGGATTGGGTCGCAAAGCCGTATTCCACGCCCAGGCTCTGGGAGAAATCCCGGGTCGCTTCGACGATCCGAGCCTCGATCAGCACCTGAGGCGTGGGGATGTCCAGGCGCTTGAGCAGGTCCTCCATCTTCGCAATGGTGGAGGCAGTGTCATTGATGATCACTTGCGCGGTCCGCTCATCAATTTGCACACTGGCTTCGGGTTTGCCAGCGCTCTTGAGGCGACCCAGGCTCGTCGATATGTCCGCGGCCTTGGCGAAGTTATAGGGAATGACCTTGGTCACAAGGGGTTCACCCTGAACTTGCGTCTTCTGCTCTTCCTGAACGGCCTTCGCTGCGGCTACGCGCTGATCCTCCCTTGCCTTCCGCTCCGCATCGAGCTTGGCCAGGGGTGCCACCCGGATGATGTTCCCATCCAGCTCGTACCCCAGGTTATTGATCTTCAGGATCACATCCAGGGCCTGCTGCCACTCCACGTTCACCAGGCGGACCGTGACCTTGCCCGTCACATCCCCGCCGGCCACCACGTTCATCCCGCTGACCTCGGCGATGATCCGGAGCAGGTTATTGATGTCCGCCTCCCTGAAGTCCATGGACAGTCGCCCGGGACCACCGGCGAGCGACGGCGGGGGCGCCGGCAGAGCCGCGGCGGGCGCTGCGGCCTCCACGGCAGGCGCCGGTCGCGTGGGTGCCGCTGGCGCGGCGGCCTGTGGCGCCGCGGTCAGTTCAACTAGGATGGCCGAGGGAGTCTGCTGCACGTCGTAGCGCGTCGGACTGCGCAGGTCCGCGACCACCCGGACCACCGGGTCAGGCGCTGTCTGATACTGGCTGGCCTGCAGCCGGCTCACCGGCGAGGTTACCTGGCGGAGGTCAATCGTGCGGGCATTGGCCGGGTCGATCTGCGCCCCAGTGATGTCCACCAGGATCCTGGGAGGATCAGGCGCTTCGGTGACGTTGTAGGTGACCCTGCCACTCGTCCCGATCACGATCCGCTGGCGCCCCCGAAGACTCTGAAGATCCACCCGCGTGACCTTGCCCGCCGGTGTGGCGACCGGCGCGGGTCCGGCGACGGGGGGCGGGGCTGCGCCCAAAGCCGTCCCGAGCTGCACCCGGAGCTGATTATCAGCCGTGACCACTTGGTAGGGCAGCATGGAACGAAGGTCCAGCACCACGCGGACGATCTTCAGCGGCCGCTCCCGGTACTGAGAAGACCGGATAGCCGTGACCAGCGGCGGCCGCGTGGAAATCGGTTGGGGGATCGCGTGAGTCGCGTTCGGAATATCCACGATGAGCCGCGGGGGATCCGGCAGGGTGAACGACTCGTAGGTGCCGATCGGACCATCCGCGACCACCGTTACGACGAGTCCACCCGGGCCTGCCTCCTGCACGTCGACTCCCGTGACCTCGATGGGACCACGCTCGGCCGGCGCAGGCGGCGGAGTCACCGCGGCGGGTGCCGTGGCTGCAGCCGGTGGCGGGGTCACCACGGCGGGTTCTGGGGCTGCGACAGCTTGGGGAGGTTCAGGGGCGGCTGGGGAAGCCGGCACTGGTGCCACGACCTGTGGGGCAGCGGGCGGCGGCTGCACCTCCGCCA